>NZ_JAAORD010000001.1:707602-1061403 GCF_017696205.1 Prochlorococcus marinus XMU1402 | reverse complement strand
TGTTAATACAGATGATAATACTGGTGTAATGGTTAAAACATCATTCGCTTTCTAAATTCATTAATTTTAAGTTTAGAAAATCTCTTATACACAAAAAAGGCCTGCATTTAGCAGGCTTTTTTATTGCCCTTTAAAAATACTTTTTTACTATTTATTTTGTTGCGCATAAAATATATTTTTGGCTTCCGCTTATTTATTTAAAAGTTTGAATGAAAGTTGAATAACTACTGATATTTAATTACATTAAAAATTAAAACTAACCTTTAATAATAAAATTAAAAACTTAGTATTTTTACTAACTAATAAAATTTCTAGAAAATGTCTCCAATATTTAAATGCTTGATTTGCAGAAAAGATATAGAACGGTCAACAAAAACGTTTTGGATAAAAAAAGGACATTTGTTGTGTTCAACTTGCCTAGATAATATAGATAAAAAATCAACTTCATAAGAATAGTTTGTGGCAGTAATAATTATATTTATCTAATAAGAACTTAAAAAATATATAAAGAGATTGACTTTCTTGAAATATTTAAGATATTTTATCAATTTATATTTTCAGAGTATTCAATGCATGATCGATTCATGTAGAACGTGATTAATAGTAAAGGCAAAAAAATTATGACTAACCTGCCATTTATACTTTCAGAAATAAGTTAAGAAATTTTTTGTATGATTGAAATTTTATTAACGTTTAATAGGAAAATTTGTAAAAAAAAAGCCCACAATTAAAATGTAGGCTTTTTTCAGGATAAAAGGATTTTTTCCTTAAGTGGGAATTACAAAATACCTAATATGATAGGTATATTTAAAATTTCGAGGTTTTAAATTTAGAACCAACCAGGAATTATCTGGCCAGTAGTGACGTATGCACCAACTGCTGCTACGAAACCTAACATTGCTGCCCAACCATTAAAACGTTCTGCTTCTGGAGTCATAATAATAAAATGAATTTATGTAAATGATTGTAACAGGTTTTATGAAGCTTTGTAAAGTATTTTTTTAGATTTACGAAAAAAAAGACATTTAAATTTAAAAAATCTTTATTTTTGCATAAATGTGACATAAATGTGTTGCCTATATATAGGTTAATAACCAATGATCTTTTAATAAAAGAGGTTTAGTAATGATACTTTTAATAGGGATTATTGATATTTAATATTTTCAATAAAATTATTCTTTTTGTTCTTTCAAAATATTCAAAAAATAAGATTAGTATTGTATCTTATATATTCTTCTGAAAAGAAAATAGTTTTTATAAAGTTAATTTTTAATATGTATGTTGAAATTGACAGTAAAAAAAACTTTAAAGAAATTGACTCAATTATTAGAATGTGGGTCGCCTGAGATTCGAACTCAGGACCAGCCGGTTAAAAGCCGGATGCTCTACCGCTGAGCTAGCGACCCATTTTGTAAAATTGAGTACATATGAAATTATCCCTTTTTAAGGTAAAAAAAACAACTTTTTATCTCAAGTTGAACAATAGAAAAACAATTCTTAACTTATGAAATAAAAAATTAAAATTTCTCTCTAAATTTACAGTTCAAAGGTAAAATATTGGATAATTAACAGAATTTCTAAAATGCTCAGAACAATAGTAGTTTTCGCACCGATTATCGCAGCTTTAGCTTGGGTTGTATTTAACATACAAAAGCCAGCAAGAGAGCAATTCAATAGAGACTTTTTGGGAAAGGACTAATCCAATTTGTTACAGAAAGAAGTAATAGTAATAGGAGCAGGTCTTGCAGGTTCTGAAGCTGCTTGGCAGGTAGCAAACTCTGGAATACCAGTTAAATTAGTTGAAATGAGACCTTTCAAATCAACTCCAGCACATCATACTAGTGAATGTGGAGAATTGGTTTGTAGTAATAGCTTTGGGGCTTTAAGTTCAGATAGAGCTTCTGGTTTATTACAAAAAGAACTTAGATCTTTTAATTCATTAATAGTTCAAACAGCAGACAAATTTGCTGTTCCTGCGGGAGGAGCTTTGGCAGTTGATAGATCCAAATTTAGTAAAGCTTTAACTGGAGCTTTATCTAATCATCCTTTAATCGAATTCAAGAGATTTGAACAGCTGGATCTCCCAAGCAAAGAAAATATAACTATCCTTGCTACTGGTCCTTTAACTGCAGATCAACTGGCAAGCAATATTCAATTTTTTACAGGTATTGAGGCCTGTCATTTTTTTGATGCAGCTAGTCCAATAATTTATGGTGATACAATTAACAAAGAAGTAGTATTTAAAGCAAGTAGATACGATAAGGGGGATCCTGCGTATCTTAATTGCCCGTTGAATAAAAATGACTATATTCATTTTAGGAATGAACTAATAGGAGCTGAACAAGCTGTTTTAAAAGACTTTGAAAAAGAATTTGCTAATTTCTTTGAAGCTTGCTTGCCAATAGAAGAAATTGCTAGAAGAGGAGTTGACACAATGAGATATGGACCCCTTAAATCTATTGGGTTGTGGAATCCTAAGTGGGGAGACTTACTTGATAGGGAGAATAGATTGAAAAATCGCCCTCATGCAATTGTTCAATTAAGGATGGAAGATCTCGAAGGAAAGTTACTTAATATGGTAGGTTTTCAGACAAATTTAAAATGGTCAGAACAAAAAAGAATTTTTAGGATGATTCCAGGCTTAGAAAAAGCTGAGTTTGTACGTTTTGGAGTAATGCATAGAAATACTTTTTTAGAATCTCCAAAATTACTTTTACCAACGCTACAATTCATAAAAAGAAAAACTCTTTTAGCGGCTGGCCAGATAACTGGTACGGAAGGCTATGCTGCTGCTACTGCAGGTGGATTGCTCGCAGGAATAAATGCATCTTTATTAGCTAAAGGCAAAAATCCAGTAACTTTCCCTAGTGAATCAATGATTGGTTCTCTTATAAATCACATTAGTAATAAAAATCAAATATTGTCCAATCATAAAAAAAATAAATTCCAGCCTATGCCTGCCTCTTTTGGTTTAGTTCCAGAACTAACTAAAAGAATAAAAGATAAAAGACTAAGGTATAAAGCTTATCAAGAAAGATCTACAATAGCCTTAAAAGATTTTAAAAGAATATTAGATTCACTTTTTGAAAAAGATCACTTACTTACCAAAATTAACTAAAATAAATTATTTAAATTATTAATATGAAATCTAATAAAGCAAATTTTGATGCAATTATTATTGGCTCAGGAATTGGAGGATTAGTAACAGCATCACAATTAGCTGCTAAAGGTGCTGAAGTTTTAGTACTTGAAAAATATATTATTCCAGGAGGAAGTGGGGGGTCTTTCAAGAGGAAAGGCTATACCTTTGATGTTGGTGCTTCAATGATATTTGGATTTGGAGATAAAGGTTATACTAATTTATTAACTCGTGCATTAAAAGACGTAAATGAGAAATGCGAAACTATTCCTGATCCGGTGCAACTTGAGTATCATCTTCCAAATAATTTTAGTATTTCAGTAGATAAAAGTTATGATAAATTCATTAATAAATTATCAGAAAGTTTTCCGAAGGAAAAAAAAGGTATAAAAAATTTTTACGATACTTGCGCAAATGTATTTAAATGTTTAGATTCAATGCCTCTTTTATCAATAGAGGATCCAAGTTATCTTTTAAAAGTTTTCTTTAAATCTCCATTATCCTGCTTGGGGTTGGCAAGATGGTTACCTGTAAACGCAGGAGATGTCGCCAGAAAGTTCATAAAGGATCCTGAACTCCTAAAATTTATCGACATAGAATGTTTTTGCTGGTCAGTAATGCCAGCCCTCAAAACTCCTATGATTAATGCCGGAATGGTATTTACAGATAGGCATGCTGGCGGTATAAATTATCCAAAAGGTGGTGTAGGAACAATAGCAGAAAAATTAGTTGCTGGTATCGAAAAACTAGGCAGCCAAATTCGTTATAAAGCCAATGTGACAGAGATCCTCTTAAAGGACAAGAAGGCTGTAGGAGTTAAGCTCTCAAATGGGGAGGAAATTTACTCAGATATTATTGTATCCAATTCAACTAGATGGGATACATTTGGACTGAAAGATAAAAAGAAAGGATTAATTGAAAGTAAGAATGTCCCAAAAAGTGAATATAAATGGTCAGAGACCTACAAACCTTCTCCATCTTTTGTCTCAATTCATCTTGGTGTTGAAAAAAATCTAATAAGCAATAGCTTTAATTGTCATCATATAATCGTTGAAAATTGGGATGAATTGGAAAGTGAAAAGGGAGTGATTTTTGTATCTATTCCTACTTTGCTTGATTCGTCTTTAGCCCCAGAAGGTAAACATATCGTACATGCATTCACACCTTCATCAATGAGTGAATGGGAAGGTTTATCAAGAACAGAATATCTGCAAAAAAAAGAAAAATACTTTTCATTTCTTGTTGAAAAGATATCAACTATATTACCTAATCTTGAACAAAATATTGATCACAAAGAAATTGGAACTCCAAAGACCCACAAAAAATTTCTTGGAAGATATGAAGGTAGTTATGGACCTATACCTAGTCAAAAGTTACTTGGACTTTTGCCAATGCCTTTTAATACTACAAAAATTAAAAACCTTTATTGCGTAGGGGATTCATGTTTTCCAGGGCAAGGCTTAAATGCAGTAGCTTTTAGTGGATACGCTTGTGCTCATAAAATAGGTTCAAAATTAAATATTAATAGTTTTAACTTGCCAGATTAAGAGGTTTTTTAGCAGATGATAGAAAGGTTTAAAACTCTTTTTTTTGTAAAAAGTTCTTTAATTTCTTTATATTTAGCGCTTACAATTCCTATACCTTTTATATCAATTGATAAATTAAAAATCCCCTCCATTTTTACATTTTTTTTAGGTCTTTACCTAATTATCAATATCACGAATGATTACGTAGAAACTTGCAATAATAAAATTTCATATAAAACTAGTTTTATTTCTAAAATTTTAGGGAGAAAAAATTGGGAGATTTCTTGGAAAGAGATTAAGTTAATCAAATCTCTGCCCACGAGTCAGGGTAGTAAGGTCTTTTATTTCAATAATAATAAAGGTGAAAATTTTTTACTTCCACAAAGATTAGAAAATTTCGAAAAGTTTTTATTAATTGTCTCAAAGAATACTGATATTG
The DNA here is from genome assembly GCF_017696205.1 of Prochlorococcus marinus XMU1402. Lineage (NCBI taxonomy): Bacteria > Bacillati > Cyanobacteriota > Cyanophyceae > Synechococcales > Prochlorococcaceae > Prochlorococcus > Prochlorococcus marinus. The sequence goes on along the minus strand of NZ_JAAORD010000001.1, from coordinate 1,056,299 downwards.
ATATAAATGATATTTCTTATATATCACCTCTTTGGACTTATAAGTTATTGACTTTATTGTCAGTTTTAATGATTGCTGGTGAATTTTTTGCTTTTTTATACTAAATATTGTCAATACTGAATCGATAACCTTGTTGTCTAACAGTAGTTATTCCACCACCTTCTCCTAATCCTGCCTGCTCTAATTTTCTTCTTAACGTCAAGACTTGTGTATCTACAGATCTTGGTCCTCCGCTAAACGGAGGCCAAGCCATCCTTAGAAGCTCTTGGCGACTTCTTACCATACCAGGAGGCATAAGAAGAGCACACAGAAGCGCAAACTCTCTTGGGCTTAGCTCTACAGGCTTCTCGCTAAGAGTAACCTGCCTTAAAAGAAGATGTACTTCTAAAGGACCAACTTCGACCTTTTCTTGTAATCCTATTCTTCCTCTTTTTAATAGAGTTCTACATCTTGCTGCAAGCTCTTCTAGTCCGAATGGCTTTCTAAGAACATCATCGGCTCCTTCATCCAGAAGATTTACTAGGGCTTCTACTCCTGATCTTGCTGTAAGAACGATAACAGCACTTCCTAACTGTTGAGCAAGTCTCATAGCAGTATTTTGTTCAAGGATTTCTGCGCTGACCAAAAGATCAGGAGACTGTTCTCTGCAAAGGTCAATAGCCTCCGCAGCTGATCCAACGGCAGCAGCTAAATGACCATCTTGACGAAGTCTTTGTACTAGGACTGTTCTAAGTGTGGGGTGAGGTTCAACAACAAGAACTCTTGATGGAGTTTGAGAGCTCGAAGGCAATTGTGAACTGCCAGGGGTTGAAGCTAAGATTTGCTCAGTTGATTGCATTCTTAATTACTGTTGGGCCAGGCAATTTTTAATCATCCTTAATAAGGTATAACAAATGCTAAATAAAAATCAGAATCTATCGAATTATGACATCATTTGATAATCCTAAGGCAATTCGTCATTTTCAATCTATTTGCGATAGTTGCCAAGACTTGGTTAATCGTTTCCATACTCAATCTGATCTTAAATTGTATAGTGATGGTTATCTCCAAGCCTTAAGGAATTGCAGTGCTTTAGAAGAAAGAGATCAAGATAAATTAGAAAGAATAATAGAAAGATGGATTTTGGATCCATCAAGTTTTATTGAACCAGAAGGGGGGCAAAATCGGGGTTTTTTTAATAAAAAAAGGATTTGAAATATTAATTTTTATTAACTAAATCAGTATTTATACTTACTAATTGTCTTAAGACGCTAATTCAATTTCTATTTTTTCTTTTAGGGATCCTGAGTTGTACATCTCGATAAGAATGTCTGAACCACCAAGAAATTCTCCTTTTAAATAAACTTGAGGAATTGTTGGCCATTCTGAATATTCTTTGATTCCTTCTCTTATCTCGAAATCACTTAAAACATCAAAAGTATTAAATTCTACACCTAGCGAATTTAGTATTTGAACTACGTTATTAGAAAAACCGCATTGAGGCATCAACTTAGTCCCTTTCATAAAAACCATTACTGGATTAGAGTCAATAAGTTTTTGTATTTTATCTTTTGTTAAGTTGTCCATAATTCAAATTGGGGTTTCTGTTTTTAATGCCAGTGCATGGATAGCCTCTGAAGCTAATTCTTCTTTTAGTGCAGAATATACTAGCTGATGTTGTTTAACTAATGATAATCCATTAAATTCAGATGCAATAACAGTTACTTGTAAATGATCATTTCCCTTGATGTTTTCAACAAAAACCTGAGAACTTGGTAATTTTTTAGTTATTAAATTAATAACTTCTGTTTTGGTAATCATAAATAATTTGAATTAACCCTTGTATTTGGTGTCTACAAATCCTAGCTGATTCAATCTTTCATAAGCTGCTTTACCTTCTGGGCTGTTTGGAGTCAATATTCTAATTGTTTCGATGAGTAAAGGGACTGCAACTTCAGGTTCTTCAGTTTTAAGGTAAAGAGAGGTTAATCTCTCATTTGTTACTGCCAAAATTTGTAATGATTCCTTACCCTTTCTTTGCATTTCAGTTGGTATTCTTGCGTCAACACCTTTAAAGGATGTGTTTAAATCAGAATAAAATGATGCAAGTTGCTTTGCTAGTTTTCTTGCATCTAAGTAAGAACCTTTAGCTTTATCAAAATCTCCGTTTTTTATGAATTTATCGCCTTCTTTAATAAAATACTTTACGTTTAAAATAGAAAGCTTTTTCCCATCATTTGAAAGAACTTTATAGTTTTTGGGATTTTTAATTTCTGCATGAACTAAATTTTTATGAGGAAAAGTTCCCAATAATATAAACAAGATCGGTATTAATCTTAAAAATTTCATATTCTCATTAAATTATTAAAATCAATAGTAACTTATTATGGATTCATCTACCGACATTCTTTAATGCTTTTTCTTCCTCTTTGCTCATTTCTTCATTAAGAAATTTGTTAAATTCTTGGATATTAAGGTTTAAATAATCAGTCATTGCAATAGGTTGCCCAAAGGATAAACAAAACTCGCTCCTAAATTTCGGAGATACTTTGCTATAAGCAATTCCTATTGGAAGAATAATAATGGATTCAGTTTTTTGTGTAGCTAATCGGGCTAATCTATAAAGTCCTTCTTTGAGAACTAATTTTCTACTAAATTTATTAATTTTGCCTTCGGGGAAAACGACTAATTGTTCGCCTTTTACTATAAGGTCAATAGCGTATCTTAACGTAGAGAGAGATGGAGATAATTGATTTATTGAAAAACATCCAAGTCTCTTTAAAAACCAACCTTGTATTCCTCGCATTTCGGATTTGGTAACCATAAATCTACAATCTTTGTTGGTAACTCTTCTCCCCATCGCCATAGTTAGAACTAAGCCATCCCACCTTGATCGATGGGTTGGAGCCAGAATGATAGAAGAATTAATGGGTATCTGAAAATCATTATTAATTATTTTCTTCTTACTAAAAAAAAATCTTAATACAATGTCCTGAGTAACGAACATTGCTAAAAATCCCAATACTGGATTGATTTTGTGTCTATTTTTAAAGGAATTTTTTTTCAAATTCAATTATCTATATATTAATAATTTAAGTGTTTGTTATTTTTTATTAGCTATTATTGGGGCGGTTACTAGATTGTCTAGAAATTAAGATTTCTAAAATTATGACCACTTTAGGAGTAAACATTGACCATATCGCTAATGTTAGGCAGGCTAGGAAAACTGTGGAACCCGATCCTGTTCAATTTGCTTTTTTGGCTGAATTAGGAGGCGCAGATTCAATAACAGTTCATTTAAGAGAGGATAGAAGACATATACAAGACAGAGATGTATTTCTTTTGAAAGAAACAATTAAAACAAAACTCAATTTAGAAATGGCTGCTACAGAAGAAATGTTAGAAATTGCTAGAAAGGTCCTTCCTGATTACGTAACACTTGTCCCAGAAAAAAGAGAAGAAGTTACTACTGAAGGAGGGCTTAATTTAAAAGAAAATATGAAATATCTTAGGAATTTTATCGAAAATTTAAAAGATTTAAATATCAAGGTAAGTGCTTTTATTGATCCTCTTTCTGAGCAGATTAATTATTCTAAAGAAATAGGGTTTGATTATGTAGAATTACATACTGGCAAATACGCTGAACTTACTGGTTACGATCAATATGAAGAGCTTCAAAGGCTTATAGAGTCTACAAATGAAGCAAATGATATTGGATTAGTTGTTAATGCTGGTCATGGCCTTAATTTCAATAATGTTAAAAAAATTGCATCAATTAACAATATGAACGAGCTAAACATAGGACATAGTATTGTTGCAAGGGCTTTAGCGGTTGGATTAGAAAAGTCTGTTCGTGAAATGAAGTCACTTATTAAATCAAATTAAATTTAAAAATGACAACATACTTTTTTGTAGCAGCAAGTGAAAAGTTTTTAACAGTTGAAGAACCTCTAGAAGAGATTTTGAAAGAGAGGATAAGGAACTATAAAGAAAATAAAAAAGAAATAGATTTTTGGCTTTTAAAAAACCCCTCATTTTTGCAAACAAAACAATTTGTGGATCTAAGAGCAAAAATTCCATCCCCCCCAGCAGCTGTTTTATCGACGGATAAAAAATTTATAACTTTCTTGAAGCTGCGTTTAGAGTTTGTTGCTGTTGGGGAATTCGAATTTCCTAATGCAGAAATAACTGATCCCTTTAAAGTTGAGTAATATAACAAAATAATCAATTGCTCAATCTTTATAAGTCAAATAAAATTGAAGTAATTAGTGAGCTGTTAGCAGAGGAATTAAAAATATGTCCTCCGTCTATAAATGAGAAATTAGAAATAGTAGTCCCAAATTATTTTTTGGGAAATTGGTTACGTGAACAAATTACTATAAAAAACAAAATAAGTGCTCTTTATGAATTAAAGACGATATCAACGTATACCGAATCATTATTGACAAATTTTTTCCCTGAATTTGATATGAGCGCATGGAATTTTGAGTCAATTAAATGGGGCATTATTGATTCTTTGGAAGAATTAAATAGCTTTAAAGAATCATTTCCTCTTAGAAATTGGATTGATAAATATTTGGATAATAAAAAGACAATTGATGGAGATATATATAATCTGACAAAAAAGATCACGAATAATTTTATTCATTATCTGATTTTTAGACCTGAAATGATTGTTCAATGGAATAGATATGAGATTAATTCAGCTAATCTATTTAATAATTTAAATTCAGAGCAATTTTGGCAACCTATTTTATATAAATTATTAGAGGAAAAAATATCAGAAAAGCCATCATGTTTATACATGATTGAATTAATAAAGAATTTAAGAAAAATTAAAAGCTTTCAAATTAAAGTTCCAAATCAAATTTATATTTTTTCCGATAATAACTTATCTAAACTACATATTAATTTTTATTCGGAACTTTCAAAATTTACTAAGGTAAATTTATATTTATTATCTGCTGGAGAAGATTTATGGAATAGAATAAATTTTATTGAAGGAGAGTTGGAATTTGATGATAATGAACGTAAATTTAATTTAAATAATACAAATATAGAGAAAATATTTGGTAAATTTGGAGCAAACTTTCAGAAATTAATTGATGAAAATATTTATACAGAAGGTATAAATTTAAAAAACAATCTAATTTATATTGATCCAACAAATAATTATTATAACGAGAAAGATATTCCTCTTCTTAATCAAATACAAAAAAGACTTATTGATAATAATAGCAATGATTTTTTAGTAAATGAAAAAGATGATTCAATATTGCTTTGTGAGCATTTTAATCAGAATAGTCAATTTGAATATTTAAGAAATAAAATTATAGAAATAATAAATTCTTGCGAGAATATTAAATATAGTGATATTGCTGTTTTATCACCACAAACTAATCTAATTAAACCTTATCTAAGGTATATCTTTAATAATGAGTTAATTAATGGCGAAAAGATACCCTATTTTTTTATTGATGAGGATAATTATGACTATTCTAGTATTTATGAATTTCTAATTGATATCACTGAAATAGCTAGTGAAAAAATTACACTTGAAAAAATAGATTATATTCTTTCGAAAAAAGTAACTCAGAATATTTTTGATTTTAATATTAATGAGAAGGATGAAATTATTTTCTTACTTACCCAAGCGGGTTTTCATTGGGGATTAGATGACAATGAAAGATTAGGTGAGGAGAAAAATACTCTAGATTGGTGTATAAGTAGAATTACTTTAGGCTTGATTTATGACAAAGAAGTCAATTTAAATACTTTTAATTTGAAACCATTTAGCTATAAAAATATAAGTTTGGATTTGAATAAATGGGTTAAAATATTACTTCATTTAAAAAAATATATTAATTTGATAAGGGGATCTTTTTCTTACTCGAGATGGGTTGAAAAGATAAAGTCTATATTAAAAAGTATTTCTGATTTTAATACAAATTTCAATTTAGAAATAAGTGAAATAAATAGAATTCTTGATAATTACAAAATACCTTTAATATCTGATGATTTTATCTTATTAAAAGTTTTTAGAGAAATATTAATTTCTTGCATAAATAAAGCTAAATATCAAAGCAAATCACGACTTAACAAGATCCTAGTAAGTGATATTGAGAATGCAAGGCATATTCCACATAAGGTTATCTTCCTGATAGACATGAATAGTGTTTTTTATCCAAAATTACCAAAGAGTGAAAATATTAATTTATTAAAAAACAAATATCATTTGGGTGATCCATCTGTTTTTGAAAGAGAGAAATATGCATTTCTAGAGTTGTTAATTGCCTGCAGAGATAAATTTATAGTCACTTGGGTAAAAAATGATAAAGATAATAAAAAATTAGATGTTTCTTTTCCTATAAAAGAGTTAATTTCTTTTTTTGATAGTTTTTTAAACCAACGCCAAAGAGAACTAATAATTAAAGATTCTGATTTAAATAATAATGAAATAATTGATCTTGATAAATCTAAGATTGTTAAAAGTAATTATTCTTTAATAGAAGATATAAATTGGAATGAAAAAAAATCTGATATTAAAAATTACAAATTATCAGAATTGATTTTTTGGTTCAAAACTCCACAAAAATATTGGCTTAATAAAAACAATATTTATCCCAAGGAAATATTTATTCATCATCCAGACGAGGAGTATGTAAGCAATCTGCAAAAGACGCAACTAATTACAAAAATAATTCAGCAAGTAGAAATTGATAAGCATAATATTACTGATGATTTAAATGAATTAAATATTAATGATCATTTGGCTGAAAATGGAATTATTATGCCCAAAAATAGTATTTTTACAAAAGAAAAAGAAATCAAAGATTTATTAAGTAGTCTATCTTCAAGTTTGAGTCAACATAATAATATTAATAAAATCTATGTTAAATCAAAGATTAATAAGGAAGAATATTTAATCGCTGATGACACAGTAATTGAATTAATTAATGCCAAATTAAGCTTAAGTCGTTTGACTGAGGCTTGGATAAAATTACTCTTTATTTCTTCTTTAAAGAAGAATATAAAAAGGACTAAAGTAATTTTTAGAACAGAAAATAATTATAAATCGCAAATTATTCAATCACCCGGAGCAACTGAATCAAATCTAATTTTGGAGGAATATATAAATATTTTTAAAAATTACTCTGAAAAATGTTTACCTCTCCCACCAGAAAGCACTTATAAATACATAGAAGCAAAAATAAAATTAAAAAATGAAAAAAAAGCTTTTACCGATAAATGGATTGGAAATAAAAATTTTTCTAAAGGAGAAAGAGATAATATAGAAATGAAAATGTGTTTTGGTAATGAAAAAGAACCAGACTTCTTTCTTGGAAATAATAATTTTGACCAATTATCATACAGATTATATGGTCCTCTAATTGAAGCATTAAATAAATAAATAATGAATAAATTTCAGTTAAAAAAATTTTTTAAAGCTGCTTATGATTTAATGCTTGTTTTTTTACAGTTCTTTATTATTAGTCTCCATTTTTTCCAATGGGAATTTCTTCCTCAAAAACAAATAATTCAAGAAAGTCCTTTCTCTTATTTCCTTGGTATTTTTATTATCATAATCGCTTTCATAATAATGTTAATTTCAATAAAAGACTTAGGTAGAAATTTATCTCCTTTCCCAAGACCTTTAAAAAATAGCAATTTAGTTACCACAGGTATTTATCGATTTACGCGTCATCCTATGTACTTTTCTTTAATATTTATCTCCATTGGAGTTTTTATAATAAAATTATCTATTTATTATTTATTTTTGACAATAAGTCTAGTTTTAATAATTAAATTTAAGATTGCCTTGGAAGAGAAATATTTAATGAATAAATTTAAGAATTACTTATTTTATAAAAATGAGGTCAAAGTTTAATTTAATATAATATGGATATTAATCAAATTAAATTAGATAATAAGTTTAAATTAGTAGAAGCAAGTGCAGGAACTGGTAAAAGTTTTACTTTGGCTCACATAGTTTTAAGGAATGTATTGGAGAAAAAAGTTAAACCAGATGAGATACTCTTGCTAAGTTTTACAAAAAATACTTGTTCTGAATTAAGAGATAAAATACTTTCGAGATTTCAGAATCTAAAATTATATTTGCAAAATCATAATCAAAGTAATATAGATAATACTCTTAAGGATTGGTATCTAAATTTTAAGGATAAAGAGAAATCAAAGGAAAAAATAATTTCCGAAATTGATAATTTTATAAATGAATTTTATAAGTTAAAAGTAACTACATTCCATGCTTTTTGTAATAATATTATTGATGAATATGGTATTGAAATAGGTTTAACTCAAGATCCATATGTTGAGAATAATATTGATAATTTGTATAAAGATGTAATAGATAATTTGTGGATTGATAATTTTCTAAATCTTAATCATGAGATTATTTCAGCAGTAAACAAAAAAAAAATAAGTTCTAGATTTGGAACTAGGATCAATAAGTCATTTTTTGTAGAAATTTTAAAAAATATAGATCAAGAAAATATCTGTAAATTTCAAATAAATAATAAATATAAGATTAATGATTTAAATAATTATTTTATTCAATTATTTTATTTAAATTGGAACGAGTTTTGTGTTGAATGGAATAAGAAAGGCAAGGAATTATTTTTACAACTTATAGAGTTGGGAAAATTAATTAAGGAGAGTGGTGGAAAAAGTCAAATATATGCAGCAAAACCAAGAAATGATAAGTTTAATCAAATAATTTGTTGGATTGAAGAGATTAACAGAAGGCTTAATTCTAAAAATGCGATTGATTTTATATATGATATTTCTAAAGATGATCTCTTATCTAAATATTTTTATAATGAAAATATATCTAAAGAAATTAATAAATACAATCTAAAATTAGATTTTACTAAATTTAATTTATTACAAGATAAAATTTATAAAATAAAAGAAGGTTTCTATACTGAATTTGTAAGAATATTTACTCAATTAGCTTATATAAAATTAATTGAATTAAAGAAAAGTTTTTCTATTTTCAACTTTAATGATCTTATAAAGACTGTAGAAAATACATTTCTAGATTCAGAAATTAGTAATAGTAATACTCTATCTAAACTTCAAAAAAGATTTAAATGTGTCTTAGTAGATGAATTTCAAGATACAGATATTACTCAGTGGAATTTAATAAAAAAGTTTTTTAATACAAAAAATCATTTTTTACTTTGCGTAGGTGATCCTAAACAAGCGATCTACAAATTTAGAGGTGGAGATATTGAAACTTACTTAGATGCAAGATCTAATGCAATCGAAGTTTTTAGTCTTACAGATAACTATAGATCCTCAAAAAAGTTAATTGATGTTCTTAATAAACTTTATAAGGATGGACTTAAGCAATCAAAACTTAACTACAGCAAATTAACCTCTAGAATTAATGAAAATATTAATTCTAAATTTAAGGATGTATTTGAAATTGTAGAATTTTCAAAAAAAGAGACTGATATAGAGGATCTTGTAACTCATTACATTTTTAACTTCATTTTAAATAATAAAGAAATTGATATTAATAAAATTGCGATTCTTACATTAAGTAATTCGCAATGCTTAGATTTTAAAAAAAAATTAAATCAGTTTAACCTCCCATGCAAAATTCAAAATAAACAAAATATTTTTGATACAGAAGCAAGTTCTCTAATATTTTTATTCATTGAATGTTTATTAAATCCAAGGTCTTTAAAAAATATAACTTTGCTTGCTTCTTCAAAGTTTATAGAAATAAAATTAGAAGATTTACTTGATTGTGATATTAATAATAATTTGGAAATTTTAATTAATAAATGCATTACTTGGTCTCAGGAACTAAGAGAAAAAGGTTTTTTAAACATTGTTAATGAACTGCTTATAAATTACAAGTCGTCCTCGATTATTCAAGATTCAGATTTAAATTCAAATTTATTTCAACTTTCAGAAATTGTTGAAATAGAATTAATGAATAATGATTTTAATATCAATATAGTCTTCAACTGGTATAAGAATCAGTTAGATCATATTTTAAGAAGTTCTACTGGAGAAGATTTTTTGACGAAAGATTATAATCTTCAGAATGGAATTAATCTTTCTACCATACATAGTAGTAAGGGCCTAGAATTTGACATAGTCCTATGTCCATACCTTTCAATTATTTCTAATAATTCAAATAAAATTAAAGGACCTCTTTGGAAATCAAATATTGATAGAAGCATATATATTAATATTTCTAATAATTATTCTAAAGTTGAAAAATTTAAATTAATAGAAGAAGAAGATTTATTTAAAGAGAGTGAGAGGTTAATTTATGTAGCACTTACTAGAAGTAAATATAAACTTATAGTTTTTAATGATTTAGAAGATATAAATAATATTTTAAATAATGATTTACTTAATAATTTGGAGAATATTGATATTTATAAGTCTACTTTTAAAGATAGGATAGAAAAAGAAAAAATTAAAGAAATTTCTCTTAAGTTTCAAACTAATAAATTGAATAATAACCTCTGGAAAATTGATAACGTTAATAAAAAAATATCTAAAGAATTTAATCCTGATCAATTTATTTCTTATTCAAGTTATTCTTCTTGGATACGTAAAGATAAAAATATTGATGCAGTAATTAATCAATATAAGGATTATGAAGATAATATATCAATTATCAAAGAGTCTATTTTTAAGAAATCAAAGAATTATCCTAATTATTTTTCTTATCCAAATCCCTTAAGTGAATTTCCAAAAGGAAATATTGCTGGAACTTGTCTGCACAAAATAATAGAAAGATTTGAATTTAGCAACGATAAAAATCAAGAATTAATTGATTTAATTATTGAGGAATTGAACTTTCATCAAATCGATACTTCTTTGGCTTTTAAAGTAAAAGATGCGATTTTAAGAATTATAAATATATCTTTAGGAAGCAAATTACAAAATAAGAAACTAGTTGATATTCCAAATGAATACTTAATTAAGGAACTTAAATATGATTTAACCCTATCTTATGAAGGTAGAAATATTAATTCTAATGATATATCAAAATGCTTTTTTTTAGATCAGGAATATGAATTTGGTGAAGAATATGCAAACAAAATAAATGATCTTCAAATTATGAATAAAGGCTTTCATTCAGGATGCATTGATTGTGTTTTCCCTGTAGGTAATAAATTAGAAGATAGTAAATGGTGGCTAATTGATTGGAAAAGTAATTTGATTTCTGGCAGTGATAATAATGATTGTTTACCAAAAAACTATAACTATGAAAATATGAGAAATGAAATGATTAAGCATCATTATCCATTGCAATCTCATCTTTATTTATTAGCATTGCATAGATTATTAAAGTGGAGACTTAAAAATTATCAACCACAGAAACATCTAGGAGGATATATTTATTTGTTTTTAAAGGGATTGCCGGATTTTGAATTATTTGAAAAATCTAAGTCGAAAGATATATCTCCAGGTATTTTTATTGGAAAAGCACCTTTAAAAAGAATTAATTATTTAGATAACCTTTTTTAGAATGACTAATACTAATACTAATACTGATATTGAAAATTTCCAATATGATCATATATTTAATTTAATCTTAGGTATTTTCAAATTCAATGAAAAAAAATATGGAAATTTCGTAAAAGATGCAATAAGAATTTTATTAGAATTTGAAAAAAATGGTGAAACCATTGTTGATGTAGATAATAGTTTAATAATCTTTGAATTATTAGAAGATGGCTGGCCCACTAAACATATAGATGTTCTAAAAAATATAGGTTTGATAGGTTCCCTTAATTCTCCTTTCGTATTAGTAAACAGAAAATTATCCCTATCTAAATGGTCAAAAAAGATAGAAAGAGTTATTAATTCATTTCTAAAAAAAATTGATACCGATAATTTAATGAATTCGATAATTTGTAAAGATGATAATAAAATTGACCAAATTAAAAATATATTTAAATATTCAAACTTAGTTTTCCTTCAAGGAGGACCAGGTACGGGTAAAACCACTTTAATAATAAATTTAATACTAGAACTCATTAGAATTGATAACTTTTTAAATATTGGTTTGTCTGCTCCAACGGGTAAAGCTACAGCTCGTTTAAAAGAAGCTCTTAATGATAAAAAAAATATTTCATTTAGCAAATTTCTAGACCAAATAGAATTTCAAACTTTACATAGATGGATTTTAAATTCTCAAAATAAATCTCTTAATTTGAAATTCAAACTAAAAGAGCTTGATATTTTCATAATTGATGAAATGTCAATGGTTAATATCGATTTGATTGAATCAGTTTTAAATTTGCTAGCAAAGGACTGTAAAATTATTCTAGTTGGAGATAAAAATCAATTGTCTCCAGTAAATAACTGTTCTATCTGGAATTATTTGTTTGAATATGTCGATAATAATTCAATTAAATCTTGTATAGTAAATTTAGAGAAAACTTATAGAAATATTGGAGATATAGCATTAATTAGTAGTTTAATATCTAATAATGATTTTTCTTTACTTAATCAAAAGATAAAAGAATTAGAAAAAGATAATAATTCAAAAGAAATTACTATTTCAAAAAGTAGAAAAAAAGATATTCCAAAAGATCTAATTTTTTCGATTACAAGTCATCTAAAAGAGTTGAATCTTTCAACTTCAAATTTAAGTAAAAAAAAATATATATTTGATAATAATATTGATAATTTATTGCTTAATGAAAAAGATTTAATAGATAAGATATTTATGGATTTACAAAGTCACTTGATTTTATGCGAAAAAAATTCCGGAATATGGAGTGTTGAATATTTGAATGAAATTGTTTTTGGTCAAAAAAAACCCTATGATCTTAAAACTCTTAAAGAGGGTGTTCCGATCATGTGTACAAAAAACAATAATGAACTTGGATTGTCAAATGGGGATATCGGGGTACTTATAGGTTTAAAAAATAAAAGAAAATATCTTTTTAGAAAATTTAATGATAATAACGAAGAAATTGTCGCATTATTTGATCCATCTAATTTAGAAAATGTTGTGCCAGCCATAGCTATTACTATCCATAAATCTCAGGGAAGTGAATCTGAAAAAGTAAGTATTTTGTGGTCCCAAAAGTATAGAAAAAATCAATATGCTGTAAAACAAAAAAAAGATAATCAAAATATCTTTTGCAGAGATAATTTTGAAAGAAGGTTATTTTATACTGCTGTTACAAGAGCGAAAAAATTTCTAGATATATATTATTTAAATTAAATTTTATTTTTGAAAAATTAGCAATATCTTTACCCCCAAGATGTTAGATTAATAATTCGGCTCTGAAAGGCTAATCAACAATTTAAGTCAATTTAGATATTTGTTGAATGCCTAATCAGAAGATTATTAGGCATTTAAAATGGCTTTTAAAAAAGATAGTAAATCTCTTGGTAGTGACCAGGAAAAATCTCAGAATGAAGATTCTTCCCTACTTGAGTTCAAGAACTTTGAGAACAAAAAAGAAATTGAATCTCAACCATTGAAAGTCTCGAAAGGAAATGATAATGAGAATGGATTTTTAGATTTTGGGTTTAATCAATCTATCTTAAATTCGTTAAGAAATAAAGGATATAAAAATCCAACTCCCATCCAAAAAGCTGCAATTCCGGAACTGATGTTAGGCAGGGATTTACTAGGCCAAGCACAAACAGGAACAGGAAAGACTGCAGCTTTTGCATTACCATTAATTGAAAAACTTTCAGATAATAAAGAATTAAATGCCAAGGTTTTAGTTATGACTCCTACAAGAGAATTAGCAACTCAAGTGGCAGAATCTTTTAAAAGTTATAGTTCTGAATCTAGTAATTTTAAGACGGTTGCAATATATGGAGGTACCGACTATAGAAATCAAATTTCTGCTTTAAAAAGAAAAGTTGATGTAGTAGTTGGAACCCCAGGCCGAATAATGGATCATATAAGGCAGGGGACTTTTAAAATTAAAGATATAAATTGTCTTGTTTTAGATGAGGCAGATGAAATGTTAAATATGGGTTTTCTTGAGGATATTGAATGGATAATAGATCAACTTCCTGAAAATAAGCAGATGGTATTGTTTTCAGCAACAATGCCTAGTGAGATAAGAAATATAGCAAAAAAATATCTAAATGATCCCGCCGAAATATTAATCAAAAGCATCAAAAAGGAAACTCAATTAATTTCGCAAAAATTTCTATATGTACAAAGGCATTATAAGTTAGATGCTTTAAAAAGAATATTAGAAATTAATAACGAGGGAGTAATTATTTTTGTGAGGACAAAACTACTTACTATTTCAATAGCTGAAGCACTTGAAAATTCAGGACATACTGTGGCAGTTCTTAATGGAGATATACCTCAAAATCAAAGAGAAAATACTGTAGATAGATTAAAAAAAGGATTTATTAATATCCTTGTTGCAACTGATGTAGCAGCTAGAGGATTAGATGTTGAGAGGATAAAACTTGTTGTTAATTACGATTTTCCTTTTGATAAGGAAACATATACTCATAGAATTGGAAGAACTGGAAGAGCAGGCAGATCAGGAGAAGCAATTTTATTTGTTAATCAAAGAGAAAAACATTTTCTAAGAAACTTAGAAAACTCAACAAGAACCAAGATTGAAGAAATTAATATACCAAGTAATAAAATAATAAATGAAAAAAGGATGGAGAAACTTATAGATAATGTTAATGAGAGTTATTTAGCTAAAGATGAAAATGAAGAAAATAAAGCTTTGATTATTGATGTACTAGATAATTTAAAAGAAAAATACTCTATGGATGACTCAAATATTGCGATGGCGGCGATTAGTTTAGTAATAGGTAATAAATCATTTTTTGTTAATGGAGATGATTCTTGGATTAATAAACAAAATAATACTGATCGAAATAGATCAAATAGAAATATTAATAATCGTATGAGAAATTCAAATAGAAGAAATAATTATCAAAATGATTCTTTTGAAACCTACAAATTTAATTTTGGTAAATTTGATGGGGTTAGAGTTGCAAATATTATATCCTCAATTTGTAATTCAACTAATATAAATGGTAGATCCATTGGCAAGATACAGATTTTTAATGATTACAGTTTGGTAGATTTACCCAGAGATCTTCATAGAGAAACTAAAAATAAATTAAAAAAAATTAAAGTCAGAAACTAGGTATAGAGAATGAAAGCAAGCAAATATAAATTCTTTATTTTTGTGAATCTGATAATACTATTCAACTCCTTTAATAGTTATTTTTTAGCTCAAACGAAACAAAATTCAATCATAAAATTATTTTGTCTTCAGAGTGTCAAAGAGGAGATGGTGAAAGCAGAAATGGTATATAGTGAAGAAATTGCCAATGAAACTTGTGATTGCTACTACGAAGAATTTATGCAAACTGCAAGTCATCAAGATGCAAAAACAAAATGTAAATTAGAAACTAAGGAAAATTTAAATCATAATAGAAAAATTTAATTATTATTTTTATGAGGTCTAAGAACAATCAAAATCCAATAATTAGACTTTATTTGAATTTAGTTGAAGAAAGAAGGCTACTATTTTTTGCTTTTCTTAGTTCCATAATTAATAAAATATTAGATTTAGCCCCCCCTGTAATAATTGGTCTTGCGGTGGATATCGTTGTTAAGGAACAGAATTCATGGATTGCTGGTTTAGGAATAAAAGAAGTTCCAGCACAATTGATTTTTCTTGCATTAGCTTCAGGGATAGTTTGGTCTGGTGAATCCTCCTTTGAATATTTATATTCGATTTTATGGAGAAATTTGGCTCAGCTATCGCAGCATAAATTAAGAATAAAAGCTTATGAGCATATCCAGGAATTAGATATGGATTTTTTTGAAAATGATAATACTGGAAGGCTTTTATCTATTTTGAATGACGATATAAATCAACTCGAGAGATTTCTAGACCAAGGGGCTAATCAGATTGTTCAGTTATTTATAACTGTCTTAATAATTGGGGGAACTATGATTTATGTCGCTCCAAAAATCGCTTTATTTGCTTTCTTTCCTATTCCAATTATATTTTTAGGATCAATTAAATTTCAAAGGAAGCTTGCTCCAAAATATAGAGATGTTAGAAATAAAGCTGGACTATTGGCATCAAGACTTAATAATAATTTGAGTGGAATTCTAACTATAAAAAGTTTTACTAAAGAAAAATGGGAACTAAATAGATTAAATAAAGAAAGTCTCGATTATCAAAGAAGTAACAAGGCTGCAATAAAATTATCCTCAGCTTTTATCCCTCTTATAAGGTTTGCAATCTTATTTGCTTTTGTAGCGATTCTATTAATTGGTGGTTTCCAAACTTGGAATAAGACACTTGATGTAGGAACTTATAGTTTTTTAGTGTTTATTACACAGAGACTATTATGGCCTTTAACTACTTTGGGGCACGTTTTAGATGATTTTCAGAGATCTATGGCTTCAATAGATAGAGTAATTGATCTCATAGATACGCCTATAAAAATAAAAGATGGAAAAATAAAAATTGAACCTAATGATATCAAAGGAGAAATTATTTTTAATAATGTAAATTTTAATTATCCTGGACGAGATTTAACTTTAAAAAACATAAATTTTAAAATTGAAAATAACTCAACATTAGGAATTGTTGGTTTAACAGGTTCTGGTAAAAGTACAATAATAAAATTACTACTTAGGATTTACGATAGTAAAAATGGGTCAATAACCTTGGATGGCATTTCTATTAAAGAAATAAATTTGAGGGATTTAAGAAAGTGTATTTCTTTAGTAAGTCAAGAAACTTATTTATTTCATGGCAGTGTTCAAGAAAATATTGCTTATGGCTCAATCAACCCAAGTCTTAAAGATATCATTCAAGCTTCAAAGATTGCAGAAGCTCATAAATTTATTGAACAATTACCAGATGGTTATAAAACTATAGTGGGGGAAAGGGGCCAAAGGCTCTCAGGCGGACAACGTCAAAGAATTGCCTTGGCTAGAGCTGTTTTAAAGGATGCACCAATACTAATATTAGATGAAGCTACAGCCTCAGTTGATAATGAAACAGAGGCTTTAATTCAAAAATCATTATCTAAAATCACCAAAGAAAGAACAACCATAGTAATAGCTCATAGATTAAGCACCATAAAAAATGCGGATAACATTGTAGTTATTGATAAAGGTAAAATAGTTGAAAGCGGAAAACATGAAAGACTATTAGATCAGGACAAAATATATGCTGATTTATGGAATGTTCAAGTGGGAATCTAGTATAGAATTTCTAAACTATATTAAAAAGTTAAATGATTCAATTACATTACTAAACATACCGTCAACTTTATTCCATCTCTCTTCATTTGTTCCGACAGCGAAAGTGTAAAGTGTTCCTCTATCAATTACGACAGTAGCTAATTCGTGTCTGGCCTGTTCATTTAAATTTAATTCATACTCTAAATCGTAGAAAATATGATTGGATGCTTCTCTCTTATTTGCATTTATAAGTTTTACCTCTCTACCTGAACCTTCGGGAGCAATGACTTTATCAATTAATGTTTGACCTACTTCACTTGGGCTTCCTAATTGCTCTAATTGAACCTCTTTATTTACATCAGAAATGACTAAACTTAAGGTCTCATTACTATTTATTAGATCATGATAAATAATTTCAGGCCCTCCATCGACTTTTACTCTAGTCCATCCTGTTGGATACAAAAAGGCATATCTTCCATCTGGACTTTGATAAGCTTCTAATCCTGCATTTAGTCCGCCACTACAAGCACTCAGTGTTAAACACAAAAAAATCAAAAATAAATATTTGAAAGGATTAAATTTGATATTTTTCATGTTGTTTTAAATTGCTAACTAAAAACATAATAAGACATTAAAAGCAAACAATTATGGCAATTCAGAATTTTGCGTCTAAATTATTCCTAGAAATAGTTTGATTTTGATTACTTATACCAAACCGCTTTCAAAATTAATTGGTCATTTTGAGAAATTCCCAGGGATTGGTCCAAGAACAGCTCAACGATTAGCCCTGTTTATTTTAAAACAACCTGAAAGTACAATAAGAGATTTTTCAAAGGCTTTGTTAGAAGCACATAGTAATGTTGGTCGTTGCAAAAAATGTTTCAATTTGACTTCAGAAGATGAATGTGAAATTTGTAAAAATACTGAAAGAAATCAAAAACTAATCTGTGTAGTAGCAGAAACTAAAGATTTGCTTGCTTTGGAGCGCGCCAGAGAATTTAAAGGTGTTTACCACGTTATTGGCGGTTTAATATCCCCAATGGATTCTGTTGGCCCCGAACTCTTAGAAATAAGAAGCTTGGTAGAAAGAGTTAGTAAGTCTGAAATAGATGAGATCATATTGGCATTGACCCCCAGTGTTGAGGGAGATACAACAAGTCTTTATATTGGAAAATTGTTAGCACCTTTTACTAAAGTTACGAGGATTGCATATGGCCTCCCAATGGGTAGTGAACTTGAATATGTGGATGAAGTTACACTTGCAAGGGCTTTAGAAGGAAGAACAAAACTAAATTAGACAATGAGAGACAATAATCTAATCAAGAAAGAAAAAATCCTAAGACTTCCCTCTTGGATTAAATTTCCTATTAGTAAAGCTTCAGAATTTGAAAAAATTCAAACACTTATCAAAAAATCAAATATTCATACTATTTGTGAAGAAGCAAGATGTCCAAATAGATCAGAATGTTATGCCTCAGGAACAGCCACTTTCTTACTGGGTGGATCAATATGTTCTCGTTCATGTGCTTTTTGTCAGGTAAATAAAGGTAGACCTAGTTCTATCAATATTGATGAATGTTCTCAAGTCGCTGAAGCAGTGAAAGTACTAAATTTGAAATATGTAGTTTTGACATCAGTAGCTAGAGACGATCTCTCTGATCATGGTGCAAATTTATTTATATCTACAATTGATGAGATTAGAAAAATTGATTCAACAATAAAAATAGAGGTTTTAACTCCTGATTTATGGGGTGGGGGCAAAAATTTTGATGAAACTAATAACCTTCAAACTGAGAGATTGAAGATGATTTTAGAAAAAGATCCAATATGCTTTAATCATAATCTTGAAACTGTTGAAAGACTGCAAAAAGAAGTTAGGAGAGGTGCAAATTATAAGAAGTCTCTTAGTTTACTAAAAAAATCAAAAGATATTGCTCCTCATATTCAAACTAAATCAGGCATAATGTTAGGCCTTGGGGAAACATTGGATGAAATAAAAAATACAATTTCTGATCTTAAAAAAATAGATTGTGATCAAATTACAATCGGCCAATATTTAAGGCCCTCATTCAACCATTTACCAGTTAAGAAATATTGGGATCCATCAGAGTTTGAATATTTATATCGCTTCTCTAAGAAATTGGGATTCAAGAAAGTATCTTCTGGCCCTTTAGTTAGAAGTAGTTATCATGCGGGTTAACTTTCTTCAATTAAAGAAAGTTTCTTTTCAAGTTTTTTCAATATGTAATTACATTCCCCGTTCATAAGTGTGCCTGCACCTCCCCAGACCAATCTTAATAAAAGATCTTCTGGGCTAGAACCAACTTCTTTCACAATTTTGAAGCCTATTAACTTGAAATATCTTACAAGTTTTTTACTATAACCTTCACTATCAAAAATCGCTAAAAGCCTTGCTTTGTTGCTTGATTTTTTTTCAATTGCCCAAGCCATAGTTGTTGCCCATATTAATTCTGAAACAAAAGCGGGAGCTTTACTAAGGATTCTTAATGTATCAAGCTGAATACCTTGTTTATTTAAATAAGTCCAACCTTTCATTTCGGCCCAAATCTTAATGATGTTATCTTTCTGATCTGCTACAACGATTCTAAATAAACATAATCCTAGAGTTTCTCTAACTTGAATTTTAATTAATAATCCAATGGTACCTGCTAATTTTTCTAATTCTTCAACTCTCATGATTTTTGAAAATTAATACTTATGGATTTTATGATTTTCCACTTTTAATCTATCGATCTGTTTTTGTCTTTCTTCAAACCTTTTCCTATCATCATCACTGAACTGATCTATGCAGAAATGACATTGGATTCCCTTTCTATATTCTTTTCTTTCTTGATCTTGAATTGAAATTGGCATTCCACATGCATGACAAATCGAGTAGGAGCCTTTTTCTAATTCTTGATTTAAAGCAACTCTTTTATCAAAAACATAACATTCACCTTCAAATAAACTTTTTTCTTTTGGTATATCATCAAGGTATTGAAGGATGCCCCCTTGTAGGTGATATATGTTTTTATAACCTTTCTTTTTCAGCAAACTAGTAGCTTTTTCACATCTAATTCCTCCGGTACAAAACATAGCTATATTTGAAGACTCTTTATTTTCTAAGAGGGTATCTAAATGATCATCTACCCACTTGGGGAATTCGCTAAAGTTTCTTGTATTTGGGTTTATAGAGTTCTGAAATGTACCTATAGAAACCTCATAATGATTTCTAGTATCGATGACTATTGTATTTTGATTTTTAATTAACTTATTCCAATCAGCTGAGTCAATATAGGTCCCATTATTTTCTGGAGGATTTATTTCATGGACACCCATGGTAACTATTTCTTTCTTGATTTTTATTTTTAATTTTTTGAAGACTTTCTTTTCTGAAAAGTTTACTTTCATATTCAAATTTTTATTTTCTGTATAATTGTTAAGTAAATTGATAACAATATCAATTACATTTTTCTTAGCACAAATAGTTCCATTAATTCCTTCACTTGCCAAGATTAATAAGCCTGAGAGATCGTTTTCATTTTCAATTTCTAATAATTTATTTTTGAGATCAATAATTAAGTTTTCTTGAAATGGGAAAAAAGAATAAAGAGAAACTATTTTATAAATTTTGCCTTTCATAAAGAAGATAATGTTTTTTTACTACTTTCAAAATCTTTATTAAATGATACTCCAACCTCTTTAAGAAGTTTTCTGTCTGATTGAAAAGATGGATTTGAAGTTGTGAGTAACTCATCTCCATAAAAAATTGAATTTGCACCACATTGAAAACATAAAATTTGGGCTTCTTTTGAGAGCTTTTCTCGACCTGCACTTAATCTTATTTTACTCTTAGGCATAAGAATTCTGGCTGTAGCTATCATTCTTATCATCTCAATAGAATCAATTTCTTTATTATCTTCTAGACCAGTACCTTCAATAGCTACTAATGAATTTATAGGAACACTTTCAGGGTGTGGATTCATGTTTGAAAGCACTTCCAAAAGAGATGCTCTATCGCCATTGGTTTCACCTAAACCTATTATTCCTCCACAACAAACATTTATTCCTGCATTTCTTACTCTTTTGATAGTATCTAGTCTGTCTTGATAAGTTCTAGTCGTAATAATATTTTTATAATACTCAGGACTAGTATCAAGATTGTGGTTATACGCAGTCAAACCTGCATCAGCTAGTTTGTAAGCTTGTTCTTCTGTAAGCATCCCAGCTGTAACACATGCTTCCATTCCTAAATCTCTCACACCGCTAATCATCTCTAACATTGCATTAAAAGATTTCCCATCTCTAATTTCTCTCCATGCCCAACCCATACAAAACCTATCTGCACCTTCATTCTTTGCTATTTGGGCTCTTTTTAAAACCTCTTCAACTTGAAATTGTGGATGACTTTTGATTTCGCTAGCACTATAAATTGATTGGCTACAATACGAACAATTTTCCTCGCAACCACCAGTTTTTACGCTGAACAACGATGCTAATTGAATGTTGTATTTGTTGAATTTTCTGTGAACGATTTGTGATTCCCACATTAAATCGATCAGAGGTTTATTAAGTATTTCTAGAATTTCTTGTCTTTCCCAATCAAATCTAAATTCGTTATCTAACTGATGATTATTCGCATTAGTCATTTTTGTTAGGAAGAACATTGAGAATCTTTTAAAGATTCATTTGGTAATGATTCTATACCGCCGAAACGTCTATTCCTTGATTGGTAATCAATTATTGCCTTAAGAAATTCATACTCATTGAAATCAGGCCAAAGTACGTCAGATATATAAATTTCTGAATATGCTAGTTGCCATAATAGAAAATTACTTATTCTCTTTTCGCCACTAGTTCTTATAAGTAATTCTGGATCCTTAATACCTCCAGTTAGTAGCTCTGAATCAAATAATTTTTCGTCAATTTCATTTGGCTTTATTTCTCCGGAAGAAGATTTTAGTGCTAATTGTTTTGCAACTTTTACTATTTCTTGCCTACCTCCATAATTAACACAAACATTGAATAAAAATTTATTGTTGTTTTTAGTTAAAGATTCTGAACTAGAGATTATTTCTTTTAAATTTTTTGGAAAAGGAGTTAAATCTCCAATAAATTTTATTTTTGTTGATTCTTCATGTATCTCTTTAATTTCATTTTTTAAAACTTCGCTAAAAAGATTTATGAGAAATTCAACTTCTTTTGTTGGCCTTGTCCAATTCTCAGTTGAAAAAGCATAAACAGTAATTATTTTGCAACCTAAATTTTTTGCAGCTTTGAGAATTTCTTTTAATACAATAACCCCCTGTTTATGCCCAAATGATCGAGGTAAACCCTTTCCAGTGGCCCATCTCCCATTGCCATCCATAATTATTGCTACATGATTGGGTACTTTTTGCATGTCTATTTTTATTAATAAATCATTAATTTTATCGTCTATTAATTTTCCTAATCTCATTTTCTAGTCCCTTTTAGTGGTAATGATTTCTGATTTTTTGGACTCTTTTTCATTAATTTCATCAATAATATTATCACTTGTATTTGTCTTTTGGGACAAAGAATTTTTACTTAAAGATGGTTTATTAGTTCCCATAGAGTTTTGATTCCCTATTAAATTCACAAGAAGTTCTTGTAACCTACTGCTAGTAATTGGCCTTTCAAGTTTTCCCTGATTTGCTAATGATAACGTACCTGTCTCTTCAGAAACAACAATACAAATGCATCTATCAAATCTTTCTGTAATTCCCAATGCAGCCAAATGTCTTGTACCGTATCTGCTAATTCCTTGCCGCGAGAGTGGAAGTATTACACCTGCAGATATTATTTTATTACCTTTCACAAGAACTGCTCCATCATGCAGCGGTGTATCTGTTGCAAAAAGATTTATTAAAAGTTCAGTTGATAGTTGCGCCTCAATATTTGTCCCTGAATACAAGAAATCTTCAGGCCTTAAATCACTCCCCAAATCCACAACGATTAAAGCACCTCTCCTATTCTGAGAGAGTTTACCTGCAGTATCAACTAACTGAGTAATAGTAGTGGATGTTGCTCTGAATTCCTTTGGTGGATTTCCTAGTAATACAGCTAACCTACCAGTACCTAACAATTCCATTAACCTTCTTAGCTCTCCTTGCCAAAGTATCGCTAAAGAGAGAGAGCATGCGAGGACTGCAGCATCAATTAATTTTGATGTTAATGGAAGATATGCATATCTTTGAATAAACCAAGCTGATGAAACTAAAAACAAATATCCCCTTAAAAGCCATAAAGTTCTCTGTTCTTTAACTCTAGAAAATAATAAAAGTCCAAAACCTACAGCGAATAAGACATCTAATAAAAGCTTTAAATTTATGATCCCCCAGAAATTCACATTAAAAACAAAATTAATCTAAATGTACCTAATTTTGTTTAAGAAAGCGATCAGGTAAGACGTCGTATTTTAAAAGATCCAACGGACTTTCTCTTTTTTGGATAATTTCTGCTTCACCATCAGAAACCAATAGAGCAGCAGGTCTTGGAATTCTGTTGTAATTAGAACTCATTGAGTTATTGTAAGCACCAGTACCAAAAACACATATGAGATCTCCTGTTTTGCAATTAGCTAGTTCTATCTCTTTAAACAACACATCTCCTGATTCGCAGTGTTTACCAGCGATAGTATATTTATTTTTGGAATTTATGTTAAAAGGATTACTTACCAAACAAGCGGAATAATTTGATTGATATGTTATCGGTCTTGGATTATCACTCATCCCACCATCAACAGACAAATATGTTCTGATCCCAGGTATTTCTTTAAACGCCCCAATTTTGTAAATTGTTATTCCTGCTGTGGATACAATTGATCTTCCTGGCTCACACATCAAAGTAGGTAAAGCTAGGCTGTGTTTTTTACAAGCTTTAATAACAGATGTAGAAATTGTTTTCACCCATTCATCAATTGAAGGGGGATCGTCCTTTTCTGTATATTTAATGCCTAAACCTCCACCTACATTCAATTTTTGAATATCATGGCCAAATTTTTTGGCGTCTAGAATGACATTCACCATTATTTCGCCTAGATCTTTATGTGGGTCTAGTTCAAAAATCTGTGACCCAATATGTGCATGTAATCCTTTTAATTTAAGATGTTTTGTCTTGCTGACTCTCTCAAATAAAATATTTAAATATTCAATTCCAAAACCAAATTTGCTATCAAATGATCCTGTTCTTATATATTCATGCGTATGGCATTCAATCCCAGGAGTAAAGCGAACCATTATTTCTAAATCACTATTAAATGCAGTTGAGATTTGCTCTAATCTTTCTAAGTCATAATCATTATCTACAATTATTCTAATATTATTTCTTACAGCAAACTCAATTTCTTTGTCTGATTTATTGTTACCATGGAAGACAATTTTTTCATTAGGTACCCCACCTTTAAGCGCCGTTAATAGTTCTCCTTCTGAAACCGCATCAAGACCTAAACCTTCTGAAGAAATTAGATTACTCATGAAGATTGAACTATTAGCCTTGGAGGCATATATGGGAAGAGATTTCCCTGGGTAATACTTTTCTAATGCTTTTTTGTATGCTCTACAAGAGTTTCTTAGAGTTACTTCGTCTAGAATATAAAGAGGAGAATCATACTTGTTAACTAATTCTTCTATTGAACATCCACCAACTGATAACTTTCCATCACTTCCAATGGATGTAGTGATAGGTACTATATTTTTATTTGGACTGTTGAAATCAATCTTTTGTTTTAAAAAGGATTTTTTTTCTTCCATGGGAAAACTCTAAAATAAAGTCATTCTAAAATCGTCATATTTTATAATGACATTTAATTCAAGTTTATTTGACTATTCTTTCATTATAAAATGTTATCGATTAAACAGATATATGAGAATGATATTGATTTATGTTATGAATTAGATTCAAATACCATTGCTTTATGGAGCAAAAAACAATGGGCTAAAGAGTTTAAAAAAAAAGGTATAAAAGTTTTTGGGATATTACTTTCAAATCTAGTTATAGGAATATGCGTTTTTCATGTGGTTTGTGATGAAGCTCAAATAAATTTTTTTGTTGTAAACCATAAATATAGAAAAAAAGGGTTTGGAACCTACCTTATGGATAATTTAATTAAAGAATGTGAAAATTTAAATTTAAGCAGATTAATCTTGGAAGTTTCTCATAATAATTCAATAGCAGACAAATTTTATAGTCGCTTTGATTTTTGTACTGTAGGAATTAGAAGAAATTATTATAAGGATGGTTCAGATGCTCTCCTAAAAGAAAAAAAATTAACAAGTAAATAATTGAAAGATTTAATTGTGCGGATAACCAGAATGACTGAAATTACTATAATTTATTGCTATATCACTAAAAAAGCAAAATTTAATTCAATAAAATATATTTTTGGGTATTCACAAAAGCTCATTCTGAACACAAAACTGACATATAACTGGTAGGTTATTACTAGGAATACAATCTTCTGATGTTTGAAAGATTTACAGAAAAAGCTATAAAGGTCATCATGCTTGCCCAAGAGGAAGCAAGAAGACTTGGCCATAATTTCGTTGGAACTGAACAAATTTTACTAGGTTTAATAGGAGAGGGTACTGGTGTTGCAGCTAAGGTTCTTAAATCACTGGGAGTTAATTTAAAAGATTCGAGAATTGAAGTAGAAAAGATAATTGGTAGAGGTTCAGGTTTTGTAGCTGTTGAAATACCTTTTACCCCTAGGGCTAAAAGAGTTTTAGAATTATCACTTGAAGAGGCTCGTCAATTAGGTCACAACTACATAGGGACTGAACATCTTTTGTTAGGCTTAATAAGAGAAGGTGAAGGGGTAGCTGCAAGAGTCCTTGAAAATCTTAGTATTGACCTTACTAAAGTGAGAACCCAAGTCATAAGAATGTTAGGCGAAACTGCTGAAGTCGGAAGTGGAGCTAATTCAAATAAGGGCAATCTAAAAACTGCTACTCTTGATGAATTTGGAACTAATTTAACAAAATTAGCTAGTGAAGCAAAACTCGATCCAGTTGTTGGACGTTTTGAAGAGATTGATCGTGTAGTCCAAATATTAGGTAGGCGGACTAAAAATAATCCCGTTCTTATTGGGGAACCTGGAGTAGGAAAAACGGCTATTGCAGAAGGTTTGGCTCAAAGAATCCAATTAGGAGATATCCCTGACATCCTCGAAGATAAAAGAGTTTTAACTCTTGATATTGGACTTTTAGTAGCTGGGACCAAATATAGAGGAGAATTTGAAGAGAGATTAAAAAAGATAATGGAAGAAATTAAATCTGCCGGCAATGTAATTCTTGTTATAGATGAAGTACATACATTAATCGGTGCTGGAGCCGCTGAAGGGGCTATAGACGCAGCTAATATTCTAAAACCAGCATTAGCCCGTGGAGAACTTCAATGTATTGGAGCAACAACACTCGATGAATATCGAAAACATATCGAAAGAGATGCTGCTCTAGAGAGAAGATTCCAACCTGTGATGGTTGGAGAACCATCTATAGAAGACACAATCGAAATCTTAAAAGGTCTAAGAGAGCGTTATGAACAACATCATCGCCTTAAAATTACTGATGATGCCTTAGAAGCTGCAGCACACCTAGGTGATCGCTATATTTCTGATAGATTTTTGCCTGATAAGGCTATAGACCTTATTGATGAGGCAGGAAGTAGAGTGCGCTTAATAAATTCTAAACTTCCGCCCGAAGCTAAACAAATTGATAAGGAATTAAGGCAAATTCAAAAACAAAAAGAAGAATCTGTAAGAGACCAAAACTTTGATCAGGCGGGTCAATTAAGAGAAAAAGAGATGGAATTGTCTGCAAAAATAAAAGAAGTACTAGAAAATATTAAAGGATCTACTGCTGAGGAAGAATCTATTACGAATACAAACTCAGAAAAAAATGAATCAAAACTTTTACATAGCCCTATGGTTAGTGAAGAGGATGTAGCTCATATTGTTGCATCTTGGACAGGTGTACCTGTTCAAAAGTTAACTGAAACAGAATCAGTCAAGCTCCTAAATATGGAGGAAACGCTTCACCAAAGACTAATTGGACAAGATGAGGCTGTAAAAGCTGTTTCTAGAGCAATTAGAAGAGCAAGGGTTGGTTTGAAAAATCCAAATAGGCCTATTGCAAGTTTTATTTTTTCCGGCCCTACTGGTGTGGGTAAAACTGAATTGACTAAATCTTTGGCATCATATTTCTTCGGTAGCGAAGAGGCAATGATTAGATTAGATATGTCAGAATTTATGGAGAGACATACAGTTAGTAAACTCATAGGTTCACCTCCAGGATATGTTGGCTTTAATGAAGGTGGTCAACTTACAGAGGCGGTTAGAAGAAGACCTTATACTGTTGTCTTATTTGATGAAGTAGAAAAAGCTCATCCAGATGTATTTAATTTATTATTGCAACTTCTTGAGGACGGCAGATTAACAGATTCTAAGGGTAGAACTGTAGATTTTAAAAATACTTTGCTAATAATGACTTCTAATATTGGTTCAAAAGTAATTGAGAAAGGTGGTGGTGGATTAGGATTTGAGTTTTCCGGTGATTCTGTGGAAGATAGCCAATACAATAGAATTAAATCTTTAGTTAATGAAGAACTTAAGCAATATTTTAGACCTGAATTTTTAAATAGACTTGATGAAATAATTGTATTTAGGCAATTATCTAAAAATGAGGTTAAAGAAATTGCCGAAATTATGCTGCAAGAAGTTTTTGCTAGATTGCAAGATAAGGGAATTAAATTAAGTGTAACTGATGCTTTTAAGGAAAGACTTGTCGAAGAAGGCTATAACCCCTCTTATGGAGCAAGGCCTCTAAGAAGGGCTGTCATGCGATTACTAGAGGATAGTTTAGCTGAAGAAGTTCTGTCGGGCAGAATTAAGGATGGAGACAAAGCTTTGGTTGATATAGATGAAAATAAAAAAGTTACAATAAATATTTCTTCTGAAGAATCTCCTCAAGAACTAGCTAGTGCTAACTTCTAATTAATTAAAGTCAATATGCAATCAATCTCTCCAGAAATAATATTTAGAGGGAATGATGCATGGGAAACATCTTTACCTAAAATCTCCGAATTTGTTAAAAGTCCATTAATTCTAGGCAGAAGTTTTCATACTTCTTTTTTGAGAAAAAAAATTTTTATAGATTTAAAAAATCAAAATCTTAATGTTAATTCTGCTAATTTGCAATTTGACTGTTGTTATGAAGATATTTCGAGGATTAAGAAAATTATTTTAAAAAATAATCATGATTCTGTTATCGCAGCAGGAGGTGGCAAAGTTCTAGATTCTGGTAAATTTATAGCAGATAATCTTAATATCCCTTGTATTACAGTTCCTCTTAGCGCTTCTACATGTGCAGGTTGGACAGCTTTATCTAATATTTACACAAAAAATGGCCAATTCATAAAAGATGTTGCATTAAGATCTTGTCCAAAAGTCTTAGTTTATGATCATAAATTTATTCAAACAGCTCCATTAAGAACACTAGCAAGTGGCATAGCGGATGCCCTGGCAAAGTGGTATGAATCCTCAACAACAAGTTCAACAATTGATGATGGCCTTGTTCAGCAAGCAATTCAGATATCAAGAGTTTTAAGAGATCAACTTCTAATAGACGGTGAAAAAGCATTTAATGGTGAATGCAAAAATAATCCATCTTGGCGAAAAACTATTGAAGCGTGTGGACTTACAGCAGGATTAGTAGGCGGGATTGGTGGAGAAAAGTGTAGGACTGCAGCCGCGCATGCTATTCATAACGCAATTACACAAATAATTACCCCAAATAAATTTTTTCATGGTGAGATTGTTGGTGTTGGAATATTATTACAGTTGAAACTAGAACAAATGAAGAATAATAATAAATTAGCTGATCAATCAATTAAACAATTGTTGATACTTATGAAAGCATTGAATTTGCCAACTACTATTGCTGAACTTGGGATAAATGTTTTTGAAAATAACAATTTAGATAAAATAGCTGATTTTACTTGTAGAGAAAAATCTGAGATTCACTTTTTGCCTTTTAAAATTAATAAACAGGATATAGTTGAGGTTATTGCCAATTTTGAACGTCAAAAAATTAAAATATAATTTTCTTTTTGACTAAAACCCGCTTGGAACAACTTAGTGATTTAAATGTTGACTTTTTTGAGAGAGCTAAAATTTCTCTTTTAGATCCATTAGGTCTTTATTTAGCAAATGATGTTAAGTGGATAAAACTTAATCAAGACTGGAACTCTTTGAAATTCCCTGTGGCTATAGGAGGAAAAGGTGAACCTATACTTCTTCTACATGGCTTTGACAGCAGTTTTTTAGAGTTTAGGAGAATATATCAATCATTAAAAAGAAATTTTACAGTTATAGTTCCTGATCTTTTAGGTTTTGGTTTTAGCCCAAGGTGTGCAACAAATGAATACAATGCCTCTAAAATAATTTCATATTTAATTGATCTCCTCAAGACCTTACAAATAACAAAAAATCTAAAAATTATTGGTGCTTCTATGGGAGGCTCAGCAGCTTTAAAACTTGCTTTTGAAATGCCTCATTTTATTGATAAAATTATTCTTTTATCTCCCGCGGGATTGTTCGGAGAATCTAAAAGTATTCCTTTTCCTCTTAATCAAATAGGAGCTTCATTTCTAGGTTTGCCGCAGGTTAGAAAAAGTCTTTGTAGGCAAGCATTTGCTTATCCAGATAAATGTGTTGGTGCAATGGAAGAGCAAATTGCTTCAATTCATCTAGGTTGTAAAGGATGGAGGAATTCGCTGGCATCGTTTGCAAAAAGTGGAGGTTTTGCTGGAACACATAAATTTATTCAAAATATCCCAATTAAAACAGTATGCGGAGAAAATGACCGCATTCTTGGAAAAAAAGAGATTAAAAATATAAGAAAAATTGAAAAATTAAATTTTGTAGGGTTGCAAAATTGTGGCCATCTTCCTCATATAGATCTACCATCATTATCAAGTAAAATTATTCAAGACTATTTTTTGGAATAAGAGAATTCATAATTAATTTAGATACCTGATAAGTATAAAAATGTAATACAAAACAGATGGAGTAAAGATGTAACTATCAATTCTGTCAAGAATCCCTCCATGTCCAGGTAAAAAAGTTCCTGAATCTTTTATTTTTGCATCTCTCTTCATCATTGATTCAATTAAATCTCCAACTAATGCCATAAGAGAAATTAGAATTCCATATAATATGCCAATTAATAATGGATAGTCCCAATTAAGTAAAAATGCAAAAAATATTGCAAGTACAATTGAACAGGATATCCCTCCAATTAAACCTTCTATTGTTTTGCTTGGAGATATTGGAGAAAGAGATGTTTTTCCAAATGACTTACCTATGAAATAAGACCCAATATCACTAGCTACAATTAAAAAACAAGATGTTAAAGTTAAATGCAGACCTGTAGTATTTGATAAGTTTTCAAAAGAAATAAAGCCTTGATATGAACTTTTTATCATGGACTCTAATCCCCTTAACTTAATCCAGTAACTAGGTAAAAAACCTAAATAGAATAAACCAAAAATAGAGGCTGCAATATCTGAAATTGTTCCAGATTTTGGTTGCAAAAGTAACCAAGTGCATATTCCAACTGAACAAATTGGCAAAATTGAATTTGATATTTCTCCTTCAAGCAGACCTATGCTCTCAAAATAAGTAGAAATTATAATAATAAAAGATGAAAATAATGTAGTTTTTGTAGCTGGTTTTATTCCTTTAAATTCTGCCATTCTAAAGAATTCCAATGATGCTAAATAAGTAAGCAAGGCTGTTGCTAGTGCAAAAACCCACCCCCCTAACAAAACAACAATTAAACCAAAAATTCCTATTAGTAATCCGCTTCTAAATCTCATATTAAATTTCTATTTTCACAAAACTCTTATATTAAAATTTACCAGATCTTTGTTGCATAAACTTTGTTTTTTTATCCAATTAAACCTATTCGCATCTATTTTTTCTCCAGGAACTAGTAGAGGTACCCCAGGAGGATAAGGGCAAATAATATCTCCAGATATTTTGTTTAATGATTGTGAGAAAGGAATCTTTCGAGTCTTACTTCTCCAAGCAACTCCAATATCAATTTCAGGTGCTTGCACTAATTTAAAGGGCGACTTTAACACCTCTAAACTTTTCATTCTTTTAGTCTTTAATAGTAATTCACTCCACAACTTTTCAAATAAATTAAGAAAATCTTTTTGATTCGCAAATCCTAAACAAAAAGTGAGAGTCATCATTTCTGGTAATTCAGCAATAAGACCATTTCTATAAAAAAAATTGTCGGCAGTAAAACCATCGATCCCAACCATAGAGGTATTTACTACTATTTTTAATGGGTCTTGGGTTTCTATTAAAGGTATATTCTTTTGGATTAATCTTTTGTATATACTTTTTGCTTCTAAAATTCTTTTTTGATATTTTAAAAAACTTTTTTTATTAAGCCAATCTTTAATAGATTCTTCACAAGAAGAAAGTAATAAGGAACTTGGACTAGTGGTTTGCAATAAATTGATACTCCTTATTAAATTATGCTCATTTACTAGATTTCCTTTGTACCAAAGTGCTGCGGTTTGAGTTAAACCATTGAGTGACTTATGCAATGAGTGAACGACTAAATCGGCGTTTGATAGTAAAGCGGATTTTGGTAAATTAAGTTTTTCACAAAAAAGGAAATAAGAGCCATGAGCTTCATCAACCAAAACAGGTAAATTTTTTTGATGACAAAGATTTATTAAAGGCTCTAGATCACCCGCATAACCTTGATAAGAGGGACTTACAAGAATTACTCCTGCAATTTTTTTTTCATTAAAATTTATTTTTTTAAATACACTTTCCAACCAGTTTTTAGTTAAAGGTTTGTAATGGCCTGTTTCTGATGAGGATTCTAAGTCAAAGAATATTGGGAGTATATTTTGCATCGCACAAGTTTTTATAACACTTACATGTACATTTCTTGGCATTAATAGAATTTCGCCTGGATTTGCCATTGCAATTACTGCTGATTGTATTAATCCAGAGGCTCCATTAACTCCAAAAAAACAGCCCTTAGTTTTGAATCTTTCCGAGAATTCTCTCTGAGACTTTGCTATTAGTCCGCTTTGGGATATTGGTGAGCCTAACTCTGGTAGTTCCGGTAAATCCCAGTATCCAGGGGGATTTTTTAATAATTTAACCAATTTCTGAGGTAAAGCGGCCCCTCTATTATGTGCTGGAAAGAACAGTGACTTCAAAAACTTCTTAGTTAGAAAAGATGAAATGCTCATAAAGTATTATTGACACATATAGAATGAATTAGAAAGTATTCTTCTTTGATATTTTTTAACTTTAATGAAAAAATCTTTTTCGAAATATTCAGCAAAAGGTGACTTGATTTGGTTGATATTGAGACCATGGATTTTTATCCCGAGAGTTTTATATATCCTTTTAACCTTTATTTTTCTTTTTTTTAGAATACTTTTTCAAGGTAACAGTAAAAACAAAAATGTACAAAAAAATCTTTCAAAATATCTTTTTGATGTAATAACAGATTTAGGACCTTGTTTTATAAAATTAGGTCAGGCACTTTCAACTAGACCAGATCTTGTTAGACAAGATTGGCTTACAGAACTTACGAACTTACAGGATAATCTTCCAGAATTTGATCACAAAATTGCTTTAAAAATTATTGAAGAGGAACTTGGGGCGCCTGCAAATGAATTATTTGTCGAGTTCCCAAATAGTCCTATTGCTTCAGCAAGCTTAGGGCAAGTTTATAAAGCAAAAATACAAAATAATAATTATGTAGCGGTTAAAGTTCAAAGACCAAATTTGTACTTTCTCATAAGAAGAGATGTTGTAATCTTAAGGTTTTTAGCAACTTTCTTTGCACCATTTTTACCATTAAATATAGGTGTTGGAATTGGAGAAATAATAGATGAATTTGGGAAAGCACTTTTTGATGAAATTGACTATGAAAAAGAGGGTTTAAATGCTTTAAAGTTTGCAAATTTATTCAAAGACAACCCTAATGTATTTATTCCTAAATTGGAAAAACATTTTTCATCCAAAAGGATTATCACAACCTCTTGGATTGATGGAGTTAAATTAAGAGATAGGGCTTTATTAGAAAAAAATAACTTAATACCCGCTTCTTTTATAAAAACTTGTGTAATCAGTGGACTGCAGCAATTATTTGAATATGGATACTTTCATGCTGACCCACACCCTGGAAATATGTTTGCTCTCAAAGGAGGAAATGCAGATTGTGGGAATCTAGCTTATGTAGATTTCGGAATGATGGATACAATCACAAACTCGGATAGACTTACTCTTATAAAGGCAATTGTTCACATAATAAATGAAGAATATTATCTTCTTGCCCAAGATTTCCAGAAATTAGGTTTTTTAACTAAAGAACAAGACCTTCAAAAACTTGTTGAACCTTTAAAAGAAGTTTTAGGTGGATCACTAGGTGCTGAGGTTGGAAACTTTAATCTTAAAAATGTAACTGATAAATTTTCAAAACTTATGTATTCTTATCCATTTAGAGTACCTAGTAGGTTTGCATTAATAATAAGAGCAGTGGTAAGCCAAGAAGGTTTAGCACTAAGATTAGATCCGGAATTTAAAATTTTAAAAATCGCATACCCTTACATTGCTAAAAAACTTCTTACGGATAATTCTGATGAGATTTTGGAAATTCTTTTAGAAGTTGTTTTTGATAATCAAGGTCGAATTCAAATAGAAAAAGTTGAAAGCTTATTTAATATTTTGTTTAAAGACTCTAAGAATATTAATTCAGATCTAATACCTGTCGCCAATGCTGGATTGAAGCTATTTGTTAGTAAAAAAGGATCCGAAGTTCGAAAAAGTCTTCTATTAAGCCTTATTAAAGATGAAAAGATAGAACTTAGTGAAGCAAAAAAACTTATTAGTTTAATTAGAGACACTTTTAGCCCTTTGAATATTGCAAAGAGTGCAGTTCAAAATATTATTTCTCCAGTTTAGTTTTAGATTCATAACAAGGTATAAACTTATAATTCTTAATCTTTAATTGATTAAAATAAATAAATTAATAATTATTATTCTTAATTGATTAAAATTAAATAAACTATTAATTTCTAAAAAATTGAATTTTCAAAAAATTAATTTTAATATTATTTCATTTAATTATCTTGAGCAAGGCGATTGGAAATTGATAATCAAGTACGTCATAAACATGTAATGAATATTTTGAAAAATCTATCTTTTTTTAATAAAAAAACTTCAATTAATAAAGACTTAAATAATGGGCTAATTGATCAGTATATTGAAATTGCGAGGTTAGTAAAAGAAGCAAGAATCCAACAAAAACTTACTGTACAAGAATTATCATTTATTTCAAAAATTCCAGAACAAATAATAAATTCTATTGAAAACAACGATGCAAAAAATATACCAAAGTATCCTTTTATAAGATCTGTATTAATTAAATTAGAGGAATGCTTATTTTTTAAAAAAAATACACTAGTAGAAAAAGCAACTAAAGAAAGGGAATCTATAAAGAAAGAAAAAAAAGATTTTCTATTAAGCAAATTTGATCTTTTAAATACTTGGCAAGGGAGTCTTCTTTATTTTCTTTTATTAATTACAATTTTATTTATATTAAAGAGATACTTTATTTTAAGTGTAAATGTTATTGAAATTCAAAATATTGAAAATAAAATCATTGATAAATAATTAATAAATTAATCCCTATAATCCTGTTCGCCCAAAATTATTTCCTAACTCACTAAAGAGTCTAATATTATCTTCTATTTCTTCTAATGGACGATTTAACTTCCATTTCCAGTTATTTTTTGTAGTACCAGGTTTATTTAATCTACTTGAGTCATCTAAGGATAATATATCTTGTAGAGGAGTAATAAAGAGATGAGCATTTGTGCCCATGCCAATTTCTATTAAACTCCATGAAGGATTTTCTGAAAATTTATACTCATCTTTTATTCTTGTTTTGGAGTTATTGTCTAAAGACTCCCACCATGAAAGGGAAGTGGAATTGTCATGAGTACCAGTATAAACAACCCAATTTTCTCCTTCAATATTCTTAGGTAAATATGGGTTATCTTCATTACCATCAAATGCGAATTGTAATATTTTCATGCCAGGAAGTTTAAAATTTGTTCTCAATTTTTCTACATCTGGTGTTATTACTCCCAGATCCTCCGCGATAATTGGTAAATAGTCAGACCCTAAATCTTTTTTTAATTTATTTAATAGTTCTCTACCAGGAGAGTTTATCCATTTACCATAAATTGCAGTTTTAGAAGTGCCATTAACTCTCCAGTAACCACTTAACCCTCTGAAATGATCAAATCTCAATAAATCTACAAGTTCAAATTGCCTTTTAAATCTTTTTCTCCACCAATCGAAGTTAGTCTTTTTATGTTTAGTCCAAAAGAAAGTTGGGGTTCCCCATAATTGTCCAGTTGATGAAAAATAATCGGGTGGAACCCCACTTTGAAAGATTAAATCACCATTTTTAAAAATTGAAAAAAGAGATTTATTACTCCATACGTCTGCGCTGTCTCTAGAAACATAAAAGGGCAAATCTCCTATTAGTTTAATTTTTAATGATTTAGCGTATTCTTTAATATCTCTCCATTGCTCATCTAAATGCCACTGTATTAATTTCTTGATAAGAATCTCTTCACTTTTTTTCTTAAACCATGAATTTAAAAACTTGTTATTTTTTGTTTTGAATTCATGAGGCCATTGCCACCAAGGCAACATATTGAACTCCTCACGAATAACAGCAAACATTGCATAATCTTCAACCCATGAATTATTAATACTCCATTCATGAAAATTAAGTTTTCTCTCTTCAGATTGGGAACTCCAAGCTTTTAAAAGGAGAAGACCTAATTTTTTTGTTAAGTTATCTGCAAAATCAAAATCAAAATAATCCCTGTTCTGATTTGTAATGCCTAACTCCTCTTTATTCGCAATGAATATAAAATCTTTCTCGATTAAATAATCAATATCAAGAAACCATGGGTTAAGCGCAAAAGTAGATGGAGAACTATAAGGTGAGCCAGTAGAGTCAGTGGGTGTAAGAGGCAAAAATTGCCAGTATTCAATACCATGTTCATTAAGCTTTTTTATCCATTCTTTAGCCCCTTTACCAAAAGTCCCACATCCACAACCTCCGGGTATTGATGACGGATGCAAAAGTATGCCTAATGATTTTTTGGTAAAAACTGTTTGTAAGGGCATCTTTTTAATTATATTTTGATTCTTTACAATTAAATTAATATTAATTCTCTAAAATCCACCATATACAAATTCTTTTTAATTGACAAATAATCCCAAGTACTTTTTTACTCAATTAAAAATAAATTCTAAATTTTAGATAACCTTTATTTTATATTTTGCTAAAGAGATGTGACTTTTAAAAAGATCTAGTTATTAATCTTTTGCCAAATTCACATAAACGACTACGATGAGGATATAGTTTTATAGTGCTAATTTCGTGACGAGTTTTATCACGGCAGTGCAGAATAAGGAATCAGACTTTAATCTAACTAACAGTAGATTAAGGCTTGTAAGTGGAACAACAAATCCTAAATTAGCGGGAGAAATTGCATCATACTTAGGTATTGAAAATGTACCCTTAATATCTAAGAGATTTGCTGATGGAGAACTTTATGTTCAGATACAGCAATCTATAAGAGGTTGCGATGTCTTTCTAATACAACCCACATGCGCTCCAGTAAACGATAGTTTAATGGAACTCATGATTATGGTTGACGCCTGCAAGAGGGCGTCTGCCAGGCAAATAACGGCTGTAATCCCCTATTTTGGGTATGCAAGGGCGGACAGGAAGACTTCAGGAAGAGAGTCCATAACGGCAAAACTTACTGCTAATTTACTAGAGAAATCTGGAGTCGATAGAGTACTTGCTATGGATTTACATTCGGCTCAAATACAAGGTTATTTTGATATACCATGCGATCATATTTACGGTTCACCGGTTTTGATTGATTATTTAGAAACTCTAAATTTAGAGGAAGTAGTTGTTGTCTCGCCAGATGTTGGAGGGGTTGCCAGAGCGAGAGCATTTGCAAAACAAATGAATGATGCCCCTCTAGCAATAATTGACAAAAGAAGAGCGGCTCATAATGTTGCTGAAAGTTTAACAGTCATTGGAGAAGTTAAAGGTAAAACAGCTATTCTTATAGACGACATGATAGACACAGGAGGTACAATTTGTTCTGGTGCTAATTTATTAAAAAAAGAAGGTGCCAAGAGAATATTCGCTTGTGCTTCACATGCAGTTTTTTCTCCTCCTTCTTATGAAAGATTAAGTACTAGAGATTTATTTGAGCAAGTAATTGTTACTAACAGCATACCCACTCTTATTAAAAATAATTTTCCTCAGTTAAAGGTTTTATCTGTGGCAAATATGTTAGGTGAAGCTATTTGGAGAATTCATGAAGAAAGTTCAGTTAGTTCAATGTTTAGATAATTATTTAATATTACTTATTTTTTTTTATTTTGTTTTTTTAGATTATTTATAGTTTCTTCAAATTTTTTCTTAATATCATTGGGAATTTGTTTTGGGCAAATTTTAATTGCGCTGTTAAGAATTTCAATCTCTCCAATATAAAGAACTCTTTGTGTCGTTAATTTTTCATTACCTGCTTCTTGAATTAAATTACCATGTTTAGAAAAAATAACTTCCGCAAATGTATATGTTGAAACGGCAAAAGATTTGTTGAAGTCAAAATCTATTTTGTCATTAATAGATTTGCAGAGGAAAGAGGCCCCCATTTGTTTATATAAAAAGACATCTTCTTTTGAAGCGGGAGGTTTTGTATTTGCATATAATCTCTTGTTCAAAATATTTATTTCGCAAAAAATTAGATAAAGAATTAAGGGAAAATTTAATAAATTTAAAAACTTTTTTGATTGAAAATAAATACCCATTAATACACAACTTTTTTTATTAACATAACATTTTTATTTTTGGTTTTTAGTTTATGAAAGTTCTTACTTAATAATTCTAATTTCATGATGGTTCTCCACTATTTTTAGCTTATTTTTGTTCCATGAATATATAACCCTGTATCTATAGTTATCCAAATCTACTAGTCTTGTATGTTCAAGAATATACCAGTCATGATAGGAAGATTCAAAAATCATTTCATGTTCATCGACTTGCTTGATATTTGAAATCCCTTGATCCTTACTTAAATAAAAATTTTCTCTCATCAGTTGATGTCCCTTCAAAAATGCACGCATTTCTCCTGTTTCTTTAAATTGGGGATTTTCCTCAAAAAAATCATATTTTTTTTCTGGATACCATGTGAATTTATAGTGCGACTCCCATTCGGACTTATTTTCAAGAGCTTGTATATTTATATTCATACATAAATTATAAGTTTTTTGTTTTTCATCAAGAAAATAAGTTCTATTAGATCTCCACAATCCAAGATTTCTGGAAAACCATCTTTTCAAATTACTATTTAAACTAATTTCTGGAGAGTTATTTTCTCCAAAATTTAGATTTTTCATTTGATTAATAACAACCATATATAAATAAGCCTTATTTATTTCATAGCTTATAAGTAAAATAAAATAAAATATCTTAATGTGTTTATAAGGATTAACAGCTTTTCAACACTTCAGAGGCAATCATTTGAATGATAAAAAAGAGCTAAAATTAATACTTGTAGCTGCTAGAAATCAACTTTCTAGTGGTGATATTAAGTCCGTGATAGCTTATTTAGAATCAGATGATTGTGGATTTGATATTTCCCTTCAGATTTCTGAGCCGACAGAACAGCCAGAATTACTAGAGTTACACAGATTAGTTGCTATTCCTGCTTTAATAAAGATCACACCATCTCCAAAGCAAATATTTGCTGGAAGTAATATTTTCGCTCAGCTGCAAAAATGGCTACCAAGGTGGACACAAGAAGGTTTGACAAAAAATCTTGGAATTAATTTGCAACCATCAAAAATTGATTCCATAACAACTCAAAAAGAATTTCTTCTGGAAGACGAACTTCTCGTTTTAAGGCAAGAAAATGAGACATTAACAAAACGAATAGAATCTCAGGAAAGATTATTGAGAATGGTTGCGCATGAATTAAGAACTCCCCTAACTGCAGCTACTTTGGCTATTCAAAGCCAAAAACTTGGACAAATTGATATTTCAAAATTGCAAGATGTCATTAAAAGAAGATTAGAAGAGATTGAACTCTTATCTCAGGATCTTTTAGAGGTAGGCACAACCAAGTGGGAGGCGTTATTTAATCCTCAGAAAATTGATTTAGGTAATATTAGCGCTGAAGTTATACTCGAATTAGAAAAATTCTGGAGATTAAGGAATATCAAAATAGATACTGATATCCCATCTGATTTGCCAAGTGTATTTGCGGATCAAAGAAGAATGAGGCAAGTATTTTTAAATTTAATTGAAAATGCTGTCAAATTTTCTAAAGACTCTGGATCTATAAAAATTACAATGATACACAAGACCAATCAATGGGTAGAAATAACAATTTGTGACAAAGGTGCTGGTATTCCTTTGAGCGAGCAAAAAAGAATCTTTCTGGACAGAGTAAGGCTCCCACAGACTTCTGAAGGAACTTCAGGATTTGGGATAGGGTTATCTGTATGCAGGAGGATAGTGCAGGTCCATGGGGGAAGAATATGGGTTGTGTCTGAGATAGGCGTAGGCTCATGCTTTCATTTCACCGTTCCTGTGTGGCAAGGACAAAACAAAGAGCAACAATACTTGACGAAAGGCTAGCTTTACTCTTAATTTTTTATAAGCTGTATATGCAGATTTCTTGGCCCCATCGTCTAGAGGCCTAGGACACCTCCCTTTCACGGAGGCGACAGGGGTTCGAATCCCCTTGGGGCTATTATTTAAAGTTTAAACTAATTAATTATTGATTTTGCTTGTCTATCGACAGCCATCAAATTTTCAGAAAGATCTTTTTTTAATCTTTTCTCAATCATTCCTATGGGCATCCATTGACAACCCTGAACCGTAAGATCGTAGATTAATGAATTTTTTTTAGTATCTTTAATATTTTGAATTTTCCAACTACCTTCAAATTTCCTGAAATCTCCTTTAATTAAATTAAATTTTAAAAGGCCAAGCTCTTTATCTTCAAATAAATCAATAGTTACTTCAGCTGAAAATTTCATACCAAGAAAATCCTGAGCTCCAACTTGTTTAAGGTGCACATTATTTTTCTTTTGATAAATTTTTTTACTTGAGAGTAAATTTGGTATGTAAAGATTTAATCGATCATAATCTGTTAAAACATTCCACAAAGAATCAAAACTCGCAGAGGTTGTAAGCTGTGCTGCGAGTCTTCTTGTCCCACCAGATAGCTTTTCCATAGTTTGCTCAATTGTCCTGTAATCATTTTTATATTGATCTACTGAATCTTGAGGATTAATCATAAATGAATTTTTTAGTTAAGATAAAAAATTATTTCTGTGTAACTATACAAATAAAAACAAAAAATATTGAAAAATAAAAATATTTTAATTTATTTATTCCGATCTCAAAACGTAACCATTTTTGTAAAACAACTACAAATTAAACTACAAATTGATAGTCTTTTATAAAAGAAATCTTAAAAATGTATTCACAAGCAAAAGTAATCGCAGGCGGTTTAGCTCATATACCAGTAGTCATTGCTGTTTTTTATTTTATACTCACAACTTTTAACAAAAGAGCTTTAAAATACGTTGAAGAAGCAAAAACAAAAAAATCTGACTCTAAAGTGGCGGAGCCCAAAAAAGTAGTAGTTTCAAAAACAGAAACCTCAAAAATAGAAGCTGCAAAAACAGAAGCTTTAAAAGTAGTGAAGAAAAAACATGCAGACGTTCCAGTAAATATTTATAGGCCTAAAACACCATATGAAGGTACAGTAATTGAAAATTATAGCCTCCTCAAGGATGGTGCAATTGGAAGAGTTAATCACATAACTTTCGACCTTAAGGATAGCGATCCTTTTTTAAACTATGTAGAAGGACAAAGTATTGGTATCATGCCTGCTGGTGAAGATGCTAATGGAAAACCTCATAAATTAAGACTATACTCGATAGCTAGCACAAGACATGGTGATGACTTTAATGGAAATACAGTTTCTCTTTGTGTAAGACAGCTTCAATATGAAAAAGATGGTGAAACTATTAATGGTATTTGCTCCACTTACTTATGCGATATTAAGCCTGGAGATAAAGTAAAAATAACTGGTCCTGTAGGTAAAGAAATGCTTCTCCCTGACGAAGAGGACGCAAACATTGTTATGTTGGCCACTGGAACTGGAATAGCACCAATGAGGGCTTATTTAAGAAGAATGTTTGAACCAACTGAAAAAGAAAAAAATAAATGGAATTTCAAGGGTAAGGCTTGGTTATTTATGGGTGCTCCAAAATCAGCTAATTTGTTATACGAAGATGATCTTCAAAGATACCTTTCTGAAAATCCAGATAATTTTAAATATACAAAAGCTATTAGTCGTGAGCAACAAAATACAAAAGGTGGAAGAATGTACATTCAAGACAGAGTTTTAGAATCAGCAAACGAACTTTTCAACATGATTGAAGATGAAAAGACACATATATATCTTTGTGGGTTAAAGGGAATGGAGCCTGGAATAGATGAGGCAATGACTAAGGCAGCAGAAGAAAAAGGCTTGAACTGGTCAGAATTAAGACCCCAATTAAAAAAAGCAGGAAGATGGCACGTAGAAACTTACTAAGTCTGTGATATTAATATTTAGTTTCACCTACTAAATACTTTTTGGTTTAGACACAATATGTAGCTAATTTTAGAAAAAAAGAGGATTTTAAAAAAAGAGAATACTAAAAATATGCCTACAACTTTAAGTAATCCTCTAAGAATAGGTTTACGGCAGGAAAGAGTCATTTCTCCACAATGCTTGGTAATATTTGGTGCTAGTGGAGACCTTACTCATAGAAAATTAATACCAGCGTTATTTGAGCTCTATTTGCAAAGAAGAATTCCTAGTGAATTTGGAATAGTTGGTTGCGCGAGAAGACCTTGGACTGATAATGAGTTTAGAGAAAAGATGAAAGTAAAGCTATCCAATCAAATATCTGGTAAAGAAAAAGAGTGGGAACAATTTTCTAATTATCTTTTCTATGAACCAGTTGACTTACAACTAAGTGATCATGTCATAAGGCTTTCAAAAAGATTAAATGAAATTGATAAAACACAAGCTACTCATGGTAATAGAACATTTTATTTATCAGTTTCTCCGAATTTCTATGCAAGTGGATGTAAAGCTCTTAAAGCAGCTGGCCTTTTAGATGACCCGAAGAAAAGTCGTTTAGTGATTGAAAAACCTTTTGGAAGAGATTATTCAAGTGCAAAAAAATTAAATAAGATCGTTCAAAGTTGTGCAGAAGAAAGTCAGATTTATAGGATTGATCATTATTTAGGTAAAGAGACAGTTCAAAACATTCTTGTTTTGAGGTTTGCTAACACCATTTTTGAACCAATCTGGAATAGAAATTATGTATCAAGTATTCAAATTACTTCTTCTGAAACAGTAGGCGTTGAAGATAGAGCAGGTTATTACGAAACCTCAGGTGCTTTAAGAGATATGCTTCAAAATCATATGACTCAAATGCTAGCTGTTACTGCTATGGAACCTCCTGGAAAATTTGAACCAGAAGCAATAAGAAATGAAAAAGCTAAGGTTCTTCAAGCTTCAAAACTTGCTGACGAAAATGAACCTTGGAATTGTTGCGTAAGAGGTCAGTATGGAGAAGGAGGAAATATCTCATATCGATTAAAAGGATATAGGCAGGAAGATGGTGTTAATTGTAATAGCACAACAGAAACTTATATTGCGACAAAAGTTTTTGTTGATAATTGGCGTTGGCAAGGGGTCCCTTTTTATTTGAGAACAGGTAAAAGACTACCTAAAAGACTTGGGGAAATAGTCTTGACTTTTAAAGACGTTCCTGTTCATTTATTTGAATCAACAATAATAAATCCTGCCCCTAATCAACTTATCCTTAGAATTCAGCCAAATGAAGGCGCTACATTCAAATTTGAAGTAAAATCTCCTGGCTCTGGAATGAAATCAAGACCTGTTGAGATGGAATTTTCTTATGATGAATCATTTGGAGAGCCCTCAGATGAAGGCTATGTAAGATTATTAGCTGATGCAATGCTTTCTGACCCAACCTTATTTACTCGAAGTGATGAAGTAGAGGCAGCATGGAAACTTTATACGCCATTAATAGAATTAATGGATAATTCTCCTTGGAAGTTACCTATTTATAATTATGAATCTATGACATGGGGACCTCCTGAGTCTGATCAATTGCTTTCAAAAGATAATATTTTCTGGCGCAGACCTTAAAAATGAAACCTCAGCTAACACTCCAAACACCATTAGAATTGCCTTATCAGGAAATTTCTAATTACCTTAATAAATTATGGATTTCAGAAGATAAAGATAATAGTGGAGCTAATACTTTTACATTAATGGTCTGGCAGCCTGCTTGGCTAGAACAATGTTTGGTAAAAAAAGGATTAGTTAATGGACCAATTACTGGAAATTTAAGTCAAGAGATAATTGAAGTTGCAAAAAAATTTATATTAGATCAAGGACTTCCTCTCACTACTTCCCTCAATAGTGAAGAATTATTGAATTTATTGAAGGAAAATTTATCTGATAAAGACTTTGAAGACTTTAGAGGACAATTTTTTGAATCATCAATAAGTACATTGAATCCAAGAAGATTAATAACTCTCGCGCCAACCATAAATAAAAATTCAGATATCAAAACTTTTGTATCGGCTTACTGTCCATTAAGTGATGCTCCAGCTGTGCAACCTATATGTGGGGATTTAGTTGTTATTAGGGGCGACTCTGCCTCAATATCCCAAAAAGGATTAAAAATTATTGATGAATTATCTATTGATGAATTACCTTCTTGGTTGTGGTGGAATGGAAGCTTAGATGAATCTCCCGAAATTTTCGAATATTTTACTAATTATGGTCTAAGGTTAATAATTGATACTGCTCTTGGATCGCCTAGCAGATGTTTAAAAATTCTAGATCAATTAAATAATTCAAATAAAGCTATTAATGATTTGAATTGGGTTAGGTTGAAAAATTGGAGGGAATCATTAGCTATGATTTTTGATCCACCATCGAGAAGACCAATTTTAGATCATATTACTGATATTGATATTGATATTGCAGGAGATCATATGATTCAAGGTTTGTTTTTGATCGCATGGATTAGCGATAAACTTGGTTGGTCTTTTCTAAGAGTTAAAAGGGATACAGAATCAATAAAAATAGAGTTTGAAAGAATTAATAGCGAAATAATTTCTGCATCAATTAATCCCTTATCTTTGGGGAATCCAAGTATTCATTTAGGAGAAGTTATTGGATTGAGGTTGATTTCAAAAATTAGTGAGGTTCAAAAAAATAACACTTGTGTAATACTTGGCTGTGAATCAGTGGAATGTATGAGACTTGAAGCAGGGGGAATGGCTAATATGGAATTAATAGAACAAGTTGTTCCAAATTCTTTTTCTACATCAGAATATGATGTTAGTAAATTATTGGGAAGTAGTAGAGGTAATACAAGTCCTCTTTTTAAAAATTCTATTGAAATAGCTCTTAAAATATTTAATGGTTTTAATAACTTATAAATGTCT
Source organism: Prochlorococcus marinus XMU1402 (assembly GCF_017696205.1). Classification (NCBI taxonomy): domain Bacteria; kingdom Bacillati; phylum Cyanobacteriota; class Cyanophyceae; order Synechococcales; family Prochlorococcaceae; genus Prochlorococcus; species Prochlorococcus marinus. The sequence continues at coordinate 1,011,362 of NZ_JAAORD010000001.1, read as the reverse complement.
TGTGTAATATCTTCGCCTTCAAGTGATAGTGGGAAAACTACATTATCGCTTTTGATATCTTGTTGGGCTTTCTCAAAAGGTATTAAGATACAAACTTTCAAGGTTGGCCCAGATTATCTCGATCAACAACAACTTAGTTCAATTGGCCAACCTATTTGTAGGAATTTAGATATTTTTTTAAGTGGTGAGGAATGGGTTCAAGAAAGTTTTTTTAAACATTCTTTGAAATATGAATTCTCATTAATTGAAGGAGCAATGGGTCTATTTGATGGATTAGGAGCAACAACCTATTCAAGCACAGCAAATATCTCTAAACTTCTCAATGCCCCAGTAATTTTTATTGTCAATGCTAGAGGTCAAATAACTTCTCTTTTGGCGACTGTTCGAGGTTTTAGAGATTTCGATAATGAGTTGTCAATAGTAGGAATTATATTTAACAACGTTAATTCAGATAGACATAAAAAATTGATTGAAGAAGTTTTTAAAAATGAGGATATCGAAATTCTTGGTTTTTTACCATCTGATTCAAAAATAACTTTAAACAAAGCAAATTTAGGATTGATATCTCCATTGGATAATAATAAAGAAATTGATGTTGAATATTTTGCAAATTTCGCCGAAAAAAATCTTGATGTATTTTCTCTTATTAAATTATTGAGATCTCCTCAAAAGAAAATATTTAATTCTCTCAGTTTTGGAGACTTTAAAATAGACAAAAGTAAACCTATTGCAATTGTAGAAGATAAAATCTTTCATTTTCAATATCCTGAAACTAAAGAGTTTTTGAGTGAAATAGGCATACCATTGATTTCATGGAGTATTTATGATGATGAAGAAATACCAAATGAGGCTTCTTCTTTAATTATTCCTGGGGGTTTTCCTGAAAAATATGCTGATCATATAAGTAACTCTACAAAAAGCTTAAATTCCTTAAGGAAATTCCGCAAAAACGGATTTATATATGCAGAGTGTGGCGGGATGATGATTTTAGGAGACTTTGTAAAAGATGAAAATGGTAATAATCATAAGATGAGTGGTATCCTGCCTTTTAGATCAAAAAAAAGTAAACTTACAGTGGGTTATAGATACATTAAGGGTTTAAAAGATACTCCGATCATTAAACAAAATCAATTAATTAGAGGACATGAATTTCATTATTGGGAAATTGAAAATAATTTATCTGAACTTGATTCAAGAAAAACTGAGCATCAGAAGAAACTATCTTCTCCATGGAAAATTAAATCTTGGGAAAATGAATACAAAAATGAAGGATATTTTGATGAAAAATTACATGCAAGTTGGATTCACTTACATTTGCCAAGTTCTCCAGAAGTCGCAAAAAACTTTATAGATGCTACTCAAATTAGTTTTTCAAATGATTCTTAATTTATTATCAAATCAAATATTTTTAAAGGAGAACCTAAAAAAAACATTCCAGGCAAAGTAATTAACGGTCCTAAAAAACTCCCCACCATGACCTCAATTTTTGTATGGCCCAGGGTTTCTTTTAAAAATAATTCAGATTTAGGATCTAATTTTTTTGATAGTTTATTGATTTCTGCAGCTTGAATCCCAGCTGATTTTCGAACACCACTAGCGTCATACATAACTATTAGAGCAATAGCAACTGATAATGCGAATATTGAGCTATCAAATCCCAATTCATAACCTATACCGGATGCAGCGCCAGTTATTAAGGCCGAATGACTTGAAGGCATACCACCCGTCTCGAATATAATTCCAAATCTGATCTCTCCAGTTGAAATAAAATTGAATGCAATTTTAAAAAATTGAGCAAGTAAACAGGATAATAAACTCCAGAAAAGAACTGAATTATTGAAAAAGACAAAGAAATTAGACATAAATTAAAACTATTTATCTGTCTCTATTGGTAATAAAGTCGGCTAATGATATTAAATACTTTGCATCAGCCCCCCAAGGTTCAATTGCTTTTTTAGCTTTTTCAACTAAATCAAATGCTCTTTTCTTTGACTCCTCCATTCCTAGTAATTTAGGGTAAGTAGTTTTGTCAGCTAAAAGATCTTTGCCGGCAGTTTTACCAAGCTTTTCACTGCTGGAAGTTAAATCAAGAATATCATCTATTATTTGGAAAGCTAAACCAATTCCTTCTGCATATGTTGTTAGAGCTTGTAAAAGTTTTTTGTTAGCGCCTGCGATCATCGCGCCTGTTCTTACGCAAGCCTTTAATAAAGCACCTGTCTTATGAAGATGAATATATTCGAGAGTTTCAAGGTCGACTTCTTTGCCTTCGCACTCTAAATCAACAACTTGTCCTCCTACTAGCCCTGGTGCACCTGCTACTATGGACAATTCGCCAATTACATTTAATAATCTACTTGGATCGACTCCTGGACTTCTCAAAGAGACCATCTCAAAGGCCCTCGTCAATAAAGCATCGCCTGCAAGAATAGCTATTGCATCTCCATATACTTTATGGTTCGTTGGCCTACCTCTCCTTAAGTCATCATTATCCATAGCAGGTAGATCATCATGAATCAAGGACATTGTATGGATCATTTCTATCGCTACTGCAGTAGGAACAGCAAGAGAGGGATCTCCTCCAGCCAGTGAGCAGGATGCTAAACATAAAATAGGACGTATCCTTTTACCTCCAGCTAAAAGAGAATATCTCATGGATTCTCTTAATATTTCTGGATTCTCAGGGCCCAAGGAAAAATCAAGAGCTTCTTCGACAACCTTTTTTGTGTTTTTTAGATATTTTTCAAAATCAGAAATACTATTTATTACTTCAGTCATTTTATACCTTTAGTAAAAAAAAATTTCATCGTTGAGTCTATGGCAAAAGGTCATTAAGATTTGATGATAAACCAAATTGTTTTTGCCAGCTAAAAATAGTATTTACAAGTAACATTGTTACTGTCATTGGTCCAACACCACCAGGTACAGGTGTGTAAGCAAATACTTTAGAAATAACATCTTCTAATAATACATCGCCACATAATCTGGTTTGATTTTTATCGGAACTTTTTAATCTATGGATTCCAACATCAATAATTACTGCTCCTTCTTTCACAAAATTCGAATCTACAAGATTGGGTTTTCCTGCAGCCGCAATTAGTATGTCGGCCTCTCTACAGACTTTATTCAAATTTAATGTTTTTGAATGAGTCATTGTCACCGTGCCATTTAGATTTAACAACATAAGCGATAGGGGTTTCCCGACAAGCAAACTTCTTCCAATAACAACAATTTTCTTACCTTCAATTGTAATATTTTGGGATCTTAATAAATTAATAATACCCGCTGGTGTACATGACCTCATTGCGGGCTCATTTTTCACTAATTTACCGATGTTTACCTCATTTAATCCATCCACATCTTTACTTGGATTAATATAACTGATCAGTTTTTGCTCATCAAACTTATTTGGGATAGGAAGTTGTAGCAAGATTCCATCAATATCCTTATCAGAATTAAGTTTGATTATTAATTGTTCGACTTTTTTTTGCCCTACATTATCTTTTAGATGAAAGATAAAGCTCTTTATTCCAATCCTTGAACATGCTTTTTCTTTGTTATTAACGTAAACACCACTTGCAGGGTCTTCACCTATTCTTATTACAGCTAAACCGGGAGCTCTTTTTGCAATTTTTTTATTACTTGAGATATAGTGATTTAATCTTTCTTCAATTTCAAGAGATAATTTTTTGCCGTCTAATTTTAATGACATTTAGAAAAACATCTCCTTTTTACATCTAGCATGCCTATAATTCTAAATTATTCAAATAGATTTATTTATATTCTGTGCAAAACATCACAACTACTTTAAAAAAATTGTTTTATCTTTGGAGGAGAAGTCAAGTTCCATTAAAACAACCAATAAAAATTTCAAGAATAGATAATCTCATAATTTTTTTAATTTGCATTTTAATTTCAATAATTTCCTCTTTTAAAATACTTCTTATTTCACCATTAAATATCACAGATATTTATTCTTGGTTTTTGACCTTTATTGAAATACTTATTAGTTCTGGAATTTTGATATTAGTGTCAAAAAAAGAGAATCCCACAATTTCTTCAAGACAGATCATCTTGATCATTACTTTTCTTTTAGCAGTACAAGCCACGAAATTAGCCTTTGCTTCATCCATAAGTCCGTTATCTATAGTAATTCCACCAGCGTTAATAATATCTCAAGGGATGGGAAGCATAACAGCTTTAGCTTGGGTATCAATAGCAAGCCTTAGTTGGCCAGACCCAGCAGTTTCTATTGATAGTAATTTATTTTTTATTTTATTAGTTTGCGCGTCAGTAGTATCTCTACTTGGAGGAAGAATTAGAAGTAGAGCTCAGTTACTTCAACTATCAATTTTTGTCCCTATAGGATCATTCTTGAGTCAGTGGTTATTGATAGGTAATGATAGTAAAACTTTTTTTGATAATCAAGAATTTGTTTTAGCTAAAGGGGATATATTTTCTGATTCCTTGCTATTGGCAATAGTAATGCTTTTTACTATTTTATTTATTCCTATTTTTGAATCTATATTTGGATTATTAACTAAAGCAAGATTACTTGAATTGGCTGATAAGGAGAAACCTCTAATTAGAAGATTGTCTCTTGAAGCTCCTGGTACTTTTGAACATACATTACTTATATGTGGTTTAGCAGAGGAAGCAACAAGAATGATTGGTGGTGATATTGATCTAATTAAAACTGGGGCTTTATATCATGATATTGGTAAATTACATGCCCCTAATTGGTTTATTGAAAATCAGGATGGTTCAAAAAATCCACATGATGAAATAGATGATCCTGTTAAAAGTGCAGAGGTACTACAGGCTCACGTTGATGAAGGATTGAAGTATGCAAGAAAAAATAGATTACCTAAACCCATAGCAAACTTTATCCCAGAACATCAAGGCACATTGAAAATGGGGTATTTTTTTCACAAGGCTAAAGAAAAAAATACTTTAATTAATGAAAATGATTTCAGATATAATGGCCCTATTCCTCAGTCAAAAGAAACAGCTATCTTGATGCTTGCTGATGGCTGTGAAGCTGCATTAAGAGCTATGAATATTAATGCATCTGATAAAGAAGCTTTGGAAACAATATCAAAAATTATCTATTCTCGTCAAAAAGATGGGCAACTAGATAGTAGCAATTTATCGAAAGGCGAAATTTTTTTAATAAAAAGGGCATTCTTGAATGTATGGAAAAGAATTAGGCATAGAAGAATTCAGTATCCAACTAGCAAAAATAATACTTTTTCTTAATTTTCTTTAGATAATTTATAGCCTGATACTTCTTCTATGTTTTGGGTTGCACCAATATAAAAGAGCTAGTGTGCTAAGTAAAGTTGTTAAAAGGGTGAAACCACCAATTCCAAAAATGTCATTAAGAGTAATGAGCCTAACCACTGAATAAGGACCCATACCAGAAATTACCATTGATAAGGATACTAGAGTTAAAGTTACTCCCCATTTTCTCTCGGCCAATAGAGCTGCTGATGAAACTATTCCAACTATCGCAGCGGGCCACCCAAGGCTTATTGCAAGAGTTATATTCGCAACTTTTAGTGGAGGTCCAAAGCTGATTATTAATGCGATTATTGGTAGTGCGACTATATTACTTATTAACCCAACCCATGAAAGTGCCCAATATCCAAGTAACCTTTCTCTCATTATTTACTGCTTTAACTATGAGATTAATCTACAATATCACGAGACTATTTTTAAAAGCTACTTAATAATCCAAAGAAATAATTTAGTTTGCAGGATTAGATAGAAATGCTTTTTCAGAATTTTCTAAATTGTCAAATTGTGGGTGAATTGAATTTTTTTTCTCAGAAAATACAAGTCTATTTAAAGCATTAACATATGCATTTGCTGCTGCAACAACAACGTCCGTATCTGCGGAATGACCAGAATATATCTTGTTATCCTTTCTTATTCTTATTGTTACTTCGCCCAAAGCATCAATTCCTTCTGTTACAGACTTTACAGAAAATTCAATTAATTCATTAGGAACTTTAGCTAATTTATTTAAGGCTTCGCATACTGCATCAACGGGTCCAGTGCCTATTGATACAGCAGTATCCTCAGTATTATCTTCAGTGTTTAAAAGTGAAATAGTGGCTGTAGGTTTAGATGCGTTACCGCAACTTACTTGTACAAGACTTAATTGAAATTTAGCTTCAGGAAGCTGCACTTGTTCACTAACAATTGCTTCTAAGTCTCTATCTGTAATTTCTCTTTTCCTATCAGCTAATTCCTTAAAACGAGCAAAAGCATCATTTAAATCTTCCCGGCTCAAGTCATATCCCATCTCTTCTAATCTTGCTCTTACAGCACTTCTTCCACTAAGTTTTCCCAAAGATATTTTGTTGTCACTCAAGCCAACAGTTTTTGCGTCGATAATTTCGTAAGTTAGTCTGTTTTTTAAGACTCCATCCTGATGAATGCCTGACTCATGCGCAAAAGCATTGGCTCCAACAATTGCTTTATTAGGTTGAACCGTCATTCCAGTTAGGTTGGAAACAAGCCTAGAGGTTTTTGTGATTTCTTCTGTTCTTATAGCTGTAAGAGGTGTTGGTGAATCTGGATTTCTTTTGAAAAAACTATTAAAAAAACTTTTCCTAACATGCAATGCCATTACCAATTCTTCTAGAGAAGCATTCCCTGCTCTTTCTCCAATTCCATTTATCGTACACTCTAATTGTCTCGCCCCATTTTTTACTGCCTCTAGAAAATTGGCAACTGCTAAACCTAAATCATTATGACCGTGAACCGAGATTACTGCCTCTTGAATATTCGGAACATTTTTATTTATATCTGCAATCAATTTGCCAAATTCACTAGGAGTTGTAAATCCAACAGTGTCAGGGATATTTATTGTTGTTGCTCCTGCGGAAATTGCTAGTTGAATAACTTCGTATAAAAAGTCAGGATCACTCCTTGAGGCATCTTCACAAGAAAACTCAATATCATCTACTAATGATTTTGCATAATTAACCATTTCTGGAACTATTTGAAGGACATCTTTTCTGGATTTTTTAAGTTTATGTTTAAGATGAATATCACTTGTTGCAATAAAAGTATGTATTCTTTTTTTTGGGGCTGGACTTACTGCTTCGTAACATGCTTTTATATCTCCTTTAGACGCTCTAGCTAAACCGCATATTATAGGGCCATTTTCTTTCCCGACTGAATTAGCAATTTTATTAACAGCTTTAAAATCTCCTGGACTTGCAAAAGGGAATCCAGCTTCAATAACATCTACTCCTAATCTTGCTAATTGATGGGCAATAGCAAGTTTTTCTTCGAGATTTAAACTGGCACCAGGAGATTGCTCTCCATCTCGAAGAGTTGTATCAAATATCAAAATTCTTCCAGGATCTTTTGACATCAGAAGGATGAACTAAACTTATATTAAGCTAATTAAAAAAAATTGACTAGCTTTAGTTCAATAATAATTTGCTGAAACTTTATAACTTAAATAAAATTGGTTAAAATTCTGAAAAAAAAAATAAAATACTTAAATTTTTAAAGTATTCTTTTATGATCAAAGCTTCCTTTTTTAAAGGTTATTTTGGTTTTTTATAGAATTTCAGGCATAAATTATAAAAAGTATGAATGGGCGTTACCCCCAAAAAAATGTTCTAGGTCAGTTAGCGATAGTTTTACATGCTCATTTACCTTATGTCAGGAAAAATGAAAAAAACTCTTTAGAAGAGGATTGGTTATTTCAGGCGATTCTCGAATGTTATATACCACTACTTCAATCAATAGAATCTTCCAAAAATGAAAACCCTGAAAATACAAAACTTACTATTAGTTTGTCTCCAACATTATTATCACTTCTAAATAATAAAAAAATTCAAGAGACTTTCCCAAGCTGGATTAAAACAAGGAACGATTTCCTAAACGAACTGCCACTAGAAGAAAAAAATGCATCTGCTTTTTTATTCAAAAACCTTAATGATAAATTCTCATACTGGCAAAATTGTTCTGGAAATTTAATTGAGAAGTTCAGGGTTTTAAATAACTCTGGAAATTTGGATATTCTTACTTGTGCTGCTACTCATGGATATCTTCCAATTTTAAGGGAGAACCCTGAAACTGTAATAGGACAAATCAATACAGCCATTAGGAACCATGAAAATATTTTTAAAACAAAGCCCTTAGGTATTTGGTTACCTGAATGCGCATATTATGAGGGTTTAGATGAACTGCTATTTAATTCTGGAATTAGATATACAATCTTAGACGGACACGGGATTTTAAACTCCGCACCAAGGCCTAGGTATGGTGTATATGCTCCAATATGTTCGAAAAAAGGAGTGGCATTTTTCGGGAGAGATAGTGAGTCAACCTTGCCCGTTTGGTCTGCTAAGGATGGGTTCCCTGGCGACAAAGTATATAGGGAATTTCATAAAGATTTGGGGTGGGAATTACCTGTCTTAAAGCTCCAAAAGAAGGGCATTTCAACAAAAAGACCTTTGGGTTTAAAGTTTCATAAGATTACAGATGAAAACATTTCTTTAGGGGAAAAAGAGTTTTACCTTGAAAATGAAGCCAAAAATAAGGCGGCAGAACATGCTGATGCCTATCTTCTAGCGAGATCCAAACAATTAGAGAAATTGACTTTATCCTCCTCCTTTAAGCCTTTATTGGTAGCTCCATTTGATGCAGAGTTATTTGGTCATTGGTGGTATGAGGGACCTTTTTTTATTGAAAATATACTAAAGAACTCTAGTAAATATTCAATTAAGCTTACAAATTTAAAAGAATTCTTAATGCAAAAACCGAATCTTCAGATTTGTGATCCATCGCCATCAAGCTGGGGGCAAGGTGGTTACCATAATTACTGGATTAATGATGCAAATGCATGGATCGTTCCAGAAATCACAAAGGCAGGCTCAACATTTGTAGATTTGTGCCTGGGAAATTTTAATAATGATTTATCTCAAAGACTCTTCAATCAAGCTGCGAGAGAACTACTTCTTTCTCAGTCTTCAGATTGGAGTTTTATTCTAAGAGCTGGAACCACAACTGAGCTCGCAAAAGAGAGAATAGAAAGGCACTTATTCAGGTTCTGGAAATTGGTTGAAATGATTAGAAATCATTCCAATATTAATTTAAAATTTCTTGAAGATATTGAGGAAGAGGATAAAGTTTTCCAAAAAATTAATATTGATGATTGGCGAAAATAAATATACTAATTTAACTTGAGCATTCCTAATTTTACTTTTAGAGGGGAATTTATAAACATCTTACTCATTACGTAAATTAGTTTTGGAAGTGGAAGTGTATTAGTAAGAAAACCTACCCATTCATTGGTTGATAATCTAAAGAAATTTGAGAAAAAGCTTCTTAATCTACTTTCGTCAAAACTCATCAATCTTCTTAGGCCGTATTGGTAAAGTTTATGCCTTTGTGTTAACTCATAAGGCCATAGGATTTCCCAGCCTTTTGTTGCGAGTTCCAGAGAGCTTAGATTAGGTTCTTTTAAAAAGATTGCTAATTTTTGTGCAAGGAGTGGAGCCCTTCTTAATAAAGATCCAACCATGTATCCTGACGCAGGATGAACCATACTTGCAGATCCTCCAAAACCAAGAACAAATTGTTTTTTAAATGGGAGGGGTAAATTCATAGGGAAAAGGCAATTCTCTTCATGAAAAATTTCACTTACCTCGACACCTTTACTATTAAGTCTTTTATAAAGTCTTTTTTTAAGATTTTCTTGAGATAATGCTGGATAACTAGCCAATGAAGTTTCTTCAACAAAAAAAGTCTCGTTGCCAAGGTCCATTGCATAAAGAAAGGAAGGGGATGATAACTTTTCTTCATTGTTTAAATGATTTGGACGAAAATCCATTAGAACAAATTGTTCTTTATTAACAGGTGGTGATGTAAATTTACCTACAATTCCGTAAGCAGCTTGTTGAGCAATTTCATTTTGAACTGGTCTTTTTACAAAGTTACTTTTATGACCACTTGCGTCAATAACTAATCTCGCCTTTATTTTGAGGCCTGAAAAACAAATTACCTCAGATAGTTTATTTTTTTCTTTAATGTCTTTTGCTGTTTCATTCAACCATTCAATCCCTTTACATTTTTTTAAAAGCTCATTTTGAAAGGCTTCTTGATTTATTAAACCATAATCATAGTTGTGTTTTGTCGGAGTATCCCCTTTTTTATTTTCCCCATCCCCAAAAAAACTAACTGTTTCACACCACCGATGAGATAACAAAGACTCTAATCCTAATTCTTCTAATTCAGATGCCCAGATACCATAGGTATTCTCCCATTTTTCATTTGGAGATTTTGTTGATATTCCCTTAATATTAAGATCCTGCTTGGCTAATTCTGAAGCTAAACATAATGCTGCAGGACCTGAACCTAAAATTAAAATATCAAGTATTTCCATATTATTTAGCTAACCATAAGGCCTTTAATTTTGTTCAACTGAGCTAGGTTGGTCTTTTCCCTCTATTTGTTCATGGGGTACCAATACCACTTCAGATAAATGATCACCGTCGTCTAATCTTTGTAATTTTACTCCTGTAGCTGCCCTAGATTGCTGAGAGATTTTATCTGCGTTTGTTCTTACTATTACTCCTTTTTCGGTCACAAGTAGTAATTCTTCTCCCTCGCCAAGGACCTTTAAACAAACAAGCTGATCATCTTTAATTCTAAATTTTATTGCTCTCAAACCCATGCCTGCTCTTTTTTGTAATCTAAACTGAGCTACAGGTACTCTCTTCCCTAGTCCAAATGAACTGGCTATTAATACCCATGGACCATCTGAGAAGTTTCCCTCAACATTATCATCAAGATCTTCTGTGAGATCATCAATTTTAGCCAATTGATCAACCAAGTTAGATGTTAAAACATCCATAGAAACTAGATTGTCTCCTTCTCTCAAGTTCATTGATTTAACCCCTCTTGCTGTCCTGCCAAGTGGCCTTAATTCATTAAAATCTAATCTGAAATGAATCGCCATTCCTGTTCTTGATCCAATCAAAACACTATCGCCTTCTTTTGATAATCTAACCCAAGTCAAAGCGTCCCCATCCTCGAGATTTATAGCTATTAATCCATTTGATCTGATTTTTGAGAAAGCAGAAAGTGAAGTTCTTTTTATAAATCCAGCCTTCGTTAGCATCAATAGATAACAATCGTTATCAAAAGAATCTACTGCGACAAGTGAAGTTATCTTTTCTTCTCTTGGTATTGGTAGAAGTTGAACAGATGGTGTACCTTTGGCGGTTCTGCTACTCATGGGAACTCTATATGCTGGAAGAGCATAAGATACTCCTCTATCACTAAAAAGCAAAAGAGTATCATGATCGTTACAGCTTATAAATAATTTCACTTCATCATCTTCTTGTTTCTTTGTTCCAGCTTTACCTCTTGACCCACGACTTGTAGATTCGAATTCATTAACAGGCATTCTTTTTAAATAACCTGCTTCAGTTAATAAAACTACTGATCTGTCATTAGCGATAAGATCAATATCATCTAGACCACCGCCTAAATCGAGTATTTCTGTTTTTCTTGGAGAGGAAAATCTCTCATCGATTTTATTAAGTTCTTCAAGAATAATTTCAAAAATTCTCTCTTTACTATTCAATATTTGCTGATATTCGTTAATTTTTCTGGTTAATTCATCATGTTCCCCTTTAATTTTATCTGCTTCTAGGGCTGTTAATCTTCTTAATTGCATTTGTAAGATTGCTTCTGCCTGTGTGGAAGATAACTCATGATCAGTTTGTAATTTTTCTCTTGCTGAAACTGTATCTTTTGCTGATCTTATTAGATTGATAATTTCATCCATAACCTCCAATGCTAACAAAAGACCTTTTACGATGTGATCTCTTTCTTCCGCCTTTTTTAATAAAAATCCCGTTCTTCGCCTTATTGTTTCCACTCTGAAGTCTAAAAAAACATCTAACATTTTTCTTAGTGAAAGTGTTGTAGGCTCTCCTTTCACTAAAGCTAGAATATTTGCACTAAAGTTATTTTGAAGAGGGGTTAACTTGAACAAATTATTTAGAACTACTTGTGGATAGGCATCTCTTTTTAGTTCAATAACAATTCTCATTCCATCTCGATCACTTTCATCTCTAATATCAGAAATACCTTCTAATTTTTTTTCGTTAACCAAGTCTGCAATTCTTTCGATCAATGCAGCTTTATTAGTTTGAAACGGAAGCTCTGTAATTATTACTGCATCTTTCTCTGCCCTACCAGTGGATTTAATTTGCTCAATATTTGCTACACCTCTCATAGTTATTGAACCCCTCCCTGTCTTGAAAGTTTCTCTTATCCCATCTTTGCCTAATATTTGACCACCAGTGGGAAAATCAGGACCCTTAATTATTTCAAAAAGTTCTCTATCTTCAATTGATGGATTTTTAATTATTGATTTAAGACCATTAATTAATTCTCCTAAGTTATGAGGTGGAATATTAGTTGCCATTCCTACTGCTATTCCCGATGATCCATTTAGAAGTAGTTGAGGGATTCTGGCCGGTAAAACTGTTGGCTCCTGTTGAGAACCGTCAAAATTATCGGCGAAATCAACAGTTTCAGATTCAATATCCTCTAGCAAACTTTCATCTGTAAGAGACTTTAAACGAGATTCTGTATATCTCATTGCTGCTGGCGGGTCGTTATCTACAGAACCAAAGTTTCCATGACCATCTATTAGTGGCATCCTCATAGAGAAATCCTGAGCCATCCTGACTAGAGCATCATAAACTGCTGTATCTCCATGCGGATGGTATTTACCAAGTACTTCTCCAACAACTCTTGCACATTTTCTGTATGGTCTACCGCTAGTCAAACCAAGTTCATACATTGCATAAAGAATTCTTCTATGAACAGGTTTTAATCCATCTCTGGCATCTGGAAGAGCACGACCAACGATGACGCTCATTGCATACTCTAAATAAGAGCGAGACATCTCATTTCTTAAGTCAGTCTGAATAATTCGATCATTATCTTCACTTAATCCTGAGTTATCGGAATCTAAAATATCAGACATATAAAAATCCTTTCTTTAATGATAATCGCTGATTGTCATAATGAATAAAAAAAAAGATTTATTTAATTCCCAAATACTCACATTTACACACAAATCAAAATAAAACCTGTTGTTTTTGAATAAACCTTGGCTTATTACCCCTTTAGTTGTTAATTTATTCAAAATAAGAGAAAATTACCGTGAATATTGAACTTGGTTTAAATAAAAAAGTCAGGCGTGCTTATGGCATCGATGAAATAGCTTTAGTCCCGGGTAATAGAACACTTGATTACGATTTAACTGATCCTTCTTGGTCAATAGGTGATTTCAAAAGAGAAGTTCCGATCGTTGCTAGTGCCATGGATAGTGTTGTCGATGTCAATACAGCTGTAGAGCTCACAAAATTAGGTTCCCTAGGGGTTATAAATATGGAGGGCATACAAACACGATATGAAAACTCTGATGAAATATTAAACCAAATAGCATCAGTCGGGAAGAATGATTTTGTTCCATTAATGCAGAAAATATACAGTGAACCGGTCAAGCAGGAATTGATTGTACAAAGAATAAATGAGGTGAAAGAAAGAGGAGGTATAGCAGCTTTTAGTGGAACTCCTCAAGCTGCCATTAAATTTAAAGAAACACTTAATAATTCCAAAATAGATTTATTTTTTCTTCAAGGAACAGTTGTTTCGACTGAACATCTTGGTATGGATGGTAAGGAAACTTTAAATATTAAAGATCTCTGTCAATCTATGAATGTCCCAGTTGTAGCTGGTAATTGTGTCACTTACGAAGTTGCAAAACTTCTCATGGATGCTGGAGTTGCAGGATTGATGGTTGGAATAGGACCTGGAGCGGCATGTACATCAAGAGGAGTATTGGGAATTGGAATCCCTCAAGCAACTGCAATTGCTGATTGTAGTGCGGCAAGAAATGATTACTTTAAAGAAAGTGGTCATTATATTCCTATTATTGGTGATGGAGGAATTGTTACTGGTGGAGATATCTGTAAATGTTTGGCATGTGGAGCAGATGCTGTAATGATTGGATCTCCAATAGCTAAATCCTCAAACGCTCCAGGTAAAGGATTTCACTGGGGCATGGCTACTCCAAGTCCAATATTGCCAAGGGGCACAAGAATTGAAGTTGGTTCTACCGGATCCTTAGAAAGAATTATTAAAGGTCCTGCCTTACTTGATGATGGGACACATAACTTATTAGGAGCCATAAGAACCTCAATGAGTACTCTTGGGGCAAAAAATATTAAAGAAATGCAAGAAGTTGAAATAGTTATCGCACCATCACTTCTTACAGAAGGTAAGGTTTATCAAAAAGCTCAGCAGCTCGGGATGGGTAAGTAGTTCACTTAGAGCAAAATTATAAATCCTTAGTGAATTAAGTATTAATTTGAAAAATTTTCTAATTAGGAGTTATTATGAAATAATGGGGGAAACCCCATACTCCTCACACACTAAATCGCCCGATTAATCGGGCTTTTTTAGATATTTTGTTACTTATATTATTTAATCTGTAATGAAATCATCACTTAAAAGAATTGCCTGCTAAATTTTCAAAAAGGAATACTTAAATTATGTCATCAGCTCCAGCCGTAACTGATTCTTCATTTGACAAGGATGTACTGCAAAGTGATCTACCAGTATTGGTTGATTTTTGGGCACCATGGTGCGGTCCATGTAGGATGGTCGCTCCGGTTGTAGAAGAAATCTCAAAAGACTTTGAAGGGAAAATTAAAGTTTTTAAATTAAATACAGATGAAAATCCAAATGTAGCCAGTCAATACGGAATAAGAAGTATTCCTACATTAATGATCTTTAAAGGAGGTCAAAAGGTTGATACCGTTGTTGGGGCTGTGCCAAAAGCAACTCTTTCGAGCACTTTAACTAAGCATTTATAAATTTAAAAGCTTTGCATAAAATTGGACTAATAGACTATGGAATGGGTAATATTCATTCTGTAACTAAATCTCTAGAAAGTCTTGGAGAAGAAATTATATTAATTAAAAACTTTAATGATTCTAAGCTTTGTAAGGCGATAATACTTCCCGGAGTTGGAGCATTTGATCCAGCGATGAATAATCTGATAAATACTGATTTGGTTACTGATCTGAAAAATTGGATTAAAAGTGGGAAATCCTTTTTTGGTATATGTTTAGGTCTCCAACTCCTTTTTGAATCTAGTGATGAAGGAAAAGTTGAAGGGCTGGGAATTTTAAAAGGAAAAATACAAAAAATACCAAATATTAGTAACCAAAGAATCCCACACATGGGTTGGTGCCAACTTTTACCTACCAAGAAAAATACTTTATTTGGGTTTGAAGAATTAAATAATTGGGTCTATTTTGTACATTCCTATCATGCAATCCCAGATAACTTAAATATTATTGCAGCTCAGGTTGATTATGGCTCTGAAAAATTAACTGCAATGATTGAAAATGAAAATTTATTGGCCTGTCAATTTCATCCGGAAAAATCTGGGAAAACCGGAGAAAAACTTTTGAGAAGATGGCTGAGTAATATTCAATAACAGATTCTTAGGGATGAAAACTAACTTAAGATTAATAGGCGGTAAAAAACTACAAAGTCCAAATAATTCTTATACTAGACCTACAACTTTGAGAGTGAGAGAGGCCATATTTAATATATTGAACAAAAGAGTTGAAAATAGTAACTGGTTAGATTTATTTAGTGGAACAGGTGCTATATCTTGTGAAGCTTATAATCACGGGGCAAGAAAAATCATTGCAATTGAAAAAAACAAAATCAACTCAAAAATTTGTTTAGAAAATTTACTCTCGTTGGAGAATATAGGGAATAGGAAAAATGATATCGAAGTTATTTGTAAAGACGTTTTGAAATGGACAAAACCTGATTATGAGAGAAACTTATCAACTAGAAATATGGATTTAAATAAATTAAAATTCGATTTTGTTTATCTAGATCCTCCATACGATGTGGATTTCCATGAATTAGTTTTAAATCAATTATTTAATTGTAATCTTTTAAAAAAAGATTCAACAGTTATTTGTGAACATTCTCAAAATCTATTTATTAAAAAAAGTACTTTGTGGGAAACTATAGATGTAAGAAATTATGGGCAGTCAAGATTAACATTTTTAATCAATGTCCAACATCCCTGAACCTCTTCTGTATTGATTCCATGCACTTACGAATAATCCAAGAAGAGTTATTGGAACTAAACCTAAAACAATTCCACATAGAAGAGGCTCGATCATTTTTTTGCCTTTTTTAAATTTATTACTCACAATTGTTACATAGAGACTATTTTTTGTGTCAACATCTTCATCAACTGCAGCAGAAAGGGACTTTAAAAGAGAGTTCTTAAAAATATTTTTTGTTTTATTTGGAGTTTTATTAATTTGTTTAGCAATATTTTTCGTAAATCATCATGAAAATAACAAGTATATTATTGAAACTCTTGAGTTTAATGGCTCTGCTGAGGAGGGAGATGCTCTTTTTAAGATAAATTGTGTTGGATGTCATGGAATTACAGCAAGAGGATTAGTGGGCCCAGACTTACACTCAATAACTCAACGTTTGAATGATAAAGAGATAATTAAACAAGTTACTGGAGGCCTGACTCCTCCTATGCCAAGTTTTGAAATTGATCCTGTAAATATGTCAAATTTATTAAAATATCTTCATAGTCTTGAATGATTTTGGGAAAAAATTTTTCTAATTTAAAGGTAATTTTAGTTGAACCAAATGGCCCTTTAAATGTAGGTAGCGTTGCTAGATTATGCAGTAATTTTGAAGTTGATGAATTAAGAATTGTTTCTCCTAAATGCGACATATTTTCTTTAGAAGCAAAAAAAATGGCTCTTAAAGGTCAAAAATTTATTAAACATTGTAAGGTTTTTGATGATCTTCAAAAAGCAATTTTTGATTGTGATTTGGTTCTAGCATCTTGTGGAAGGATTGATGTAAATAAAGATTCATTTTTTGTATCTTCTGATGATATTTTTGATTGGACTTTATCCTTTAAGAAGATTAATACTTTAGCAATAATATTTGGAAGAGAAGATAGAGGTTTAACTAACAGTGAGTTGCTTCTAGCAAATAAAACTTTTAATATTCCAACTTCTCAGAAAAATCCATCATTAAATCTTTCTCACGCTGTTTCAATAGTTCTGTATGAATTAAATAAGTCTTCTAAAAAGAATTTAAATAATGAATTAAAAGTTTTTAACTTAGCATCATCGAATGAAGTACATGATACATTTGTGGAATTAGAGGAAATGCTTTTGCGAGTTGGATATCTCTTAGAACATACCTCCAAGGCAAAAATTAGTAAATTTAAGAATTTTATTTTGAGGGCAAATACATCAATGCATGAAATAAATGTTTTACGAGGAATTGTCCATCAAATAAACTGGTTTTTGAACAATTCAAAAAAAAATAAGTAAGTAAAAATTTGATTAGTTATTATTCACTTCTTGTTTTAATTTGATAGGGATATTTACTAAAAACATTTTCTGAAGTAGCATCTATTGATTATTTGAATATTTAAGAAAACTAAAACTGTGCCTACAACAAAGAAAAGAAGAGTTTTTCCTTTTACAGCAGTAATTGGTCAAGAAGAAATGAAATTGGCTCTCTTGTTAAATGTTATTGATCCAAGAATTGGAGGAGTGATGATAATGGGTGATAGAGGGACTGGAAAGTCCACTACTATTAGAGCCTTAGCTGATTTGTTGCCTGAAATCGATGTTGTTAAAGACGATCCATATAATAGTTCACTAGTTGATCCTGACTTACAAAGTAAAGAAGTTTTGGAGAAAATTACTCAAGGAGAGAATCTAGAGAGTACTCAAAAACAAGTACCTATGGTTGACTTGCCTTTGGGTGCTACTGAAGACAGGCTTTGTGGAACCATTGATATAGAGAAGGCTTTGAGCGAAGGTGTCAAGGCATTCGAACCAGGTCTATTAGCAAAAGCTAATAGGGGTTTATTATACGTTGATGAAGTGAATTTACTTGATGATCATTTAGTTGATGTACTTTTAGATTCGGCCGCTTCCGGATGGAATACAGTTGAAAGAGAGGGGGTATCAGTTCGACATCCTGCGAGGTTTGTCCTTATTGGTTCAGGAAATCCAGAAGAAGGTGAATTAAGGCCTCAACTATTGGATAGATTTGGAATGAGTGTTGAAGTTAAGACAGTTAGAGATGCTGAATTAAGAGTTCAAGTAGTTGATCAAAGAACTTCTTTTGATGATAATCCTGATGAGTTTTCATTGAGTGTTGAGAAACAACAGGATGAACTTCAACAAAAAGTTATTAAAGCACAAGAAATATTAAATTCTGTTCAAATGGACGATGACTTAAGATTGAATATTTCTGCAATCTGCGGAGAACTAGATGTGGATGGTTTACGTGGAGATATTGTTACGAATCGATCAGCAAGGGCAATTGCAGCATTTGAGGGCAGAACTGAAGTGCAAGAAGATGATATAGCAAGGGTTATTTCTTGTTCTTTAAGACATAGGCTTAGAAAAGACCCCTTAGAACAAGTTGATTCAGGTGAAAGAGTTATTCAAGCTTTTTGTAAAGTATTTGATTTAGATGAAAAAGAAAATCTTTCAAAATTTCAATTGGCTGCTGAAGCTTAATAACAGTGAGAATAATTGGGATTGACCCCGGATTAGCTAGAGTTGGTTATGGAATAATTGAGATAGAAAATGAAAGAAAGATATTATTAGATTGCGGCGTTATTGAGACATGTAAAGATAAAAAAGAAGAACATAGACTTTATGAGATATTCCAAGATCTTAATGAATTAATAAATCATTGGAACCCAACTGCAGCGGCAGTAGAAAAATTTTTCTTTTACAAGTCAAGCACTACCATTAGTGTGGTGCAGGCGAGAGGCGTGATTATGATGGTATTGGCCTCTAAAAAAATTCATGTTAGTGAGTATTCACCTGCGCAGATAAAATTAACAATTGCTGGGTCTGGAAAGGCATCTAAGAAAGATATTCTTGATGCTGTTATGTATGACTTAGATCTTAACAAACCTCCAAAACCTGATGATTCAGCAGATGCATTGGCAATAGCACTCACAAAACTAAATGAGGAAGGCTTTAACTGAGAATTTAAATGACGATCTTTGAAAATAAGAAATTGGAGAGGGATACGTTTAGAAAACTAAGAGATGGGATATCTCTTGATCAAAGAGAAAATGTAGAAAAGAATGTAAGATTATATATTGATTCATTTGTTAAGGGATATAAAAATATTGGTTATTTAGCTATATATTGGCCTCTAAAAAATGAAGTTGATATTAGAGGTCTAAAGAAAAAATTCACTTTAGCTTTACCTAGATGTAAAGATAAAAAAGAGTTGTTATTTTATCCATGGGACGAAAAACCTCTTACCAAAGATTCTGAGGGAATACTAAGTCCAAATAACTCTTCTCCATTGAGTCATTTGCAGATAAGCATGATATTTGTACCATGTCTTTCGGTTGATAAAAATTTAACAAGATTGGGTTATGGAGGCGGTTATTTTGATAAATTAAGGAGAGATAATGATTGGGGAAATGTTCCATGCATTGGAGTATTAACTTCTAATTGCGTAAGTACGATTCCATTAACGAGAGCTGAGTGGGATATTCCTTTATCTGGATTTATCACAGAAAAAGAAATATTTGTATAATGGGAGATTATTAAATTGATTAATTTATAGCTTTAAAAAAATGGAAAATCAGGAAAAATACAATAATTTATCAAAATTAGTAGAAAAGTTGAAGAAATCAGAAGATCCAAAAAGAAAATATGAATACATTTTGTGGTTAGGCAAAAAATTGAAAGAGCCAGATAGTGAAATTCTTGTAGAAGAAAATAAAGTTAAGGGATGCGTTTCAGAAGTTTTTGTTAAGGCAACTATTAAAGCCGGTAAATTATTTTGGGAAGGATATTCTGATGCTCTCATAACAAAGGGTTTGTTGGCCTTTTTAATAAGTGGATTAAATGAGTTGACACCAAATCAAGTTGTTGAAATAGATAAGAAATTTATAGAAGATACTGGTTTGAAAGCAAGCTTAACACCTTCACGTTCGAATGGTTTTTTAAACATTTTATTGAAAATGCAGTCTCAAGCAAATGAATTTTTGTAGGCCTAATAATATAAAATTAAATTCAAAGTTAAAAGAAATAAAAAATGAGAAAATGCAAAATTGGGATTGTAGGTTTTGGAACTGTAGGTTCAGGGATTTATAAAATATTAAGTTCTGAAGTTGATTCACATCCAATCCTAAAAGAAATAGAAATTGCAAAAATAGCAGTCAAAGATCTTAATAAAAAAAGGGGTATTGAGCTAGACAATAATTTGTTAACTGATGATCCATTTAAATTAATTAATGACCCCTCTATAGATGTAATTGTTGAAGTAATGGGTGGAGTTGATTTGGCGAAAGATATTATTCTGCAATCATTAAAATTAGGTAAATCTGTTGTTACTGCAAATAAAGCTGTGATTGCAAGATATGGAGAAGAAATATATAAAACTGCATCTAAAGAAGGAGTGTATATTTTGTCAGAAGCGGCTGTTTGCGGAGGGATTCCAATAATTGAACCCTTAAAAAGATCATTAAAAAGTAACAGTATAAAAAAAATGGTTGGGATAATAAATGGCACAACAAATTTTATTCTTTCAAAGATGGCAAATGAAAAAGCTGATTATAAGGAGACTTTAAAATTGGCCCAAAGCCTTGGTTACGCAGAATTTGATCCAACCGCAGATGTTGAGGGGCATGATGCTGCTGATAAGATTTCAATCCTTAGTGAACTTGCCTTTGGAGGGAAAATCAAAAGAGAGGAGATACATTCTGAGGGTATTAGTAAAATTAATCTCAAGGATATTGAATATGCCAATAAATTAGGATTTGAAATAAAACTTTTAGCGCTTTCCGAAAGGGGACAAACAAATAGTAATGATTCACTTGCTTTGAATATTTGGGTAGGCCCTTCTTTGATCCCAAAATCTCATCCATTAGCAACAGTTAAGGGAGTTAACAATGCCTTATTGATAGAGGCTGATCCTCTAGGAGAGATAATGTTGTATGGTCCAGGCGCAGGGAGTGGCCCAACCGCTGCATCTGTAGTCTCAGATATATTAAATCTGCATGCCGCCTCAGTAAAAAATAATAATTCAGTCGATCCATTGTTATCTTTTGATTTCTGGAGAACCTGCCACATCATAGAATGTTCACAAATAAACAAAAAAAATTACCTTAGAATTATTTGTCTTGATAGTCCAGGCGTCATAGGAAAGATTGGAGATATTTTTGGAAAGAATAATGTATCAATCGAATCAATTGTTCAACTTGATGCAAGTGAGGACAAAGCAGAAATTGTCGTTATTACTCATGAGGTTAATAATGGAGATTTTGAGAAATCGAAAGATGAAATAAATTCGCTTAATGAAGTCAAAGTTATTGCAAGTCAATTAAGTTGTATTTAAAAAAATAGTTTGCAAATTTCTTTATAGCTTGGTAAACCGAAGAAAGTAAGTGTTTGGTTTTAGAACCTTAATGATTCATTCAAAACTATTAGACAGTGAAAATAATAATTTAAATTCTTCTGAATACCTTTATAAAGGTGCTTGTGTAAAAATTAAAAATAGCAATAAGACTTTTCAAGTAATTGGTTTAAATATAAGTAAAAAAATTTGTTGGGTTAGAGAGTGGCCTTTTGCCTGTAATTCTAAAAAAACATTTGCTTTAGAAATAAATCAAATAACCTTACAAATTTTCTGCTCAAATAATTCTTCAGAAAAACTTAGTAATTATGAAATATGAAAGAAAAAGTTGTTTTATCAATATTTATTATTTTAATTTCCTTTTTACAGAATTCTTGCGGCTCAAAAAGAATATCTAAAAAAATCATAGTAGCTAGTTCTGGAAAAATTGAATCTTTAGATCCAGCTAGAGCAAATACTCTTAAAGCAATTCAATTAATCAGTTCTCTTGGAGACACATTATATGAATTAAATTCTGATGGAGAATTAATCCCTCAATTGGCTGCGGGGATGCCAGTTATTTCAAAGGATAGACTTCAAATAACTATTAATTTAAGAAAGAATGTTTTGTTTCACGATGGAACTGCGTTTAACTCAAATGCTATGAAGTTTACCTTTGATAGATTCAAAAGAATTGGAACGATGAACTATATTTTAGGAAATAAGATTAAATCAATAGAAACGCCAAGTGAATATTCAGTCAAAATAAATTTGAATAAACCATCAAGTTCTTTAAATGGTTTACTCACATCAGTAAATTTAACTCCAATATCTCCTAAATTTTACAAACAATATTCTGATAAGTTTCTAAATGAAAAATTCGTTGGTACTGGCAAGTATGTGCTGACAAGTTTTTCTAATGAAGTTCAAGCAATTGATCCATTTTTGAATTATTGGGGTGAAAAGCCCTTAAATAACGGCGTTAATTTTGTGGGATATTCAAATTCATCATCTCTTTTTGGGGCTTTAAAAAGTAAACAAATTGACGTGCTTTTATCAAATTCAATTGATGATAGCCAGAGAAAAAGTTTAAATAATTTAAGCAAAAATAAACAGTTTAATGAAGGTAATAGCCCTTTCACTGAATTAAGTTTTATAAGCCTTAAAACTAGTTCTTATCCTCTAAATAATCCTAATTTAAGACTGGCTTTAGCAAAAAGTCTAAATAGAAAATTGATTAGTGAGAAAGTAAGTTATGGATTAAGGAAGCCATCTAGATCAATTATTCCTTCGATATTAAAAAAAGATAATCAAGAACTGTGGCCTAAATACGATTATTTAGAGGCAAGAAGTTTATTGCAAAAAGAAAATTATTGCAACGGAAATATTCTAAAAATACCCCTTACTTATAGATCGAATGTACCAGCTGACAAGCTTATTGCTCTGACATGGCAAGAAGAAATTAAAAGTTCTTTGAAAGATTGTATTGATATTGAACTCAATGGGGTTGAATCTACAACAGTTTATAAGAATTTAAGTTTAGGAATTTATACGGCAGTTCTTCTCGATTGGACTGGGGCATATTCAGATCCAGAGGCCTATCTCACCCCTCTTTTAAGTTGTAATGAAATAGTTGATGGTATATGTAAAAAAGGAGAATCTGTTTACAGCGGGAGTTTTTGGGGATCTAATAAAGTGGAAAGTTTATTTCTTGAGAGTGAAAAAATAAGTGGAATTAAAAGATTAGAAAAACTTGTTGAAATTGAAAAAATAGCAGCACGTTCAATACCTTATATCCCTATTTGGATATCCTCTCAAAAAGCATGGTCACAAAATAAAATATCAAAACCTATTTTTAATGGTGCAGGAATAATTTCATTGAGTGATCTTGAGTTAATTAATGAGTAGAAATTTAAATAAACTACTAAATTATTCCCTATTAAAAATTTCATTAATACCCATAATGTTATGGATAATTTCTTCATTAGTTTTTATTTTATTAAGAGTTGCACCAGGCGATCCTGTCGATGCAATACTTGGATCTGGTGCAGATGAGGTTTCTAGGGAACTTTTAAGAAATAAATTGGGGCTAAATGAACCTTTAATAAATCAATATTTTTCATATATTAAAAATATATTGTACTTAGATTTTGGCCAATCTCTTAGTACCCAAGAGCCAGTCCTAAATATTATTCTTAAGTCGTTGCCTGCAAGTCTTGAGCTTGGTTTCTTTTCAATATTAAGTGCCCTACTAATAGGATTCCCATTGGGATTAATTGGATTGAGAAATAGAGGGAAAAAGACTGATTATATTACGAGAATATTAGGAATTGCTACATATGCGATCCCTCCTTTTTGGGGTGCAATGTTAGCGCAATTATTATTTTCTGTATTCTTTAATATTTCTCCTATTGGTGGTAGATTTCCAATATTTCAGCAACAACCTCAAATTACAGGGTTTCTTGTTTTAGATAGTATTCTTTCAAATAATTTTATTGCTTTGAAAGATAGCCTTTATCATCTCGCACTTCCTTCGATTACCCTTGGCTTTTTATTAAGTGGTATATTCAGCCGCTCATTAAGAGTAAATTTGGATAAGACATTAAAAAGTGATTATGTAAATGCTGCTTTATGTAGAGGAATATCAAGGAATAAAATATTTTTAAACCATGCATTGCCTAATGCTCTATTGCCAATTGTCACTATTTCTGGCTTGACTATGGCCTCATTAGCAGGAGGTGCTTTATTGTTTGAGGTAACTTTTTCCTGGCCAGGTATAGCTTTAAGATTACATGAAGCTATTTCTCAAAGAGACTATACATTGGTTCAAGGAATTGTAATTTTTACCTCTATGTTAATAGTCTCTTTAAATCTCTTCGTGGATATTTTAATTGCCTATTTAGATCCAAGAATAGAGTACTAATTTTCGGAAATTTCTTTTATTGTTTTAAGATCTAAAAGATGGAAATTAAGTCCCAAATCTCTTTGGTTTTTAACTACTGTAGGGATCTTTTTTTCTTTAATATTTTTTAAAAATTCAACGATAAATTTCGCAGATAAATCTTGTACTAATATTGGCTCTGAACCAATAAAAGAATCACTTATTTTGAAGACGTCATTATTTTCTTTATAACTATTATTAATTCTTATTGGAGAGAAATGACTTGCTCCTTCAATAATTAGAAATCTATTTGATGGATTATTTAAAGCGGTAAAAACTCTAAATTGTTCATTCATTAACGGTGTAATAAGGTCATATGTACCACCTATCAGAAGAGTCGGTATCTCTATACCAGAATTTTTTTCTGTCGGCCACAATAGACTGCCAAATGAATTAAATCCAATTATCGCACTGGCCTTATTAGTGTTATTTTTCTTAGGGAATGGTATTTCGCTCAACTGACATTGAAGTAATTTAGATAAATTTGTTACAGCAAAGTCTTTCAACGCCGAATCACATTTCTTCTCTAGTTGATCAGTAGGTTTTTTCCCTTCATGTAAAAGTGCTATTAAAGCACCAAGTGAATGCCCCATTAAAATATAAGAATCATTAGGTAAATCAAATTCGCCATTTTCATGAGCTTTTAATACAGCATCTAAATCTTTAATTCTATATAAGAAAAAATCTGCACTTCCTGGTATTGTTTCCTTACCTTCAAGAACTTCTATGAATGAATCTAAATTACTCCCTCTATGATCTATGAATAATATTGGCCAACCTCTTTTAGCCAATTCGTTGCCTATCCATTTGAAATTATCAATTTCGCCTCCAAGTCCTGGCATAAAAATTACCAGTTCTTTATCATTTTTTGTTTTATTGTTTTTCCATATTTCAATTTCGAAAGGTTTTACTCGGTGAGGGGCATAAATTTTTTTATCAATTTTAATTAGATCTTGAGTTGATTCTTTTTTAGTATTTTTAAAGGAATTATGGTTCGTTTTTTCAAGTTTATTTAATTTGGATAAAAGTTCTTGTTGCATTGATAATTCATTTTTCCAAGATGAAATTATTAAAATTAAATTATCAATATCTAGTGAAATTTCTTTAGATGGTAATGCCTTTATGATTTCTAAAGTTGAAACTTCTTTTTTTTGATCTAATAAATTTTCTATAGTGTTATATATTTCTGTTCCATTATTGTCATTTGGAACTTTAATGCTTTTGCTTAATTCTGTAAGAATTTTACGTCCTATCCAACTTCTTAATATTTCTCTATTTAATCCCTCTTCTTTGAAAACTGGAAATTCTAAAAATTTTGATAATTCAAAAACTCTTATTAATCCATTTTTTTTTAACCAATCTAATAATTCTGTTGAATCATCTTTGTATTTTTCTAATTTTGATAATTGTTCTATAGTAAGAGGGATTTCCATCTCTTCAAACTTAATATTTATCTTTTCAGCAGCCTTTAAACCATTATTAAAAAATAAACCACAAAAACTAAAAAAAATTATAAAAATGTATTTCACTTGTGATTAGTCCAAATAGTTTAAAAATTAGCAAAAATTGGTGGATTCAGTTTCCATATCATTTGAGGTTAATAACCAAGATAAGATTTTTCGCTGCATTTGGAGCAGGAGGTGTTATTTATTTAACATCACTTATTTTTAATAACCTAGGATTATCGGCAACAGATATTGGCTTGGGGTTTACCATTTCAGCAATAATTGGAACTCTAACAAGACTCTTTACAGGTAATTATCTTAATAAAACAGGGAAAATACAATTTCCAATAATTTCTTCTTCAATACTAAGTATTGCCGCTAGCTTATGCCTCATTTTTTCTATAGATACTTTTTTGTACATAATTGGACAATCACTTGTTGGGGCTGCTGCAGGAATATATTGGCCTGCTGCCGAGTTTGGGGTACCCTATTTTTGCTATCCTATCGAAACACGCAAAGCGTATGCTCTTGTTAGAAGTTCAGAGGCTTTAGGAATATTTCTAGGGGTATTCTTAGGGGGGTATATGACAAATTTTTTGTATTTTAAATCAATTTTTATTAATGATATATTTTGCATGATAGTTATCGTATATTTAATATCTAGAAATAGTTCTTCTATTAAAAGTAACTTAGAAAATTTCCAAAAAAAATTAGTAGATCCAATTAATCAGGGACAATTGAAATGGAATAAGAATTCAACAATAATAATTTTATCTATTTTATTGATAACTACCTCTTTAGCTCTGATTCAAGTAACTTTGCCTCTGGATCTTGTTAAAGGTGGATTTTATCGCAATGCATTAAGCAAAGAAATTATTAGTCTTATAATTTCTATTCAGTTAATTTTATTGTTGTTTTTACAATGGCCTGTCGGTTCGTGGATATCTAAGAAAGGAAGATTATATGGCTTGAAATTTAGTTTAATAAATTTCTCTTTCGCTTCATTTTTATTATTTATTTCTAGTTATCTAAAAATCCCAGCTTTTTATTTAATTTCTTTTTCATTGATATTAGTAAGTTTAGGGACTGCTTCATTTCTTCCAACATCAACAGATGTCGTATTCAGAATAGCTCCTTCAAACAAAAAAGGTTTTGCACTTGCTCTATTATCACAATGTTTCGCTATGGGTTATTTTTTTGGACCATTTATTTCGGGTCGAATATTAGATATATTTGGTTATGCTTCAATAATCTGGCTTTCCATTTCATGTTGTTGCTTTATTGCATTTGCAATTCTATTTAAGAGATTATTTTAATTAATCCTTTCTAATTCAATAATTCTTCTCTCTCTTAGAAATAAGAAAAAAGGTGCAGAGAATGCGAAGGCTATAAGAAAAGTTCCAATGTATACAACCCACATATTCTTCATGTTTAGTTTTTTTGATTCATTTACAATCCATATAAAAATAGCGCTTGCACCTACTAATAAGTCTCTAGAAATTGACTGAGCTGCAGGGTTTGCATTCGCTAAAGAAATGAAGTTATTTATATCAAAGCTGTTTCCATATTCCCTAGCAAATTCGAAATTTGCCATCATTGGCAGTACAGCACCTAAAATTGATAGAAAAAGGTAAAGATAAGATAGTATCTGTTTATTATCTTTTAAAATGTTAAATGAATTCACTTGTCAAAAATATTTCTTTTAATAATAGTATTTAAAAGCCCATGGTTGTTGAAAACAATAATAAAGTTGAAGACTATAAATTTAAAAAGGGAAATTTAAATTTTGCCGTGATTGGTCATGTTGAGTGGATAAATTTCTTAAAGGTTGATCAATTACCAAAATCCGGAGTCATTTCTCATTCTGAAAAGTCCTTTGAGTATCCAGCTGGTGGTGGCTCCATTATCGCAAAAATACTTTCTGATTTAACTTTAAACCAAATTCATTTTTTTACGTCATTAGGTAATGATGAATATGGAGAGAAGTGTTTCAAGATTCTCTCAAATATGGGAATTAAGTTGCATGTAGCTTGGCGTGATAAACCAACTAGAAGAGGATTTAGTTTAATTGACTCTCAAGGTGAAAGAGCAATAACAGTTATTGGTGAAAGGTTAGCTCCAACTCATAAAGACAAGTTGGAATGGAATATTTTAAAAAAAATGGACGGAATTTTTATTACAGCATCTGATTCAGAGATTTTTAAAATGGCTAGATCAGCTTCAATACTGTGTACAACTCCAAGGGTGGGATTAAACACAATTAATAAATCAAATGTTCTTTTAGATGGATTAGTAGGCAGTAATCTTGACCCCGGGGAAGTTTTTTCTTTTTCTGATTTATCTTTAAAACCCAAATATACTATTAAAACCGAGGGTGAGAAGGGAGGCATACTATTCCCAGGAGGAAGATATAAGGCTCTTAAAAACAAAAAATTAAAGGTTGACTCTTATGGATGTGGCGATTCTTTTGCTGCTGGGATTCTTTATGGAATGGCATCTAAATGGGATATAGATAAAAGTTTAAATCTTGCTAAAGTAATGGGAAGAGACGCCAGTGAATTTTTCGGACCATATGCAAATAGTGATGAAAAATAATTAATTTAAGATTTATATGAGCAATTTAGATAATAAAAATAAAAATATTCTTATAGAAAACATTATTGTTCTCTTTTTATTTACTGTT
The DNA here is from genome assembly GCF_017696205.1 of Prochlorococcus marinus XMU1402. NCBI lineage: Bacteria > Bacillati > Cyanobacteriota > Cyanophyceae > Synechococcales > Prochlorococcaceae > Prochlorococcus > Prochlorococcus marinus. The sequence goes on along the minus strand of NZ_JAAORD010000001.1, from coordinate 982,777 downwards.
TTTTTAGTTTTTAAATCTTTGAAAACTTTATCTAGAATTTTTTCTTATGGATTCTTAAAAAAAGAAATATTAACTACTAAAAGTAATTTAGGGGTAGATATACAAATAAAAATTAAATAGGTAATGAAAATAGTTTTATTTTTTCTAATTTTAGGAGTTATTTTTTTTGTCTACAAAAAAATTAAATCTAAAAATCCAAAGAATCTAAAATTAGATAAATTTAAAAATAAACTGCAGAGCACTCAAACAAATATTGAAAGAATTTTTTTGAGGGAGGAAGAAAAAACCTTTTCGAATCCTAATTTAAATATTTATATCGGGCTTTATGATAATGAAGAAAATATTAATAGAAAATCCAATATACACAGAGCAAGACTGTCAAAATTTAAGAAATCCAAATTAAATGGTGAAATGATTTTTCAAGATGATGAACAAAGAATTTATAAATTTAATAATGGAAAAAAAGTTTACTTATAATTTTTATTCCTAACTACATTCAAGACTTTCTCTTGTTGAAACGCCCGTTGTTGGATTGATCCCATCAGCAATTTCACAAAGATTTCTTTGATCTTCGCTGTCAAGAATAGCGTAAGAAAAATCTGCTCCTTCTATTTGAGCTCCTGCAAAACTGCTACCCGATGCGATCATATTTATTAGAACAGCATTTCTAAGATCTGTTTTTTGGAAATTAACTCGATCAGAAAGAGTATCGGTCAGGTCGATTCCATTTAAATTAGAACCTTTTAAATCAGATAGGGTCAAGGTTGTCCCATGTAAATCAACATCACTAAAATCTGCGTCTCTCGCAACTGCTCCAGCTATAGATGACAAATGAAGATCCTCTCCATGGAAATCAAACCCTGTAATATTAGATCTTACATAACTTGGAACTTCATCTCCCTCGCCTTTAACAGCTACATTTGCCCCAGCAAAAACTGGAGAGGATAAAACTAAGAAAGAAAAAGTTATGCATAAAAGATATTTTAAAAAACTAAAAAATTTCATACTAGATAATCCGAATATTATTATTTTATAACAATTAGATAATTTTTAAAATTGATATATAAATTTGGAACTCCTTTTTAAGATTATTTAACACTATAAATTTTAAATCTAGGTTCTAAATTAGTTATACAATCTAGAAGTTTTTTATTATCTTTGCTATTCGTTACCTTGAATTCAGATTCAACTGTACCGCCTTCATCTCTAATGGCTTGATTTAAAACTATGGAACCGTTTTCGTCGGATACTGATCTATGAAAAGTTCCTCTAGGTATCCTTAGAATATATCCGCAAGATTCTAATCTAACTTTATAAAAAGGATAATCCCAGCCAAAATTTACAAGGAAAAATGTTCTTCCCCCGGAGATAGCTAATAGATTATCCTCTTGATTGTGATGTATGTAAAATTGCCAATTATTAAAATCTTCATCATTTGGAGGACTAACTGCAGGCCCACTGTGAATCACTAGATCTCTATAGTTTGATTCATTAACACTAATATCAAAAAATCTTACATCTTTTGTATCGCGAAATTTTTCATAACTTATCAATTCAAACATTTTCGATTTGTTTGATTTGATAACTGGAATTTCTAAACTTGAGTTCAATTTTCTTTAAAGATTACACAAATGAAAACAGATATATATATCCAAGAACGTATCAATTAACACTAAAAAAGAAACATATTATTAATTAGATTGTTTTGTTATTTGAAAGAGTAAAAATTTAGTGTTTATTTGATTTCAAGAGGTTTGATTTCCCAGGATAAAGTATTTTCTAAATTATTTTTTCCTGTAAAGTTTCCTGTTATTACAGAAGTTAAATTAGATTTTGAAGAAGATACCAATGTTAAATATCTATCATCTATTAATCCTTTTCCGCTGGGATCAAAACCTCTCCAACCAGCACCTGGAATATATAGTTCGGCCCAAGCGTGTAAATCCAACTCAGATGGTAACGGATCTTCAAAATGATAACCACTTACAAACCTGCTTGGGATACCTATGGACCTGCAAGCTTCAACCATCAGCATTGCTAAATCTCTGCATGAACCTATACGTTCTCTAAGTGTTCTGCTGGCCGGCCATGCTGGACCTGTATGTCTTTTGGTATATTTAACCCGATCTTGAATGATTTCTATTAACTGGTAGGTAAATGATAATGCGTTATTAATGCTTCCTGCTAAGGCTTCTTGGGCAAGTTCTACGGCAGAGGGATCGTGTTGTCCATTAGGCATCCATCCTTCTAATGCTCCCTGTAAATCTCTGTTGATAATGCTTCTACAAAAAGGTAATGATAAATCTCTATTTTTAACTCCATCAATAATGTTTGGATGCTTAATAGTTTCAACTTCGCTGATTGATTCAATAATTAAATTATCTGTTAATCCATTGAATCTGATTCTATTAATCTCTTCTCCGCTGGCAGCAAGTAATGGATAAATAATTTCTGGTTGTGGGGTTATTTTTAATTCAAAATTCTTTAGCTTTTGGAATCCATTTGACCTTGGCTTTATACATAATCTATGCTCGCCTAATTGAACAGGGTCTTCATATTTATATTCAAGTTTGTGAATGTATTTAATTCTCATTAATAAACTTATTAATTAATAAAATATTTTTCTTGAATGAGATCATTTAATTTATTTAAATCCATTTGTAATGAATCGATTGCCTCATGTAAACCATCATTGATTATATCTTCAATTCTGATATAACTCCACTTTGCTTTAAGCAAACCTCTCATGCATTCTAATTCCGAAGGATTTTCAGTAGATGGAGAGGTATCTATTGTTTTAAGAGTATTGCTTATCCCATCAAGACAGTATCTTACTGATCTAGGAAAAATTGGATCAAGTAAAAGAAATCTCGCAACTGAATTAGGTTTTATAGAATTTTGCACGGCTTTCCTAAACATTTGATAAGCTCCAGCTGAACGTAAAAGTGCAATCCATTGCAGCTCATCAAGAACTCCTCCAAGTTCATCTAAGCTGGGTAGGAGTAAATAATATTTAACATCTAAAATCCTTGATGTTTTGTCAGCTCTTTCAATTAATCTTCCAAGAATGCTAAATCTCCAGGCAAGATCTTTGCTTAGAGTCGCATCTGTAATTCCATAAAAAAGCTGACATTCCCTCCTGATTTCACTTAATTGTTCTTGTCTTGGTTTATTCCATATTGCCTCTCCTTCTTGCATATTCCAATATAAAATATTAATCTGTTCCCACATTTCTGTGGTCATGACATCTCTGATTTGTCTTGCATTTTCTCTTGCCATTTGAATGCAAGAAATTATGCTATTTGGGTTTAAACGATCTCTTATTAAAAAATTAATAACGTCATCAGGCTTTTTCTCCGGGAATCTTTTATCAAAAGATTCTCTGTCACTGGATGCATCAATTAATGGGAGCCAAGGTTCTGCACTTCCTGGTGGACAATCTAATGACATTGCTTCGCTTACTTCCACGAAACGAGATATGTTTTCCGCACGTTCTAAATAACGATTGATCCAATATAGAGATTCTGCTACACGACTTAAAAGCATATTATTTACCTACAACCCATGTATCTTTGCATCCTCCACCTTGAGAAGAATTAACGACTAATGATCCTTTTTTTAATGCTACTCTCGTAAGCCCGCCTGGGCTAACCCATGAATCTTTTCCTCTTAAGATATATGGTCTTAAATCAACATGACATGGATATAGTTCTCCATCACATAATGATGGCACAGTAGATAATTCTAATGTTGGTTGTGCTATGAAATTTCTGGGATTATTTTTAATTTTATAAGCGAATTCTTCTATCTCACTGGTTGTTGAGTGAGGGCCAATTAACATTCCATAACCCCCAGCTTCTGCGACAGACTTAACAACAAGTTTTGGTAAATTTTCTAGAACATATTCTCGATCCTTTTGATAATGACAAATATACGTTTCTACATTTTTAATAATAATTTCTTCATCAAGATAATATTTAATCATTTTTGGAACAAAAGAATAAATCATTTTGTCATCTGCTATTCCAGTCCCAGGTGCATTTGCTAAAGCAACATGACCTGCCTTAAAAACATCAAGTAATCCGCTAACACCAAGGCAGGAATCTTTTCTGAAATTAAGAGGATCTAAGAAATCATCATCAATTCGTCTGTAAATGACATCTACTCTTTTTAATCCAGAGGTAGTTTTTAAATATACATAATCATCATTACAAACTAAGTCATGACCTTGAACTAGTTGGATGCCCATTTCTTGAGCTAAATAACTATGTTCAAAATAAGCACTATTAAAAATTCCTGGAGTTAGTAGAACTATCTTTGGAGTGTCAGTCCAAACAGCAAGTTCTTGAAGCGTTTTTAAAAGATATGATGGATATTCATCAATTGGTTTTACTATTCTTCCTGAGAAAAGATTAGGAAAAATATTTTTCATGACTAATCTATTTTCTAAGAAATAAGCAACCCCAGAAGGGCACCTTAAATTATCTTCTAAAACATGCCAATCTCCTTTTCTATCCCTTATTAAATCAAGTCCTGAAATTTGACACCATTTATTAAGTGGAGGTTTGAAACCTATCATCTGAGGTCTCCAACCTTCTGAAGTTTCTATTAATTCTCTTGGAATTATTCCATCATTTATTATTTTTTGAGAATTATAAATATCATCAAGGAATAAATCAATTGCCTCAAGCCTTTGTTTTAGGCCTTTTTCTAACGTTACCCAATCATCTTTACTAATTATTCTGGGAAGTGGATCAAAAGGTAATATTCTCTCAGTACCTTTTAAACCAGAATCGTTTAATCTAAAAGTTGCACCGTGTCTTAATAATAATTTTTTTGCGGCAGAGTGATTCCTGTTTAATTCTTCAAGTCCCATATTATCTAAAGATGAAAGAAGGGGAATCAATATTTCTCTGGCAGAGTTAAGATTGTCCTTAAAGTATTCATCAAAACTATTTTTAGGCTGATAACTTGAAAACATATATTTCATCGTTTAGTAACTTTTACTTTAGCTTTATATCTTTATTCGTATTTATGGCTACCAAAAATAATATCTCTCATATCGATCTATATCATTATTTTGATCATTGAAGTATATTTCTTAAAAATCTAAAAGGCATGAGTTCTAATAATTGGCAATTTGTTTTTTTTAGATATTTCGCAAGCTTTCTTTTTATCCTCTCTCACAGTTTGCTGGTTCTTGATCATCTACCAGTAGGGGCGGCACTTCACGGACTTGGGGAAGTTTTTATTGCGCCTTGGGCTTTTAGGGAAAGAGCATGGGATCTTGTTGTTATTGCAGTTTTATTTTTCTTCTTCGATATCTGGGGACTTATAAACACTCCTTGGAATTAACTGATATTATTTATTTACTAATTCTGAGAAAATGATATTAAAAATTAAGTCTTATTTTTATCAAATTTATAAAATAATTTTTCTTTTATTACTTACGAATATTTCTAATTTGTATGCACATAATTTTTTTAATGGTGGTTGCAAAGAACATTGCGGCCAAAAAGTTAAAGTAATAAGCAATAAAAACAAATTAAAAAATATTGATGATCAAATAAATATTGAGAGTAAAAATTCTTGTTTAAATAAATCACTATGTAGAGGTTAAACTCTCGAGATTTTTTTAATTATTTTATGAAAGTGTTTCTTTGATAATTATTATTAAAGTACTATTTGCTTGATAATTTTTATTAGGAGGGTTTATTTGATTTTTAATTAAAAAAATAAAAGTATATATAAAAGGTAGAAGTAATGATGACGCAGCAACTAAAGCAATTATCTGGTTCAACCTAATAAATGGTTTTTTTACAAGATCCTCTCCACACAAGCCACAAATCAAAGTACCATTTGAGGATTTTTTTTGAAATTGATATTTAGGATTGCAATATGGGCAATAATATTTAGCCATTTTATTTTATTCTTTTAATCATTATCTATAAAATCAGAAGAAAGTCATCTTATTAAAAAAAAGAGAGCTTAAATAAGCCCTCTTTTATCTCTTACTTATATTTTTTACTGAAGTTAATAACGCGCCTAAATCATTGATCCTTGTTGCTAACTTCTATTAAGCTAATGCTCACCAAAATTAACTAATTGTCTTTAACTGGGGCAAAAACTCTAGAATTAAGCTTGTTTCTTAAAGGGCACCTAAACGATGCAGAAGAAGGAAGCTTAGACATTAATAAAAAATAATTGGAGCAGTTAATTAAATTAGTTCGGTTTATTCCGAAATTTCAGGCAGGCTATCGATCATTTTGAAAGACCTCCTAGAACTCAACAATATAAAATTAGGAAAATATTTCTCTAAAGACAATCCGTTTTTATACGCATTGCTTTTTAATTAAAAATGTCCGAGAGTAGTAATTAATCGTGCTAATTTTTTTGAGATATTTTTAGTAAGTTTTGCTTATTTCTTTTGATATTTAATTCGTCTATCTTAATTTTAAATAATTGAGGAAATCTTTTATGAATCATTCGAAAGAAGTTAGTAAAACTGATAAATCAAATCCCATAGACGAATATTTTCAATGTCTCTCATATTGCGATATTCACCCAAAAGGTATAGATAATGACTGTGAGGTCATTTGTATGGAAAGACATTTAAAAGCTAACTATTGGTAGTTTAAATTATTTTATTTTCCTGCTTAAATTCCTTCAAAAAGAATTAGTACGAACTTTAAATTTCCAAACATTTACTACACCTTTTGCGTTAACTGCAGCTAGTGCACAATCATCAGGTCTCCACGAAAGTGCACCCACTAAATCGCCTGCGAATGCAGCCCCAACTGGGTCACCATTACCGTCTTTTTTTAGAAAACTTGCGACAACAGAACCATCTCTAGATCCGGAAGCTACAAGCATGCCTTTATTTGAAAAGGCTAGGCTAGAAATAGGTTCGGTATGGTGCCATAGCTCTCCCGGCATAGTTCCCTCGGGACCGTCACCTATAAAGCTCCAGACTGTAATTCTTTCACTGCCACTAGTTGCCAGTAATTTTCCACTATCGTCAAAAGAAAGGTGACTAGGTTTTCCTGGGTATCCTGTCATTTCAGCATCCATTCCGGTTGATCTTCTCCAAAAATGAACTGAATTGTCTTGACTCCCGCAAGCGACTATATCACCATCAGGACTTAATTCCATTGAGACTAATGATCCTTGCCACTCGAGCTTTTGATTCGTTTTATTATTTACTATGTCAAAGAATGTTACTCTCCCGTAGCAGGCTGTAGCTAGCTCATTATTATTTGACCATTTTATTGCACTCACTGTGCTTGGATGATCATCTGATACCCATTTTTCTTCACCAATTTCATTAAAAACATATACTTTTTTTGAAGAAGCTGCTGCAAGAAATAAGCCATCATTTGACCACTTAAGATGCTCTACCCAAGCCTTGCCAAGATCGAGAGTTTTAATTACTTTACCTTCGTGACAATTATATATTTGAATATTTCCATCTTGACCGGAAGTTGCGAAAATCTCTCCTTCTGGATGAATGGACATTGCTAATAGACCAGCAGAGTGTGTATTTTCTTTTTTCCAAATAATTTTCCCAGTATCTCCTTCAAAGGCAAAAATACCTCCTGCTACATCCCCAACAATGAATAACTTTCCTTTAGTAGCCCAACCACAAACTATGGCATAATCATTAACTTCAGCTGTCCATCCCTCGTGGAACATGCCTCTTGGGCTAAATGATTCTATATCAGGCATTTTTCAAAACCTTCTTTCATCTCTTTCTCGTCCAAATTTCTACCTATAAAAACAAGTTGGTTTCTACGAGGTTCGTTACCCCATTCCTTATCAGGTTGCGCTGTAAATAACATATGTACCCCTTGGAAAACTATTCTCTGTGGGTTGCCTGAGTAGCTAATGAAACCTTTAGTTCTAAATATATCCACCCCTTTTTCAGAAAGAAGTCTGCCCAACCAAGTATTAAGTTTTTCTGGATCAACATCTCCAAATCGTTCAATTGCAATGGACGTTACTTCATCATCGTGCTCGTGCTCGGCTTGCCAGAATCTTTCAATATTAAATGGGATCTCTTTTGAATTATTGTCTTCACTTTTAATGATTTTCATATTGAATTCTTCAGCAGTGTGCTGTGTATATAAACCTATCTTTGATCCTTTTTCGATATCTAATATGAATGATTTATTTCCTTTATCCTCCAATTTAAGGTTTATATGTTCTCCAAATGGAATGATATTCCCAGGTTCTATGCTTTTAGCTTTTTCTGCATAAAGTCTTACGCAGGATTCAGCACCATCTTTAAGTTCTTCTTCACTCTCACCTTGATTAGCGAAAGCTACTAATGACATTTCTGGATCGGGACCTTCTTCTAGCATTAATTCATATTTACCTGCAGCAAGGTCGTAAACACCTGTCCATTCAAAAGGATATTCTGGTTCAAGAAATGTTGGTCTGCGTTTAAGGATTTGATCGAGATCAAATGCACTTAGATTTAGGACTGTTTCGATTGGTACTTGGGCATTCTCGGCTCTAATGATTCGAGTCATTCGGTTCATATCTCTCAATCTCGATTCAAGAGTATCTAGTGCATCATCAGAGACTAAATCAGTTTTATTAAGGACAAGAACATCTGCAAACGCAACTTGTTCTGAACTTTCATCACTTCTTCCTAGCTGCTGATCAATATGAGCAGCATCAACTAAAGTTACAATTCCATCAAGAGTAAATTCAGAACTAATTTCTTCATCCATGAAAAATGTCTGTGCGACTGGCCCAGGATCTGCTAATCCGGTCGTTTCTACTAAAACATAGTCAAACTTATCTCTTCTTTTCATAAGGTTGCCAAGGACTCTTATTAAATCACCGCGAACAGTACAACAAATGCACCCGTTTGACATCTCAAACACTTCTTCATCGGCATTTATTACGAGCCCTTGATCTATCCCTACTTCACCGTATTCATTCTCAATTACGGCTATTCTTTTCCCGTGCTCTTCACTTAGTATTCTATTAAGTAAAGTAGTTTTCCCTGAACCTAGAAATCCAGTGAGAATAGTAACTGGAACTTTATCTTTGATGCTCATTTAATGATTTTTACCAAATAAACAATAGTTTAATAATAGTAATCATAAGAAATGAAAACCGTTTTTATTAGAAAAATTTAATCTGAAAGTTTGTACCATTCAGACTCAAGATTGGAGCCAGATTCTTTATCACAGCTTCCACCTAATGAATCAACAATTGTACAAGTGTTGTGTACGGCTACTGAAACGGTATTACCATCCATCATCAATCCATCAACGAATATTTGATTAGAAGCTAAAGGAACTGAACTTTGTCTACTTAAGTTCCTTAATAACTTAGATGCTGGAATTTGTTCAGGAAATATTGCCTGAACTTTCTCTTCATCTAACATTTTTAAAGTAGAACTTATGTTGTCTGGCCTTAAGCTTGAGGAGTCTCCAAGAAAGTCAAGTAAACTAATGGTTTCAAAACCAAATGCATCCCCGTAGTATTCCATTGCTTTGTGTTTAGAGACAATTACTCTGTTTTCCTCAGGAATAGAGCTTACTTGTTCGACGATCCAACTATCTAAGCCTTCTAAGAGAGAATCAGCTTTTTCGAATCTTTCATTAATTAGTTTTCTGTCACCTCTATTAAAAACTGAAATATCTTTCTTTAAACTTTTGCTTATAAGATCTCCCATTTTTATGATGTTATGTGGATCATGCCATACATGTGGATCTAGACCTCCATGGTCATGATGATGATGATGCCCCTCTCCTTCGTCTGGAACTTGTGCTATTGGTTCTACATCACTATTTGAAACGTCTTTAAAAAAGTGTTGAGTTGCTTCAAACTCAAAAGGCATGTGTTCAGTAAAAAATATATATTCACCATCTTCTTTGATATCCACGTTAAAAACAGTACTTTCTTTTCTTTGATCGAAGTTAAGAACAAAAGCTTTATTACTTGCTATCAAAGTTCCATCATTTTTTCTGCTTATTGAGTCTTTAGATCCTAATAATTCTTTGGCTAAATCTTCAGACCCTTCTATATCATTAGATTTGAGAATCACCATCTTCATTGCAGGATCTGCATATTCGCCATCGACTTTTTCAAATGACCATTTGTATGAACCCTTAGAAAGCTGGAATTTACCTGCCCATTCGAAAGCACCCTCAGCATGATCATCATGTCCACCATGGTCTGAATGATCATCATGACCTCCATGATCAGAATGATCATCTACCTTAGCTGAATGTTCAGCATGATCGTCATGGTCTGAGTGGTCATCGTGACCTTCATGATCAGAATGATCATCTACGTCTATTGCACTAACACCTACAACAACAGTATTTTTTTTACTTTCCCAATTTCTCATACTTGGAGTCATTTCTTTGCCAAGAGTGAATACTTTGTCTGCGCTATTTAGTAATTGAGCTTGTCTTGGATTGATCTTTAAGTCATGAACATCCTGTTTTCTATCTACTAAGCATGTAACTTCGTCAGATGGCAACGCAATTGATTTAACTAAATCACAAACTAGTGGTTCTACTGCTACGTATGACTTCCCTTTAGCCATTACATCCTGCCCAAAACCAGAAAATATAATCGTTCCAGCGATTACGGAATTTTTAATAATTGACTTACTTGAACATGTTTTATTTGATAAAAGTCTTTTAAAAATTGACATAAATAATTATTAAATACTTAAAAATGATAATCATTTTCATTGCACCTGGCAAGAAAAGGTATCAAATGTTATGAAAATAATACGCAGCTTGTATTATTGGTAAGCTTGTAAGGTGACTTTTTTCATGAAGATTAATTAATGGCTACTTTAGTCGCTGAAAATTTAACATTTGCATACACAGAAAAAAGTAAGCCAGCTTTAAATAAGGTATCGGTTGAGATTAAACCTGGAACTCTAACAGCGCTAGTAGGTCCAAATGGTGCCGGTAAATCCACTCTTTTGAGGATATTGCAAGGACAAAATACTCCAGATAAAGGCGAAATAAAAATAGACGGTGAAAATTTATATAGATCTAGAGCTCTAGTGGCACTTATGCCTCAAAGAAGTTCTATGAATTGGAAGTTTCCCATTACAGTTGAAAAATTGGTATCTCTTGGTCAAATAAAGTATTCAAAATCAAGAAGTAATAACCCCTTTCAAATCAAGGCTCTTCTAGAATATCCTAATTCTTGGATTAATAAATGTTGTGAATTAGAAGCGACAATGCAAAGAGTAGGAATTGCTAATTTAGCTAATAGAAGACTCGATTCTCTTTCAGGAGGACAGCAACAAAGAGCTCTATTAGCAAAAACTCTTATGTCCCCTGCAAAAATATTTCTTCTGGATGAACCTTGTGCGGCATTGGATCCCCCCGCAAAAGAGGACTTCCTGAAAATTGTTCGTCAACTCGCAGATGCGGGACTTTCTTTGCTAGTAAGTAGCCATGATTGGGGTGAGTCTCTAAATAACTACGATCAAGTAATCGTTCTTGATAAAAGTGTTTTAGCAGTTGGTAGTCCTGATCAAATAAAAGATAAATTAGATGCGATAAACATAAGCTCTATAAAGGAAAATAATTTCTGTGATTAGAAAATGTTCCTTATTAATTTTGAGCTTGATAACAGTTTTGGCAAAGGCCAAAATATTCGAGTGTATGAAACAAAAGTTGAAACTTTCTTGGATTTTTTTTAGGGACATGAATATCTTTAACAGGACAACCTTCCATTTTCGACGTCTCTCCGCATTGAACACAGGTCAAATGATGAATATCTCTGTCTACGGGAGTGTAAAGAACCTCTCCTGTTGGGAGATGTCTAGAACGAATTAATCCATGCTTTATCAAGATTTGCAGATTTCTATAAACAGTGGTCAACCCCATAGATTTGCCTTTTGTGATCAACTGCCTATGCAATTCTTGACCGCTCAATTCATCCTCGCATTTATTAAGTTCTTCAAGAAGTTGTTCTTGTCTTTTGGTAATGTCAGACTTAGTTACCATTGTTTCCAAAATCTTTTTTTGCCTCGTATTTTTGATCATACCGAATCTTTCGAATAATGTCTTTTATTAATAACAACTGGTGGCTGGTTCCATTAATAATAACTATATTCTCTGGGATTTTATGCCCAGCTATGGGAACTGTATTAATCACTCATAAGAGATTATTACAAGTTAATTTAATCTCTCATTGTGTGTTGCCTGGACTTGCTCTCGCATTAGCACTTGGAATTCACCCTTCAATTGGTGGTGTTATAAGTGGTCTTCTGGGCTCAGTAATTGCGGAAAGTTTAACTAATAGAAAAAGTGAAAATTATGAAGCAGTTATGAATACTATTCTTGCTGGAATGCTTGGGTTTGGTGTCCTTATAATCCCTCTACTCGGAATAAGGATTGATTTGGAGGCAGTATTATTTGGCGATTTATTGACAGCAAATTTTGGAGATTTACTTAGAACATTAATTGCTTTTTTAGTATTTATACTTTTAATGACTTTTGGATATGAAAAGGTTGTTTATGTTGGATTAGATCCAGAAGGTGCATCCGCGAGTGGTATAAACGTATCTTTATTAAATCTTGCTTTGAGTTTTACAACGGCATTAGTAATTGTTAGTTCAATGTCAGCAGTGGGAGTAATTCTTGTTATTGCTCTTCTTTCTACCCCAACACTGTTAGGGCTAAATAAGGCTCATAGTTTAAGAATTGCAATGATGAGGTCTTCATTTTTTGGATTATGTATCTCACTTCTGGGCTTTATTCTCTCTATAGTCTTTAATTTGTCGCCTGGACCTGCAATTAGTGTTATTTGTGTCGCATCTCTTTTGATTCCTAAACTTCGTAAATAATTAAATCTTAAATGTCCAATCAGAGTTTAATGCTTGAGCTTCTGGATTGTTTTTTAAAGCTACTTCCATAGCCTCTTTTTTATTATTAGCTATAACAACTTCATCAAATTCCTTTCCATTTTTTTTGAGACTTACTTTGAAACGCATAAAAATTTTTTAATTAATCAAAACTTAACCACTAAGCAACTAGATTTAAATACTTTTAAAAGTTAATTGATGAAATAGAAACTTTAGTTATTTTGAAGTTTTTCTACTACAGATTCTTTCTCAATTTTTGCTACATCCTGTAATCCATTAGCATCAAACCAAGGAGCGTTTTCCCAATTAAATCCTTCCCCAAACGTATTATCTGGAGCAGCTACGTACCAGTGACATGATGAATCGGGAACATCTACAGCACATTTTGACCAGTCAGCTTCCCATTGTGGAACTTGTACCCACATTACAGATGCTAATAAAAAAGAAAAAATAAAATTCATAATTATCGGTTAGCAAAATTTTGAAAGATTTTTTTCACATTCTTTCTTTCTTTTCTTCCAATAATTTTCAAGTATTTGATATTTATGCTTATTTTTAAATTGACTTAAATGAATATTATTCTGATTAAGAACTGAAGTGTTTTTGATTTTCATGACTCAAGCTGTCAATGTAGATCATATTTAAGACACTTTATAGATTTTTTGAAGTGAATTTATACTTAATTTTTGTCCTGCTTTTGTGTAGGTAAGTATTTTTCGGGATTATTTTCAATATAAGTAAGCGAATATTTGACAACACCTACTATTACTGAAAAAAGAGCAATTGCCGAAATAATAAAAAAGATTTTTTTGTAAATGATTTTCAAGAATTTTTTATCTTTTTGATTATTTTTTTCATCAACGTCCAATTTTTCTGAAAGATTTAATTAATTAGTAATTTATACTGTAGCCTTTTAAATTACCTACGGAGTAGATTAAATACATCAGAAACTCCTCACACACTTTTTTCTGATAACTTTAAAAGTACTCGGCCGCAAAGTTTGAGTACTTTTTGTATTTTTTTTTGAGATGTGACAGTTAAAATAGAGGTCTATTAGACATTACATATTTTGAATTTAAGTGTGATATTAGAAGAGTGTGTAGGAGGAATTGATTTATCTCAGTGGAAACAAGGAAACACTTGATTTAAATCAATTTTAAAAAGATCTCTCTTAGAGGGATCTTTTTTTTTGAGGATTATTAGAAGTACATATTAAATTCTGAATATAAAAACATATATGTTTTCTTATAAAATAGTTAGGTCTTCATTACTAATTAGTAATTTAATTCGTTAGATTATGAATCGTTAAATTCTTCTGTTAATGCAAATACTTCTTTTAGCAATTTTAATTTGTTCAAGCTTTATATTCCCTTCTTCATCATTTGCCTCACATATAGAACTAAAACCTTGTGTAGAGATTGCTCATTGTGTACGAGAAGAATGGGAAGTAAATAATATTGAGAAACCTTTTGAAGAGATTAAAACATTTATCGAAAACACTCCAAGAACTGAGATTGTAGAAATTGATGGCGATTATCTTCATGCTGAGGCAACCAGTAAATGGATGAAGTATGTAGACGACTTAGAAGTTTCCTTTTTACCTGAATCAAACATCTTATCAATAAGATCAGAATCAAGAGTTGGAGAAAGTGATTTGGGAGTGAATCAAAAAAGAGTTGATTTACTAAAATCTAAAATGTTTTAAGATAAAAAGTTAAAAAAAATAAATTTTTTTTATTGTTTTTTGTATAACTTTTCCTTTTTTAAAAAAAATTAGCAGATAAAGAAGTGATAATTATCATCATGCCTTGATAATGGCAAATTTATTAGATTTTCTCCAAAAAGATGATCATAAATTTTATATATTTTTTATTATTTAGTTTTGTTTTTTTCTGGTTTTATATAAACATTAAAAAAAATGGACTTAAATGGATAATCAAAGGTCTTTTTCAAATTGGAATATTAGTATTATTCATTGGAGGGTTTTTCAAAATATTTTTCACCTTACCCCCTAATTTATTTATAAAAATATTTTTTCTTGTTATTTATGCATGGTGCACTGTTGGAATAAATGTAAATTTCATGATCCCTTTGATTAGTTTGATTGACCAAAAAATAGTGAAAAAATAAGACTAAAATATGACTTAATTATTAGTGCAAAAATAAATCTATTAACTTTATCTGCAATATTAAAATTTAAAAGATTTATTTTTTCCCTTTTGAAAGTCTTTTTCTTGTATACCTAGTCTTTAATGCCAAGTCTGCAATTATATATATTCCAAATAAAAGAATTATTATTCCAATAAAGTATTTCATTATATTTTTGTAATTACTATGTTTGAGATTTATTCATGATGCCAACTAATTTTAATATCTATTTCTTGAGATAAATTTCTTGTAACTGGACATTCTTTGGAAGCTTTTTTCAAAAAATCAATAGTTTCATTAGAAGTGCTCTCTGGTATAAAAATATCTATTACTAGTTCTTTTATCTTCCTCTCGCTATTTTGTGTCATTACTTTTTCAATATTTAAATATATACCTTTCAAATCAAAGCCTTTCGAATTGGCTTTGATTGCCATGATGGTTAGCAGGCAAGTACCTAGAGATGTTGCTAATAAATCAGTTGGGGAAAAACTTTCACCTTTACCGCAGTGATCTAAAGGTGCATCAGTTCTAATAAGACTTCCAGATTGTAGATGAATAGCCTCACAGTTTAAATTTCCTAAATAAGAACATTTAACTTTAGTCATTTTAAAAAAATTAAATTAGGAAAATATTTTTAATAAAAAATTATGGAACATAACAAGATTATTGATGAGAAATTTTTATTTGCATATTAGTGGAGTATTAAGGAAATTCATCATTCAAGTTTTGAAATCAGTTTTTATATCCATATTCCTTTAAGCAATACTCAATTAAATCAATTGATTTATTAAGAGTTCTTTTATTTTTATTTTCTAGATCGAAACATTCATTTAAAACACGTATAGATTCATTTAAAAATGATTCTTCTTTATTTTTTATATCTTTAACTTGATTTATATAAATTAATTTTTTAATTCCAATTAGGGAAAATATGATTATTGATATTGTAAAAATTGCTATTTTGAATTTATTCATACAATTAGTTATTACAAATATTTTAATTTATTTAATATCTAAAAAAATTTACATAGCTTATAGAACTATGTAATTACATATGTAGCTGCTGTTATTGCTATGGCTGTAATTGAAATGAAGATGTATGGAACAACCTTTAAAGGTATATATAGATTATTTTTAGACATAAATAAAACTTTTATACAAATAATTACATTCCCTTTAAACTTTATAAGTCTTCAAATATACAAATTAATTTTCTTTGCATAAATTCAATCCTTTTAAAGATTAAAAAATTTATATTCATTGAATTTTCATTAAATAAAGTATCTCTAAATCTTGTCTTGAGTCCGATATTTTTCTTTTTAAAAAGATTAATTCTTCTTGGCTCATTTTTGATTCTTTTATCATCAATTCTGCTTGTTCAATAGCATGTTCTATATTTCTAATTTTAATTTCTCTTATTGAGGGATCATCTTTACATGCTTTTTTAGTATTCGCATCTAACATGTGTAAGAAAAATTCACCTTGAATATAGTCTAAATTAAAACTTCATTATTCTACAACCGCAAATTTAATTAAAATAAATTATTATCAATACAAGAACTTTAACCTTAGCTAACCCTCTCTTCAATTGATCGAGTGGGTTTTTTTTATGGTGTAATATAATCCTAGCATTTACTATTAATTTGGAAGATTCAAAACTTAATCCTGAGGAAAATAATTCAATCGAATCGTCCCCTAATTTGAATGAAGACAATAAAGATCTTAATGAGGGGAATAAAAAAGAAGAAAATGTTAAGGCATTTACAGAATTTCTAGAGAATGCAAGTAATCAAGATTCTTCAGAAGAAAAAGTAAAACTTGATTCTGAGCAACAAAAACTAAAAATTGACAAATCACTTTTTAAAAGATTTCTTAATAATGGATTTGATGGCATTTCAACTAATCCAAACTATAAAATGTTGGCATTATTAATAGTACTTTTAATTAATCTGTCTCTATTTTTTGTAATTGGCAATATGGGTAAAGCGTTTTTAAGAAATGCAGGAATTATGGGTTAAAAATTATTTATTTCTTTTTGGATATTCATCTTTACAATTTTGATTCTTCAAATGAAACTGTGATATTTTCTTGTCAAATTAATATTTAAATAAAATTTGGATAATAAAGAGCCAGAAAATCCAGTAGTTTATCTTTCTAATTTAGTCAAGAAATTAGATGTAAAAAACAGAAATGGTTTAGTAGCCTTAGCAATAGTAAACCTTTTAGTGATTCTTTTATTTAAATTTTATTTGAAAGGATCTGGATTATTATCTTGAATTTAACTGCTGGTCATATTGTTCAGTGTTTTAATTAATCATTAGAGATTGAATTTTAATTCAACAAGGAAATTGAAGGCCTTATATAAATAAAAATAGACCCATACATATCCTGCATAATTCTCATTTCATCGTCTAAATATACAATTGAAACCTGGCAATTTGGCGATTCTTTATTCCAAGGTAACTTATTCCATACCTCTTTAACTGGATACCATCTATCCATAAGTAATTCACTAAATAATGGAATCTTATT
Organism: Prochlorococcus marinus XMU1402; assembly: GCF_017696205.1. Classification (NCBI taxonomy): domain Bacteria; kingdom Bacillati; phylum Cyanobacteriota; class Cyanophyceae; order Synechococcales; family Prochlorococcaceae; genus Prochlorococcus; species Prochlorococcus marinus. The sequence goes on along the minus strand of NZ_JAAORD010000001.1, from coordinate 965,238 downwards.
AAGTCCATCAACTTTGGAAACTTTTGTCATTTGTAAGTTCATATCAAGTAAATTATTCCTTAAAACTAAATCACTTGCCAGGGTTATGACTCTTCCACCAAAAGTAGGCAATAGTTTGAACCAACCTAAGATAGGAATAGTTGTAAGCCCAAATATTGTAGTGTCAAAAGTAGATATAAATTCTTTTTTTTCAAAATCAATCTTTTGAGCAATTCTCCCAATAGTTGATATGCCATAGGATCCTACTTGCAATTGATGTAATTTAAAAAAAAGATTACTTTTAAATTCATCATTTAATGCCTTTTCAATAGCAAGGAAGAAAGGAGAACTTCGAAATAATTCAACATTAGAAAAAATCAATTCCCACTCTCCAGACAATAATTTTTCTGATATTTCAAAACTAAAGTCTTTAAGAGCATCAATCAATTCATCCATTTCATTAGCTTTTTCCTCATACATAGGAGAAATTAATTTATTTAATCTTTGCCCTCTATCTGTAACAGCAGCTATTTTATATATATTTGACTTTATCTCTCCAATTTCTTTCATAACTCCAATACAAGAAATACTAATTAATCTTAGGAATTTAATTTGAAGTTGATGGCAATTTTAATAATGCTGGTAATAAAATCAATTAATATTCTCCCCACCTTTTACCAATATCAAAACCCCATTCAGTGGTTAATCTAATTACTTCATCATGATTCTTGCATTTTGAAAGGGATAACTTTTTACTAGGATTAATTTTTATTAGCTCAGCAATTTGATTAAGTTGCTCTATTTTTTTTAGAAAATTACTTAGATCTTTATCTGACATTTATCTAAGAAGTAAATTTTTGATCATAAGTAAATATGTAATAAAGAACCCAGGCAACACCAATAATCAGTATTGCAATCATTATATTTACTGACCAAACTACTTCTATCATGTAATTTTTTTGTATATTTTTAATATATCCAAAATTTAAACTTAATTAACCGTTAATAATTTAAATCAAGAACAATACACTACTTTTTCTAAGTGTATAAAATAGTCTTAAATAGTTTAAAAATTATGGGAGAAGCTAAGAGAAGGGAAGAGTTAGGCTTACCACCTAGAGAAAAGAAAAAGGAAAAACAAACATCGAAAAATCAACTAAACCAAATTTTAAATAAATATCCTTATTTACCTTTCATTTTAGGTTTTTCATTACTAGCAATACTAATTATCGATTTAGTTAATTACTACAAATAGATATAGAAAAAGGGGATACTTTTAGCAGAAGAGAAGATTATCTTCGCAATTGCGAAATTATTTTTCCATAATAAAAATAAAACTCATGAAACCGATTAACATCTCATGCGCCTTAATTTTAGGGGGCCTAACTTTATTTTCAATATCTAATGCAAATGCAGGTGGTTGCAGTTCTCATACTGATAAGAAGGCAGAAATTGAATGCTTGTCTGATGATAAAAAATGCATAGAAGCGAAAGAAAAAGAATCACTATACAAAGTTGAGGCCTAAATGTTTGATAATCTTGGAACTGCTCTAGTACAGGCATTAGGCTTCTTTGCTGTTTTTGGTTTTTTTGTATATCAAACTTTATTCGCAGATAGAAAACCCAAAAATTCAAAATCAAATTCTAAAAAAATAAAGATTTCCGACACAAAAGAATCAATTAAAAAAGAACAAAAAAAAGGCTTATTTAACAGAAAATCTAAACCTGTTGAAGCGAATTTACCAGTCCAAAAAAAGGGATTATTTGGGAGAAAAAAAGAAGTTATTAAAGAAGAGATTAAACCAAAGAAAAAAGGTTGGTTTAAATAGGTAAAGGTACTTAAACTATATTTTGATATCTTTTATACAAAAAATATTTTTAGTAACTTTATAATTTGTAGAACACAACATTCAAAATGAATCATAGAGAAATCACAAAAAAATATAGTGAGTTACTTAACAAGGCTGAGTTTGCAACTGGCCGTAAGGAAGTTGTAGGTCTTTTAAAAAAAGCTGCCAAATTGAAATCTCAAATCGAAATCAATTATTAGATCATATGATTAGTTTAATTCTAAATGTAAAAAATTTTTTTAAATAAGTTTTTACATGAGATAATCTGCTTAGATTATTTTTCTTATGAATAAAAAAGGTTATACAACCGAAAGCGGTGGTAGACAAAATGGTTTTGCAATTGAACCAGAAATTAACCCCATATCAGAAGGCGAATCAAAGAAATCCATATTTTTATTTATTGGAATATTATTACCTTTTCTAATAGGCGGTTTTTATTATTTAAGGACTTTGAATATATTCTGATATTTTATAAGCCATTTTTAGCAATATATTCTTCTGAGCTAACTATATCTTGCATTAAACTCTCTGATGAAGGATTAAAACCATTTTGCTCTAAAAAAGATTTAACCTTTTCAAATTTTTGCTGAATTTTTTTTGTATATGGAGTTGTCATCAAATAATCGTCCTTTTCTGTTGAATAGTTCATTTGATTAACGAATTACTTTTACAATTAAATTTTGCAAAATATGCTATTACTAGTGAAGTTATAAATATTACATAAATAATTTAATAGTAATAAATACTTATAAGTTGTTTGTGTGAGATCGTTATTGGTTGATTTTTTAAAGAGTACTTATAGTAACTAGTTCCATTAAATCTCTGGACTGCAGATATTTTTGAAATACTTCAGAATAAAATGCTTTTTTAGCAGCAAATTTTGATTCGAATTCTATTACTAATCCAAGTTGCCCTCCATCCCATTCATTTGAGGTTGATTCTTGTATTAAATCTCTTTTCACTATTACTCCTCCCACAGATTTAATCCAAGGCAATACTGTCCTAATATATTCCAGAAATAAATCAGCATTTGGAATTGAAATTTTCTTTAGCCAATAGCTCTTTGTCATCAAATCAAGATATTCTGGGTAGAATATAGCACATGAGGGTAAGTATTTATCCTTAGCTATATACTCAGCGGTTATTAAATGGAATCCGAAGATGATTTATTAAATTTACTTCTTAAATCTCCGAATTCAGAAAGTATAAAGACTATTGCCGAACAACTTGAAGTTGATCATAATTTTTCCTTTAGCGAAGACAGAAATGATTTAAAAGGTGTTTGGGAGCTTAGGTGGAGTAGTTCTAATAGTCCTTTTTTAAAATATTCACCTTTTATAGATAACCTTCAAATTCTTGATCCCTTTAATTTAAATGGTCTTAATTTACTTAAACCTAGAGGAATAAAATCAATTATCGGTACAGGTATTTTAATAAGACTTAATTACATAAATGAAAAAAAAATTGGGGTCAAATTTACACATGCTGGTGTTATAGGTCCTAAATTTGGAAGAAAAAATATAAAGGCTATGAAAGAAATAAATAACGAACAATTAGGGTGGTTAGAGATAACTTATTTAAGTAATAAGCTTAGAATCTGCAGGGGTGATAAAGGCACTTTATTTGTTTTAAGAAAAATAAATTCACCTACTTTGTTCAAGAATTTTAAGGAATTTATTAAAATCTATTAAAAATATAAATTAATTCTTTATCCAAATAGATTTTAATACGAAATAAATTGGTAAATATTTAAATGATTCTTTTGGTATTTCATAACTTAAGAAGTTTAGAGCTTCTTCTAGCCAATAACCAATATCAAATCCTAAAAGAATTTTTTCTACAACAAACCAAAATTCTTTATCAAATATAATTCTAAAATTTAAGTAAATATATTCCCAATGTAAGGTATTCCAATATTTGGTTAAAAATGAAGATAAAATAAGCCAAAGTGATATAAATAGAAAACTTTTAAGAAATTTATAAAATTTTTTCATATACCAGCAACTGCCTTATTTAATTTCAAATATCCCTTATTATTATTTGGATCAAATTTTATTTCCACGAAATATATCCAAAAAGATATAAAAATATTGAGAAAATAGTAAATTTCCCTGGCGTTAATAATCTATTCTTCTTTTTTTAGATTCTGTGCCTTTAGATTTTTATTCTTAAGAAAAAATCCTAAGAACAGAAAAGCAAAATATATTAGTAAACTTATGCCAAAAATTAAAACTATCTTTGAAATATCCATAAATGATTTTTTTATATAAATTACAGCATTTTTTGCAACGTTTTATCTATGGTAATGATTTTTCATTTATCACGAATATGAGCTTCAATTATTAAGCTAATAATATTATTTAAATCATATGCAAGTAGCTTTTGCCTGGAGCCTTTGTCTATCAGTTGGAGTTGTTTTATTATCAATTATTCCATTAACTATAGGGAGAGTTAAAGCAGGTTATTCTGTTGAAAATATGTCTGCTCCAAGGGCTTTATTCGATGAATTACCTTCATTTGGGAAAAGGGCAGTTTGGTGTCATCAAAATTGTTGGGAAAGTATTTCCCTGCATGCACCAGCATGTCTTCTTTGTTTGATTACTTTAACTGACTCTAATATTGCAATAATCGCAGCATTGATTCACCCTATTTTTCGTTTTTTATATATTGGTGCATATGTATTTAATATCCCAACAGCTAGAGGTTTAATGTGGGCCTCAGGAATTTTTACAACACTTTTACTTTACAAAGAGGGCTTAACACAATTGATATAAACTATTTAAACAATAAACTTTTCTATATCTTTTAATTGATATTCATTGATTAGTTCCACTTTATTTGATTTTGCTAATTGATGAGCAGACTTTGTAAAGCCTGATTTTGAGACTATTATTGCATGTGTACCTTTCCAAAATAATTTACCAGCTGAAATTTCCTGAACTGCTTTATTTCCAATAGCTTTTTCATGATCTTTGCATTGAATACATATTCTCAAATCATTTATTGAAGCAATTAAGTCAACCCCTTGATCTCCTGTATTAGGGGTTTCTTTTACTTCCCAGCCATTTTGTTTGAGAATTTCCATACAATGATTTTCAAATCTAATACCTTTTTTGTAGTTTTCCTTGTTTTTACTTGAGTAGTTTTTTTCTATTAGGTTTAAGCATGATTTCTCTATTTGACTTGCTATAAATACAAACCAATCTTCAATCTCGAGCTTTCTAATAGATCCAATTATCTCATCATCAATAGTAGGATTTTCATTACAATATGATCTCCACTTTTCGAAAAATAATTCCAAACTGCCAAATTTTTTTAAAATTATTTTTTCCCAGAAGTATGGTATACCCTCTTTAAATCGCTTAGAACCATTTAATATATTTTTCTCAATAGCTTTTTCATCAAGGGGCGGATTTCCAATCCATTTTTTATAATCCTCGTTACCGTAGGCATCTATTTCCCTTAATCTGATCCTCTCCTCTAACAAATTGTATTTGTTTTCTTCTATTAAATTATTAATTGTTTGAATAAAGAAATTGGAATTTAAGGCATTATTTAATTTAAACTTTTTCTTTTTAATTTGATAATCCCTTGCAATTATAAAAATTAAAAGAATGATAAAAAAAATAAAAATAAAAATTTTCATTATTGATTTTTATTTTCGATCTAAAAAGTTTTTGTTTTTCTAATAACAAAATTATTTTTTGTTATTACTGAAGATTCATTTACTTCAAAACCATTAATTGCTGATATTTCTCCTTTTATGCCTTCTAATGTTAATTGCTCGATAATGCCTTTTATTACTTCATCCTCGACCAACTTTCTATCAATTCTTTCAGGTGTAATATCTGAAAGCCATTTTGAGGTCTTTTTTTTTACAACCTCTGTAGGGTTAGTTATTTTTAAGTAGATAGCCATTTTTTAAGTCATTCAGTTGAATTATAAGCATTAAATCTTCTTAACTTTTATTATTGTCATTACTTTCCCACTCAAGAAATTGAAAAACAAAAATTGCAAAGATAGAGAAAAATACTATGAACAACCCTAACCACCCTATAAATTTATGATCTGTAAAAAGATTTGTAAGCATTGATTTTTCTTGATATCTTGATTCCATTTCATATTGATAAGAATCAATAACTTGAAATATATTCATAATTAATAATTTAATAAATCATTCAATTGGCGGATAATAATTTCAACCGTTTAACTTACTAAAGGCTTCCGATAGGAAATCTGGCCTTTTTCTTATTATAGAAAAATTCAGTTTATTTATTAAGACTAAATTGACTTCACCAATCGTTAAGATTTGATTTTTCTTGTCAAGAAATTTTGAAATTACATTAATCCTAGGACTTTTATCAATGTTAAATTTGCTCTCGATTATTATTTTTTCACCAAGGAATAAAGGAGATTTATATTTTATTGAAGTATTGATTAAAGGTAAATCTAAGCCATTTTTAGTTAGTTCGAAATAACTTATACCTACTTCTGAAAATGCTTTTATTCGGCTTTCTTCAAGCCAATTAAAATAATTACCGTGCCACATTACGCCTGCATGATCTGCATGTTGAGGTAAAACAATTTTTTCTATTTTCCAAACTGGTTTTGAGTTCATCTTTTATTTAAAAATATTTTTATTCAATGAAAAAAAACTTATTTTGATATTGTAGATTAATATTTTATTAATATAAGATCCAGCAAAACTATATTTATAAATTTATGTTTAATCGTAAAAATAGAAGTAGAAAAATGAAGAAGATTTTTCAGTGGGAAGAATATTTAAATTGGAAAAATATGTCAAAGAAACAAAAATTAAATTTCAAGAGGGCTTGTTTATTCCCATTTCTCGTCTATGTAGTTTATGTTTTTCTTAATCAGTACTCCTTGGCAATTCTTTTATTACTAGGTCTTTATTTTTTAATTAGATTTAAAAATAGAAATAAGTTGGGAAGATGAATAATTTCTTTATTTTGATTTATTTAGATTTGTTTTAAAGTTATCTAGTTTTTCTAAATAACCTTATTGGCATATGACAATAGTATTAGATAAATTTTTTTTTATGAAAAGAATTATTTTGTTTTTATGTGTATTAGTTTTTTCAATATTTTCTAATACGAATAATTTATTAGCAAAAGAAATTGAAAATAACATTAAAGATAATATTTCTAATGAAATTAAAGAAATTAAGCCTGATACTAAAAAAAATAATATTTCTAATTCTTCAGCAGAAGATATTTTTGGAGATGAACAAACTTTTCCATTCGTAGCAGGTTTAGGGAAAAATGCTGCCCATTGATTTCAAGGTTCTTGATAATTTAGAAAAAGATTTTTTTAAAACTAATGAAAGGTCTTAGGGTCCTAGAACTTTCTGAAGCACTTTATGTTGATAGCTCGGACTTATTAGCTGTTTGTGCAATTCTAAAAATAAAAGCCACATCTAGATTAAGCATGCTTTCATTTGAAGAATGTAAAAAGATAACTGATTACTATGAAAATAAAAATTAGAATTTTTTTATAAATTATTTTATTTTTTAATGTCTTTAATCATTGATACTAAAGTTGAATGAATTTCTTCTTCAGATATTTCATTTTTAAAATTGATAATTGCTGATTGGCCATCGTAATTGATTTTTATATAACTATTATTAATTTCTTCCATATAAGCATTCTCAAACCTTGATATATTCCCATAATGAATAAGATATTTGTGCACTGAATCTATATGATCATTGTTCATGTGATCACAAACTCTTTTACTTGTTTCTTTACTAATAATTTTCATTTAAAAAATAAATTTGTTTTAAGCTAATCTATTTTTTTCATTATTCAAAGTTTTAATCATTTTAATTATTAAATTTTTAACTTCATTTTTGTCAACAGCTCTAACCAAGTTATTTCTCAAATTTGATGCTCCTTTAAAGTCTTTGCATGTCCATGAGATATGTTTCCTTGCAATTAGCAATCCGTGATCTCCTTTTTCTTTTATTAATTCATCAAGATGCTCAATAATTAAATATAGTTTTTCTTCTGTGTTTGGTTCTTTAAAATTTTTATTTTTTCTAAGGGCATAATCTATTTCTCCTATTTTCCATGGGGATCCTAAAATGCCTCGTCCAATCATTACACCATCAGCATTTGTTTTTTTTAAACAATTAAGAGCGTCATCTGGATTTTTGATATCTCCATTAGCAATTACTGGAATTTCCAACAACTTTTTAAGTCTCCCGATCATTTCCCAATCTGACTTGCCTGAAAAACCTTGTTTTCTAGTTCTTCCATGAAGTGTGATCATCGTTGCTCCCGCATCTTGTAATTTAAATAAGAAATCCTCTATATTTTCTTCTTTACTATCCCATCCGAGTCGAGTTTTTACTGTTACTGGAACCCTAACAGCTTTTACAACATTTTTTACTAATTCTATAGCAAGTTTTCGGTCTTTAATTAAGGCACTGCCACCACCTTTCTTTGCAATTTTTTTTACTGGACATCCCATATTTATATCAATTAAGAAAGCTCCAGAGTCCTCAGCTTGTTTTGCAGCTTCAGAAACAGCATATGGCCTATTATCAAATATTTGTACTCCAATTGGACCTTCTTCTAAATCTATTTGATTGATTTTTTGTGTGCCATATCCTTTTTTAAGACTTGTTGCATTTATCATTTCTGTAAAAAGTAAAGAGTTTGGAGCCCATTTACGTACAAGTCTTCTAAAAATGTTATCTGTAACTCCTGCTAATGGAGATAGCATTACTTTACTAGCAATTATCCTGTTAACTCCCCTTCCTTTTAGCCTTATATTTGAAGACATATAGTTTTAAATTTATTTAATCTTTTTTTATTATAAATTCAGATATGGAGCTGATTTTATGTTTTCTATTTATTTCTTAATTTATAAGAAGTGCTTTTACTTAAATATGCCTAATTGATTACTTTTTTTGCTAGTTTATGTTGAGTTGAAATTTTTAAAGGAAATTTTTCTTGTTTATATTAGTATCTATTTTTCTGCCAATAATTTTTTTTATTGCACCAATAAATGTAAATGCTATGCAAGGTAATTTAGATTTATCAAGTGCTCAAACTTCTGTAGGCAAAAGATTTGCTAAAGTTTTTTGTGATGCAAAGAGGGAAGGTTTAGATTCTGATTTTGCTAGTGAGTATGCATTGAATAATACATATTTGAAATTTGTAGCATTTCCTGATGATGACGAATATTTGGCTGATTTATGGAATTTCACCCATAATAATATATTAGATAATTGTGGTGAATTTGTAGATATAAATGATCTAAAAGACCTAGAGATTTTTTTTAAAGAAGAAGGTTTAATTGCATCAAATAGGGAACTCTATTTACCAACTTTTGAGAATAATTAGATTAAATTTTTAGCATGTACTAAAATATAAATAGAATATGAAATTTTATGAAACTATTAGGTTTAAATTCACCTGAAATATTCATAATATTAGTAATTTTGCTTTCTATTTTAGGTCCAAAAAGAGTTGAAAAAGGTTTCTTATTATTCAAAAAACTATTAAAGTTCCTCTTAAGTAAAGATAAAAATCAAAGCTCAGTAAATACAAAAGTAAAACCAGAGAAACCAGAAGAAAGTGAAGTTAAAGAAGAAACAGTAGATTCAGAAGTAAAATCAGAGAAGCCAGAAGAAAGTGATGTTAAAGAAGAAACAGTAGATTCAGAAGTGAAATCAGAGGAACCAGAAGAAAGTGAAGTTAAAGAAGAAATAATAGAGTCAGAAGTAAAATCAGAGGAACCAGAAGAAAGTGATGTTAAAGAAGAAATAATAGAGTCAGAAGTAAAATCAGAGGAACCAGAAGAAAGTGAAGTTAAAGAAGAAATAATAGAGTCAGAAGTAAAATCAGAGGAACCAGAAGAAAGTGAAATTAAAGAAGAAGCAGTTGAGCCAGAGGTGAAATCAATTAAACCTAAAAAAAGAACTGTTAAAGATGAAATAATAGACGTAGAAGTTGATTCTGATAATAAATAAGATTTAAAATAAATGTAAAGAATAATAGAAAAATTTGAATCCTAAAAAAAAATTTAAAAATAATTTGCTTATTTTTAATTAAATATAAAAAGTCTTTATTTTTAATATTTTAATTTGAATTATAAAGAGGTTTTTATGAATCTAAAGCTACTTCTATAGCTGCTATTAAGTTTTCGTCAAATGGTTTAACACTTGGCTTGAATCTTGCAATTACCTTACTATCTTTTCCTATCAGAAACTTCTCGAAATTCCATTCAACATCTCCTCCCGGTTCAACTTTGTTAAGGGTTGTATATGGTTCTGTGGTGTTGCCTTTGGCATGAACTTTTTCATATATTTCAAACTTAATTCCAAATTTTGTTGTGCAAAAATCTTTTATTTCTGAAAGAGTGTCAGGTTCTTGTTTCCCAAAATCATTACAAGGGAATGCAAGTATTCTTAGGCCTTTGCTTGAATATAAATCATGTAGCTTTTGAAGATCCTCATACTGAGCAGTATTTCCGCAATAACTAGCCACATTAACAATTAAAATTACTTCCCCTGAATATTCACCTAGTTTTATGGATGATCCTTCTGCGGAAAGAACAGTAGTATTTTGTACGTCAACTTGCATGTCTAAAAAAAATCACCCTTTGAAGATAGCATTGTATAGACTTTATTGTGTTTAATTTATATGGTGGTTTTGGTTATTTCTTTCATAAGTTTTAATTTTTCTTCTATTTAACCATTTATAATTAATATTATTATAAGTTTAAATTTGGACCCTTTAGACCCACTTACTGAAATTATTAATTCCGGTCAAGGTTTTTTACCTGCAATTGCCTTAGAAAGAATTATTTGGGCAATGATTGGAATCTTTTTTTTAGGAGCAATTTCAAGATCAATAACTAATAGCATGCGAAGTCAAAATTGGTATGTTAGAAATTTTTTATTTAGTTTTTCTAAAGATAAAAAAATTACAGAAGATACATCTTCACAACCTTCTACTGATGAGGAATAAGTTTTATATATATGAAAGAATCAATTTTTTCTAAAAAGAGAATTTTATTACTTGGTAGTGGCGAGCTTGGAAAAGAATTAGTAATAGAATCCAAAAGATTAGGATTAGAAGTAATTGCAATTGATCGATATGAAAAAGCTCCTGCAATGCAAGTTGCTGATTATTCAAGAGTAATTGATATGGGAGATAAAAATATTTTAAAAAATGTTATAAAAGAATTTAAGCCTGACTATGTTGTCCCAGAAATAGAGGCACTTTCAATTGAAGCCCTAAAAGAACTCGAGGATGAAGGATTCAATATTGTTCCCAATTCCAGAACTGTAGAAATTACAATGAACAGAGATAAAATTAGAGACTTAGCTTCTAAAGATTTAAATATTAAAACTGCAAAGTTTGATTATATTTTTGAATTTGATGATTTAGAAAAAAAAGCAGATGAAATTGGATTCCCACTTTTACTAAAGCCTTTAATGAGCTCTTCAGGAAAAGGGCAGAGTTTGGTTGAAACAAAAAATGATTTACAAAATGCTTGGAAACAGGCACAAGCAAATTCAAGAGGAAAGGTTAAAGGTGTAATTATTGAAGAATTTATTAATTTTGATTTTGAGTTTACTCTTCTAACTGTAAGAAAAGAAAATGGTGAAAATATTTTTTGTTTACCAATTGGACATCTTCAATCTAATGGAGACTATCAATGTAGTTGGCAACCTTTAGAGATCAAGGAGTTCTTAATTATTGAAGCTAAGAAAATGACAAGTAGAATATTAAATAACCTTAATGGAGCTGGATTATACGGAGTAGAATTTTTTGTAAAAGGAAGTGAGGTTATATTTTCAGAATTATCTCCAAGACCACACGACACTGGTATTGTTACATTAGTTAGTCAAAATATTAATGAATTTGAATTACATTTAAGGGCTTTTTTGAATTTACCAATACCGCGTATAGATCTAATAGAGCCCTCTGCAACAAGAGTTATACTCTCTAACCAAGAGTATCTAAATCCTATTTATGAGGGTCTTAATGAAGCATTAGAATTTGAAAAGACCAAAGTGCTCATATTTGGCAAACCAGTTTCCAGAAAAGGCAGAAGAATGGGTGTTGTTCTCTCATCAAATTCTGACATTGATTTGGCTAGAAAAAATGCAGATGAAGCTGCTCTTAAAATAAAAGTCACTACTACATAAATATTAAATAAAAATAACGAAAAAAATACTTATTTCCTTTGTTTTTGTTAAGTGTTTCTCTGAGTATTATTTGAGTATGTTCTCTCTTTCTCAATGATAGAAAATTATAAAGGTTGGGATATAACTTTAAATTGGGATAATAAAAATTATCTCGAAAGGGATAATACTAAAAATAATTTTTTTAATCAAAAAGAAAAATGGATTGGGGTTCACTTAAATGGTGAAAAAATCTATGGCTCTTCCCTAAAAGAAATTAGGCATATTATTGATTACCCTAGCTTGCATGCAAAGTAGTTTAAAAGATTTTTTTAATTATCCTGATTATTTTCATTATCTTCAATTAGTTCATTAGCAAGTTTTCTTAAATCTCCCTTAATCGAGACCCATGTAAAGGCAATTATAAAAATTGAAGCAGATATCGCAACAGTGATTTTTTCGACAGGGGACAATCCAAGTGCAATAGCAAACATTTCAAACCAAATAATAATTTTTTATTATATTGAATTTTTTTAAATAGTTAGAATCAATTTTTTTATTGCAATGATACTTAATTAATCAAAATATAATAAATAAAATTTAAATTACTTATTTTATTTATTGTTTCTGATTTCAATTTTATTCAGTAAGATTAAATTATGGAAAAAAAAAAGTGCCCCCAATGTAAAAATTTAATTTTAAAAACTTCCCCAACATGTTTATATTGTGGTAGACCTAATAAATTTATAACTAAGGAATACGTAAATAAAAAGTGGAATAAAGATAATAATAAAAATGTATTTAATTATATTTTTATTAATAATTATACTTTATTTATTTTATTATTAATATTTACAATCGTTATTATTAAATCTAGTTAAATATTATCAAAAAATCACTCTATTATTGCATCTAAAACTTCTTTAGTATTTTTTGATAGTTTGTTTTTTTTAATCTGTTTTATTGTTTCTATCATATTACTTTTGTAAGGTTCTGAATAATAATTATATCTACTAAATACTTTTACAAAACGGGAAATTACTATTGGATTTAATTTATCAAATTCAATTATCTTTTTTGCGATATATTTATAACCAGAACCATTAATTGCATGAAAAGTACTATTTTTTGTTACGAATGTATTTAATATAGCTCTTAAAGTGTTTGGTGATTTTGCATCAAAAAACTTATTTTCAAATAATTTTTCAATGCTGCTTGTTTTTTCATCAATTTCTATAGATGCATTAAATGAGAACCAACTATCCAAAACGACACTATTATTTTTCCATTTATTGAAGAATATATTTGAAATAATTTTTCTTTCATAACAATTAATTCTACTGAATGAATTCATTGCAGCTTTTGCTAGCGTCATCGAATTACTATCGACATAATTAATTATTTTGCCTTTAATTTCCTTATCATCACTGCTTAAGAGTAGTTTCCAAATAGTTTCGATTAGTTTTCTTTCATTTTTACCTTCTGGCCAAACTTTATCTAGATTTGTTTCTATTTCTTGGAGCTTAAAATGTAATTCTTCTTTTAATTTAGTACCGAATAGATGATTTAATTCGTCAATAGTTTTATATATCTTTAAAGGGTCTATATTTTCTATCTCCGATTCAATTTCAGCAAATGTCGGAATATTTAATAATTCTGATAAAAGGGATAAATTAATATCTTTATTTTTTATTAATGATATTAAGGTGCTTATTAATTTATTTTCAATTTTATGATCTGGTTTTCCATCTAATCTGCATAAAATAATTTTTTTATAAAATACTTTTACAGTATTAGATAGTGTAAAAAAATCTTTTTCATATTTTAAGATTAAAAATTGTTCATCCAAGGTAGTGTCTGATTCCCACTCAACAGGTGAAGAGAATTCTCGAAAATAAGTTACTAAAGGAATTTGAATGTGAGATCTTACATTCCTAAAAATAAATTCTTGTTTTTTTGTTTTTAAAACAACTGTTTTTTCTATCGTTTTATTTTCACCGCAAAATATAGCCAGATTTATAGGAATTATTAGAGGTAAATCATTATATGGGTTCTTATTTATTGGATTACTTTGTGAGGCTTCAATTGTAAGTTTTTCGCCTTTTTGATCCCAAATTCTCTTGAATTTAATTTTTGGGGTCCCATTTTGCTTGTACCAGATTTTAAACTTTTCAGGATCGATTTCCTTATTGTGCTCTAAAATTTTATCGACAAATTGGTCTATTGTTGCTGCCTTTCCATCATATGTAGAGATGTAATTACTAAATCCTCTATAGAAATTTTCATCTTTTACAAGCTTATTAAGCATTCTAATTATTTCTGCTCCTTTCTCGTAAATCGTGGTCGTATAGAAATTGTCTATTTCTTGGTATCTCTCTGGCATTACAGGATGTGATGTTGGGCCAGAATCCTCTCTAAATTGATTTCTTCTAAGAAATTTCGCATCATCAAGTCTCTTAATTTCACAATTATGAACGTCTGCAGTGAATTGTTGATCTCTGAATACTGTTAAACCCTCTTTTAGAGATAGTTGAAACCAATCCCTACAAGTCACTCTATTCCCCGTCCAATTATGGAAGTATTCATGGGCGATTACACCCTCTATTCTTTCTAATTCTTCATCAGTTGTTGTTTCAGAATTAGCGAGTATTAGTTTTGAGTTGAAAATATTGAGACTTTTATTTTCCATTGCTCCCATATTAAAGTGCCTGACTGCAACAATATTGAACAATGACAAATCGTATTCAAGGTTATATTTATCCTCATCCCACTTCATAGATTTCTGTAAGGAACTTATTGCATGTTGCACATATTTTTCATCGCCATACTCAACATAAATATTTATTTTTACTTTTTTATTCGATTTTGTTATGAAATTGTCTTTTACACAATTAAGTTTCCCTGCTACCAATGCAAATAGATATGAGGGTTTCGGATATGGGTCTTCCCAAATTATTTCATGTCGATTATTTGCAAGATTATTTTCTTTTACGACGTTACCATTTGAAAGTAAGACAGGGTAATCATCCTTGTCTGCCTCAATTCTCACGATGTATTTGCTTAGAATATCAGGCCTATCAGAGTGAAAACTTATTCTTCTAAATCCCTCTGCCTCACATTGCGTAGTTATAATTCCATTGCTCTCATACATTCCTAAAAGGGATGTATTTTCCTTCGGTTTAATTATTCCTTCTATTTTTAATAAAAAAATATCTTTGTTTATATTTTCAATTTTTAAGTTATTTTTTTGCTGTTTGTAGTATTCGTTTTCCAGTAGTGAGTCATCTATAAATATTTTTTTTATTAATATATCCGTACCATCAAGAATTAGATTTCTGGTATTTTTATTTTTTTTTACCAATTTTAGTTTGGTCGTAACATTTACAGCATTTTTCTTAATTACGAAGTCCAAAAAGATTTCTGGAATTTCATAATCAAAAACTTTGTAATCTTCAAGTTTCACATATCTTGAAATAGTCTTTTGGCTTGTTTGTTTTTTCATCTTTATAAATAATTTCAGGAGTTAAATAAACTAGAACATTTCTTTAGAAATTATAAGTTAGAACTTTTATCTTCTGATTTACAAAAATGTGTTTTAACTTCTCCAGAAGGAAGTAGTTCGTATAAAGAAGGATTATTAATATCAGGCGATCCGTCCTTATTAAATTGGTACCTCCAGTCCCATTTTCTATCTGTAAAAGAAATATAGTCTTTTCTTAGAGAGTATGGAAGCATAAGCTTTTTTTTATTCCAATTAATGTTTATAAATGCTCCTGGCTTTAACTCAGATATCTTTTCTACTTTGGAAAAGTCGCCATTAATATTATTTCTAATCACAAGATAAAGCTTTGAATTTTCACATACATAGCTACTATTTAAAGCTAATAAAAGTATCGAGGTGATAAAAAATGAATGAATTTTTTGTACTCCTTTTATAATAAATTTACATTCAGGATAAATGACTAAAAAAGATCTTTATAGATCAATTCTAAATCATAATAGATTGCATGCTCTTAAGATCTACAAGATTACAATTTAATTCCTCTTTATATTCCTGTACTGAAATAAAATTATTTAAAAAACCTGAATATTTTGCATCTCCCCCCACGGTACTAGAAAGTATAAATTTAGGATTGAATTTGCTAATCAATTTAGGAATTACATCAGCGCCTTTCACAAAAGAACCTAATAGTGGTAATTCTAAATTTTTTGTAGGAGTAATGACTGCATCAAGATTTTGTTCATTTAAATTTTCATCAAGATATCCATGGGGTTCTATATAAAACCCATTATCTTGATCGTCTTTGACAATATATCCGTTCTCTATTTGTGGGACTGGTGCTCCAGCAGTGGCTTCAAAACTTAAATTAAATTCATTAGTCTTTTCATTTGGTTTAAGCATTTTAATTGAACTAAAACCAATTTTTTCTAATGTTTCAATAGCACTTTTAGGACAGATGATAGGAATATCCTTTTTGAACATTTCTAATGTTGGAATATGACAGTGATCAGGTAATCCTTGGGTTAACAAAATAATATCTATTTCTTTATCTATTAATATTTCTTTTTCTAATGATCCTTTAAAAAACCACTCGCCGGGTGGAAATATTAAATCTCCTATGAGCCAAGGATCAATTATTAAATTGGTTTTTTGAAATTTTATAATCCAACCATTTGATCCAAGGTAGGTCGCTTCAAAGGCCATTATCACTTAATTGTTTTATTTGATAATAAAGTAATTTTGGCTTTATCGAGAAGTTACTGATTTAGTTTATTAGTTTGCTTCATTTAAAATTTGAAATGACTTTCTTTTTAGATTAAATATTAAAACTTGGTTATCTTTATAGCTAATTTTAAAGTCTTCTTTTTCTACCAGTTGTACTGGTATTAATGCTATTCCTCCTGTTCCTGAAAATATAATTGGCATGGTGTTATTTTTCGTTCCATTCATTTTTTGTAAGTCAATAGCTTGAGAAACTATTTTTCTGGCTTTATCAAATCCGTAATCTTCTATTAATTCAGGCCATAAAAAGTTAACTGGTTGATATTTCGAAAACTCAATTTGTACTGTTTTCATTAAAAAAATGTTTGATATATAATGATTAATTGATAACGATATAAATTTAATTACTATTTTTAAACCTATCCATGACTAGTTGTAACATATCCACTACATCTCCATCAGTTAAATTTAAATCCTTCTTTAAATCATTGCAAGTTAAATTCATTTCAAGTGCTGCTTCTGCCATATGATTAACTTTTTGGTTGTCACCACCCAATGAAATAAAGGGATTGAAGTTTTCTATCATTAATATTTAGAATTACTATCTATTTCTAGCTAAGATATAATCATTTATCATTGATTGATACAGAAGCTTATAAATATGTTATTAATTATTTAGAAATTTTTTATTTTTAAACTAAAGATGTTGATATCCCTTTTGATATCAATGCTAATCTTCTAGCTCTGATTAAAAAAGGGAATATCATTTTTGTTCGTTTATTAGATTTAAATACTCTAGAAAGTAATAAAAGTAAACTGCTTGAGGGGTTACTTATCTGTTTGCAAATAGTATTAATTGCTTCCGCTCCATGAAAGATATCTTCATCTTTCAATAGAATAGCTCCATTATCTAGGTCATAACCTTTCTCTAATAGGGATTCAATGAGAGTTAAATTCTTACGACCATCAAGAATTTTAATATTAGTTATCTTGCTTTTGATTTCTAGGAGTTCAGCAAAATGATTGCAGAAGGGACATTTTCCATCATAAATAAAGGTATAGTTGGAAGTCATTAGATAAAAATACAGTGTTAATCGTCTTAAAGTATGCTACCAAAAGGGTTATTCCTTGATAATAAAATATAAAATAAAATTTTTGTGGATTGCTAATAGAGGAATTTAGCTTAAAGATTCACATAATTACAAAGAAATGTCTCAATATAGGTATATTTTTCATAAAAATCTGTATGCTTACTCGGAGATATTATGTTTTAAATCATGAATTTATTAGCTTCTTTTGCTTTAGGTGGTTTCAATCCTTGGGCAGCAGGCTTTGGAATTGGTTCTTTAGTCCTTTTTGGTCTAGTTGGTCTTGTTGCGGGTCCAAACCTAAAGAATTTTGACCCTGATGCATAAATAAACAAATTTAATATACATTTAAAAAAGACTCATTTGGGTCTTTTTTTATGCATTTTTTTTAATTTATTTTTAGAATCATAACTACTTATCTTTTTTTTAAGAAATGTTGTTGAATCCTTTTTATCCATTTACTTTTTTGAAAATCTCTTCTTTAAAAGCAACTATTGTTTTTTTATTAATTCTTTTAATTAAATCAAATTTGCTTAGATTAAAAGGAGGATTGATAGGTGGTCTTTTTGCTTTGATATTGATATCTGGAATTTTAGCCTCTAGTACCTTAGCTTTAGGATCTTTAGTTTATGCCTACAGGCTAAAAAAGAAATCTAGTACTGATGATAATCAAATGCAGGATTTAGAAACTGTTAATGTTTAAGATAATCAAGATTTTTGATTAAATTCGTTCCGTTTAAAAAGGCGTCCCTGGTACAAAGTGCAATACTAAAAATCCAAAACCGGCTGCAAAAACAATTGATATTGCAATAATAAGAAGGCCTGAGGCCATTCCTCCTTCGTTAAATGCCATATAGTTAGTTAATTTAAGTTAATAATAGAACATATTTGTTAACTAGTAATAGTTCTAATTACTCATAAATCATCCAAATTTATTATTAATGGTGTATAGAAGTAGAAAGATGGAAGTTAATGAGATTATAAAACCAAATATAATTAATGGTTTAGATTTAACTTTTTCTTCTTGCTTAAGATTACTTTTTGAAGAAGATAAATTTCTATCTTTTTTATAAATAAGATTGGGGAAAGGTTTAATCACGATAAAATTTATTGTTTTTGTTATTGCCCTAAGGTTTTGAACAAGTCTTTATGGTAATCAACTACATTTTGACAACTTATTACAGGTGTAAATTCCATATGTATACCAAATTTTGCTCTCCAAGGGGCAAAATGCGCAAAAATTTCCTTATCACTATGCGCCTTACATAAACAAACTACTCTCCCTTCTCCAGGTGCGTGTACTCTAAATAACATCTCAAAATTTTCTGTTTTATCTGTTTTAGCCATTTCACCATTTTCCCAAGCTTCCACAAATAATTGATAAGCTTTTACTTGATTTTCAATATCTGGGAATTGACAGTCAGCAAGAAATAATTGCATTGGAGTGTTATTTAAAAACTTTAAATATTATCCTTCAAAAAATCATTTATTAACGATAGTGTTTTAATTTGAAGATCAGTAATATACTGTTTTACCTAGATAAAGTGGGAAGAAAGCGTCTCTAAAAATTTACCAATATCTTTTTTATATAAACTATCTGTAATTTTTAAAGAGAAAAATTCTTGGTTGTTTCTTTCTTTTTTTTTATTGACAAAATTAAAGTTCCCTTTAAATAAAATATTTTTCATGATTGTTTTATCACTATTTAAAATCTAAACAAATATAAGTAAAAGGCAAATTTATTTACATTATGTTTTTATAAAAGATGCATAATTCTTCAATAAGAAAAAAAATCATTAAATTTAAGGGTTAATTATTTGTTCTAGAAGGTATAAAAATGTATTTGTTAGAGAAAAAATTACTGTAAAAAGTGATGCGATAACGGGTATTAAATTAAACCATAACTGCGAAGTCGTCATTTTGGAATCGATAGGCAGAAAATTGCTTCTTTTTTTTATTCTTATTTGTAACCAGAAAATAGATAATGGATAAACAATTCTTGAGAAAGTAATTATAAATGAGTGTAAAATTCCCTTGTTTGAATAAAGTATAAAGCCTGAAAAAAAGTATAAAGCCCAAACTAGGATTCTTTGAATAAGTATTAAACCCTTGCTTTTACTAAACATTATTAACTAATTTATTCTTATATTTTTAATCATTTTATATCTTTCAAAAAAAATATTATTTATAGTAACTTTTTCTTTACGAATAATTTCCCATTCATTTTTGAGAAATAATGTATAACTTATCAAGCTAGCTTCTGTTGAAAGAGTATCTAATCCATCTTTGCTAGCTTCATCCTCTAATTTATGAAGCAAAATAGAACCATAGCCTTTCCTTTGAAAATTACCTTTACAGTAGAATAAAGAAATTCTATTTAAAGGAAATCTTGTGGCAAATGCAATAATTATTCCCTGTTCAATTAAAAGCCATCCTTTCCCTTGAGTTATTGACTTATCAAAATTTGGATTTTTCCATGCTTGGCTAGACCAAGCCATTTTTTGTTCTTTACTGTAGATTTTTTCATCTAATGATTGAATTGAATCAAAATAAACCTTCTTTAATTCGAGTTGATCTTCTACCTTAATTTGTCTTAAATTCATAAACAAATGATTTATTAATATGCATACCAAAAATATAGTCGCAATTGGGGGAGGAGGTTTTGGACGTTCTTTAGGCTCTCTCGAAATAGAAAAATATATTATTTCTCTAATTAGAAAAAGAAATCCAAAAATTTGCTTTATTCCTACCGCATCTGGAGACAGTACTTTGTATAAACTAAATTTTTATAGAGCATTTTCTAAACTAGATTGCATAACAAGTCATATTGATTTTTTCTCAAGAACAGAAAACTTAGAAGAAAAAGTTTTAACCCAAGATATCATTTTTGTAGGTGGGGGAAATACAAAAAGTATGTTAGCAGTTTGGAAGGAATGGAATTTACATAACATTTTAAAAAATGCTTATGAAAAAGGAATTATAATGAGTGGTGTAAGTGCTGGAGCTATTTGTTGGTTTGATAAGGGAATAACGGATTCTTTTGCTCATGAATTGAAAATAATTGATTGCTTAGGCTTTGTTGATGGTATTGCATGTCCACATTTCGATGAAGAAAAAGATAGAGAACCTTATGTTAATGATGTTATTGAGAGAGAAATTATTGAATCTTGTATTTGTATTGAAGGAAATTGTGCACTACATATCAAAAATGATTTGGAATATTATTCAATAGATTTCGGTGATGGTAAAAATTGTTATAGGGTCTATAGAGAAAATAATAATTTAAAGAAAAAAATCCTTTAGAAAAATATTTATTAATTTATTTTAGATCTCCTCATTTTTTGAGATAGAAGTAAATTCAATACCTTTATACTTTACGAATGATGCCGTCCACACTTCTTTGGAAAGATTGCCAAGATACTTCAAGAATTGTTTTGTATCTCCGTCTCTTATCCATTCAGACTTAATAAAAGGGAGCTCTTTTTGCATCCTTTTAGGATGCATATTAACTAAGAGTAAACCATTATCTTCAGAGGCTCTTTTCAATGTCCCTTCATCACTCCTTTGGAAAACCCTTAGTAGAAGATTTAAAATAACCTCTTCACTAAGTCTCTTGAAATTTTCTTGTTCTTCTAAATTATCTTTAATTTCTTTACCTCCAAGAGGCATTGCTCTAACATGGTTTTGTTCAATTAATGCTATTGCAATTAGATAATCTTGGCTTGCCATATTCTAAAAAAAAATACTTTTTGACATTCTAACCTCTCGAGTTCATCAAAATCTTTTATGATTTGATGATTTCCCAAAAAAAAAAAATTAATTAATTTTTACCTTAAAAACTTGTGCCTTTATTTTTTATTCATATCATTTAATCATAATTAGTGTTTTTAATATGAAATATTTTATTTTTCTATTTACCGGAGTTTTTTTAGGTCTGTACTTATCATGGCCTGGAATATTAATTTCAAAGAACTGGAAATGTTTCAATGATATTATTGCAAAATCATCAGAAGATAAAATTTCTATAAAAGCAGTATTAGAGATTTCACCAAGCTATCTTTTTAAGAGTAAAAATAAAAATATACTTACAAAAATCAGGATCGTGGCAGATGCATGTTTTCGCTAAAATGTTAAAGTATCATTTTAAAATACTAATGGATGATAAATAATATAAGGTTTGAATTGTCATTTAAAAATATTTCTCAGTTAGAAAATAAGCTTAATTTCTGTAAATATAATAATATAAGGAATATCAATATCCCATGTAAAGATCCTGTAAAGAAGGAATTATTTAATTCAACAATTAAATATATTTCTAAAAATTTTAAGGAATTTAATGTAACTTATCACTATAGTTTGTATCATCAATATTCTAAAAATAAAGAAAAATCATACCAAGATTTTTTAGATTTTTTAAAAAATTCTTATTCAAACAGAAATTATCAAATTCTTCTTGTTTCAGGATCTAATAAGAAAAAAAATTTTGATGCAATTAATGTTTTAAGTAGTCTGAAAAAAGAAAAAAATTTAAAAGTTAAAATAGGTATTGCTTATAATCCATACTTGAAAGATTTTTATAATATTTATACAGAAAGAGAGAGATTCGAAAGGAAACTTTCTTCAGGATTAATAAATTCAATTTGGTTTCAATATGGCACAGATATTAAAGTAATTCAGAATGAAGTGAATTTTCTAAAGAAAGCTGCAAAAAATGAAGAATTAAATCTTTTTGGTAGTTTATTAATACCTTCAAAACAATTCATAGCAAGGTTTAAATTTCGTCCTTGGAAAGGGGTTTACATATCAGAAAAGTTTTTATCTTCATTAGAGGACTTTTATGATTTTACAAAGGATTTGGTATTTTTTTATAAAAAAAATAATATTACTCCTGTTATTGAAACTGATTTTTCATCATCAGAAAAACTTGATTCGATTTATAGTTTTTTCAGAAATGAAAGATAATTTTTACCAAATTAAGATTCATGAAGGTTGATTTTACATACGACTTATTAATAATAGGTGGAGGCATATCAGCATGTGTTTTCGCTTCAAAGTATCTTCAAAATAATAATACAAATAAAGTTGGCTTAATAGAGGTTGGTCGTGGACTAGGAGGAAGATCTAGTACGAGAATAAGTAAAAGATTTAAAGGTTGGGAACTAAACCATGGTGCTCCAAATTTAAATATATGCAATAGAAAAAATAACCTTTTATTAAAAAATTATATTGATGAATTATTGGCAAATAAATTTATTAAAATTGAAGATTCTGAATCGGTTTATCTAGATCAGGAAACTAATAAAGAAAATATTTATAATTCAGAATTTACTTGTGGGATTAATTATCTTTCTTTATTTTCTATGAGTCAACTATCACAAAAGATTATTGAGTTTAATAATTCAAAGGCAAAAATTGATTTTTATTTTGAAACTTTAATTGTGGATTTGGAGTTTAATAATAATGAATGGAAATTAACATCAAAAAATGGAGATATATTCAAATCTAAATGTCTTATTTGTTCAACAAATTTGTTATTGCATAAAAGGTCATTGAAAATATTAGATATCAATCAAATTCCATTAAGAAAAGCTATTCCAAAAAATAAAGAAAAAAAAATTGATTTACTTTTAAATTTTTTAGATAAACAAACATATATTCCAAGGTTAACTTTTTTAATTTATACAAACAAAAGGTATAACTATAAAGATGTTTATTATAAAAAAAATAGGTATTTTTATTTACAAAAAAATCTAGAGAATAAATATAAATTTGAACGAATTATTTTTCAGCTACAAAATAACAACAACTTGGGAATTGTGATACATACAAAAAATATAGATTTTATTGATTTTTGTTTAAAGGCAAAAGATGAAGATTTAATTAATCAAAAAATATTTTCAAATTTCAATGATCTGTTTAAGAATAATTCTACGATAAATCAATTAACTTGTAATGAGAAAATCTCTATTATGAAATGGAGAGCTTCACAACCCTCAAGTAATCCTGTCCCACTTTCTTTTCAATTTAGTAGACAATATAGAATTGGATTTTGCGGAGATTGGTTTGAAGGAGATGGATTTGGCAGGATTGAAGGTTCAATCTTAAGTGCTTTGGAGTTGGTAAAAAAAATAAGATTTAATTAAAAATTTTTTTAATTAAACTTTCAATATTAGTTTTTTTAGTAATAGTAAAATGATTTGCATTATTCTTTATAATTATCTTATTAAATTTTTTGTAATAAATATCCCAAGATTGTAAAAAATCCTCCTTTGCTTTTTTTTGGGACTTACCTCTTTCTTTTAGATCTCTTTTAGCAACTCTTTTCATACACTCATTTTTATTAAGTTTTAATTCCAAAAAAAAATAATTTTGATTATGTAAAGTGTTAGAAAATTCTTTCGCAAAAATTCCTTCTATAATTAAAAAGTTAATTTTATTTGTTTTATGTCTGAAATTTTTTATTATTTTTTTTTGGAAGTCATATGAACGCTGATTGATTGAAATTTCATTCTTAACAATAAAATTAAAATCTTTTTTAAATAGTTTGTAGTTAAAACTAATACTTCTATCGAAATAACCTTCAACAAATTTTGAGAAGAATTTACTTATTAGACCTGTTCTATAGTAATTATCTGTACTTAAAACAGTTCCATTTTTAATCTGATCTATTATTTGATTTGATAATGTTGTTTTACCACTACCTGATGGACCACTTATAAATATGAGCTTCATTTTATTGTTTTTAGTACTTTTCAAGCATTAATTTATACTAATAGTAAATAATTCCTATTTTGGAAAGTAAATTTTTCAATGAATTAAAGAATAATGTAAAAAAATCTTTCGATGGTTTGTAAGCTTGCATAAATATTAAATATGTGTCTTTATATAAATGTAAATAAATTAAATTTACTTAATTATCTATAAACTTATTATTAATTTCCTTCGGAAGTTAATATTATTAGAAATTTAAGATTTAATTTTATTACTTATATACTTCAATGATTTCTAAATTTTTAAGTAAACTTAAATCAATTCTATTTAAAAGTGCAGTACCTTCTAATACACCTTTAAAGAAACAAAAAAAGTCTACTAAGTCAGCAAAATCTTCAAAAACAAAAGTAAAAAAAGTTAGTTCAAAGAAAAGTATTGAAACCTTAACTACACTTCCTGGTGTAGGTGCTAAGAGTGCTAAGGCTTTGTATGAAGCTGGATTTAAGACAACTAAAGCAATTATTGCTGCGGATGAAAAAGATCTACTTGCCGTTTCTGGTGTTGGTATAAATCTTGTTAAAAAGCTAAAGAATTTGAAATAATTAAATTCCTTTTAAGCAGTTAAAGTTAATAGTAATATCTTCCAATATATTTATAAACTGAACTAGTTATCTTCTTCTTGCTTTTCTCCTTTGTTGCAACTTTCTTTTGTATTTTTCAATTGGAGTTTCATGATGCCTAAGCCTTTTTAAATCTGCAAAGATACCCGATTTTGATACTTGTCTTTTAAATCTTCTTAGAGCGGACTCAATCCCCTCATTTTCACCAACTGTTACTTGTGTCAAAATTTTCTAACTAAAATTCTATTCTAACACCTAATCTGAATTTTTATTCCATAAAGCTTCAATCCTAATATTTTTGGTTTAAAGAATTTATTTTTTTGCCCATTGTACAAATCCCTTTTTATTACTTTTTATGTCTTGTAGGGATTCAAAATAATATTTTTTCCAATTATTCCTTGGTAATCCAAGAAACAACATGAGATTTAAAGGGTATTGATCGCTATCAGAACAATTTCTAAAATCATCTCTAAATAAAAAGATATCCTTTTTAAGAGCAATTGCAATGCCCAGTTCTACCATTACCCCTTCATCTGGGGGAGTTCCATTAACGATTGCAAAAATGCAATCACATTTTTTTAAATCATGAAAATTACTTTTTGCTAGATCATATGCCCATTCACCTTCTTTTTTTATTATGTGTTGTGTCCTATCAAAAGGTTCATAAACATCTACATTTAAATCATTGAAGATATTAATAAATTCATATAAGAGATTTTTAGTTTGTTTCGAAAATCCATATGGATTAGCTAGATATAATTTCTTTTTCAAATTTACCCCCTTTTTTTATGATATTCGTTGAAGTCACTTTGTACATTTTTTGAGTTTTCCCAAGGAAAAACTATCCATTCCTTCTTTTCTGACATATGAACGGTATTCCACCAACCAGGTTCAACTTTACTAAATAATACAAAAAACTTTGCCCCCTCAACATCTTTGAAGGTGTTTAATGTAATACCAGTTTCATAAACATCATCAACTATTAATGAATTTTTAATTGGTTTTGGTATTAAATCAATTTTTAGTTTATGGCTGAGTGCTACAGCAAGACATAAGCCACCACGAGGAACTCCATAAATTCCCGAAAACTCTAAAAACTTACATTTGTTAGCTATTTGCTCTACGCTCTTATCGAATTCACTCCAAGTAAAGTAACTGATCATATTAATTTTTGTTTTTTTCAGTTGTAATTGCATAATGCGATGCTAATAAACTTAAAAGTGCTATTATCTGCTCATTTGAGCAGTTAGTATTTTTTTTTAAATTCTCACATTCTTTTATTATGTTGGAGTAAGTATCTTCTACAATTCCGTTCATTTGATCATTACTAAAAGAATATGTTTTATTCATTTTTAATTAATAAATAATTTTATTTTCACTTAATTATTCTACTAAGTAAATATATTGACTAATTAAATTTAGGATTATTTCCACATAGGGTTATTAAGCTTTTTAATTCTTTGTGAATTAGGTACATAAGTATGCAAATTTTCAACTTTTATAGCCCATTTTTTTGAATTACCCTTTAGGCTTTGGCTCTTAATTAGATTTGTTAAAGAAATTCTTTTTCTAACTTTGAGAAGGCCTAGGCAAATTTTCCAATTGTTTTCATTTTTATAAATATCTAGCCAAAAATCAAAAATCTTTTCTAAGAGATCAAGTGGGATATCAAAGGAAATTCCCATTGAAGGCCTCTCAATTAGATAATTTTTGTTTCTTAGTTCATTTGATAAATTACTTATATTTAAATTAATAGCGAAAAGAATATCTCTCGCGGATTTATTTCCTACTAATTCTTTTCTATGGCAATCTAAAAGATTTTCATCCTCAAAAATATTCTCATCACAATTTTTGACTCCCACAATCCAAAATCCTTCACCATTTTTTGCACCACTAGCAAGAAATAGATATTGAGGCGAATTTCTTAGCATTTCAAATCATTTCTTCATTTTTAACATTTTTTCCTAGTTATGAAAATATTATTTGGTTTATAAATAACTTTACTAATTTCTCAGAAACTTAAAATAGTAGTTATTATGAATTTTTAGTTAATAATGTTTGATTTAAGAGAGTTGAAACTAATGTTTTTTGATCCTACTGATTTGATAATCCAAAATATAAATAGAATGCTTTATAGTAATAAAACAATTAAATTTATTTTTTCTTAGGGAATAATCTACCTATTTTCTCCTTCCTAAGGTCTTCTTTTTTTGTTCTTATTTTTTTATCTTCTAGTGATTCTTTATTAGTGCTCACTGCATAAATAATATAAAATATCATACTAGTAAATACTAAACCTAAAAAAAGTATCAAAATACCTAATGGTTCACTCGGACTAAAAATTTTGAGGTCTAATGCTGTAATTAGGTAAGTTATCATCAATTAATTATTTCTTTAGAGAACTTTTTAATTAAATCTAACTGACTTCTTCGTAACCAAAGAATGTTGAGGTGTCAGTATTTTTATAACCATTAGCTGCTTCCTTTGGATTTTGACTATCAATTTTTCTTGCTTTAGCATGAATCATATTGAATGGAAAAATCACAGCACCAACGAAAAAATGTAATATTAAAAAGTCTGAAGGTAGTCCATTTGTCCAGTCTGGGAAAAATAGCAAAGTCATCAATGTTTCGTACATATTTGTAGTCAAATAAACCTCAGACTATTATTACTGAACTTAATGCAATACAATTAATTTTTAATAAATTGAAATTAAATTTTGTTTTTTAGAATTATAAGATTGAAGTTAAAAGACAACAAAAAATAGACTAATATATTAGTTATGAGAATTGATTTATGGCAATTGTTAAAATTCTTTCTGGTTTTATTTCTATTTGTAATTAATCTATTAAATCCTACAATAGGCTTAGCATTTGATACGTCAGATCCTAGTGTTAGTTTACTTCAAAATAGAATATCAAATAATTTTTCAAGAAAATATTGCAACGCTATTCAAAATGGTTTTTCTAAGGATGAAGCAATGAAATCCGCTATTATAAAAACAGAAAATATTATAGCTTTTTCATACAACCCACAAAAAAAATGGATTGAAAAAGATGACTTGGCAAATCAAATTTCATTGCAAGTAGTAAATGATTGTGGTTGGTCATTCGGATTAATTGGAAAAGAGGGAGTTAATTACTTTAAATCTTATTTTCTAGAAATTTATGAAAAAATTACTCCTGAAAAAAATTTTTCTAAATAGATTAAGTTAATGAATAATATTTCAGACAAATTAGTAATGACTATAATCTTAATTACTATACTTTTTGTATTTGGATTGATTTTTTCAGTAAAATCACCAGAGAGAAAGGTTTTAGATTCGCCAATAATGTGGAAAGAGGACTATTCAAACATTTCTATTTTCAAGAGCTTAAAAACTAAATCCCAGATAAATATATTAATTTAAATATTATTTGCTGTAAATAGGAGTATGAATTTAATAATTAAGTGAAATTTTTAGGAATATTCATTTATTCATTATTTATTTTTTAATTTAAGTAGTTCAAAAGAACTGATGCTAGTTTTAAATCTTCATTAAACCATGCTCTTATTGCCATAGCCCTTCTGGGATCATAAAAATTTTGTTTTCTGTACCAACTTAGAACTTCAGAATCTGATTTCTTACCATTACATGACAAACAACATGGCACACAATTACTCGTACTGCTCTTCCCTCCTTTTGACATTGGATGAAGGTGATCAAGTGATTCTGATGGCTGACCACAATAAATACATTTATTTTTAGTAAGTCTATGGAGAGACTCTCTCCAACTTTTATTACTTATCTTGGGGCATAGCTGATCAAGGTAAATTGCATCTTGTCTATGCATAATGTTCTTGATGATTTTTCTGATAATAACAGTTTTTATAAACTATGACTAAAAAAAGATTAGAATATGCAGGCCATATTTTCTTTTTGAGAAGAATAATATTCAATTATAAAAAATTAGTATTTAGATTTAATGCCTTATTTATTAACAATATTAGTAAATAGCTTTGATTCATCTCTTTATAAGAGCTTTTCTATTTTTTTGATATCATTCTTTTCTAATACTTTTTCAGCAATTTCTGGAGGTGGAGCAGGTCTAATTCAATTACCTGCTTTGATTTTATCTGGTGTTCCTTATTATCAGGCGTTGGCTAGTCATAAATTAGCAACAGTAGCTTTAGGACTTGGCGGCTCATTAAGAAATTACAAAACACTAAAAAATGATATTGGTGTAGCTTGCCAAATTTTAATTTTTGGATTGCCAGGAGTGATTTTTGGTGCTTCTATCGTGGAATTTATATCAGAACAATATTTATACTTAATTTTAGCAATAATTTCAATATTACTAGCATTTTACTCATTTCTTAAATCAGATTTAGGTCAGTCATCTTGGAATAATAAACTTAATTTAATTCATAAAATTAAATTTCTAATATTAATTTTCATAATTGGTATTTTGAATGGTTCTATTTCTTCAGGAACTGGCTTGCTTGTAACGATGCTTTTAGTAAAAACCTATGGAATGGATTTTCTTCGTGCTATAAGTTTGACATTCTTTACAGTTGGAATTTTTTGGAATTTTACTGGTGCAATTTTTTTGAGTAATATAGGCTCAATTCATTCAAATATTTTAATATTACTGATATTTGGATCTTTTACGGGAGGATATTGTGGAGCTCATTTATCGCAGCTAAAAGGAAATAAACTAATTAAAAAAACTTTTACAATAGTATGTCTTCTTGTTGGAATTAGTTTGTTTATTAAATCAATAGTGAGTTTTATTTAGATTAATTCGTTGTAAATACTAATACGCTTGTGATCAAAAAAAGACCAAAAACAGCAGTAAAAGTTAATAAATTTAATGGATTACTTAATGTATTAAAAAATACTTTTACTTTAATAAAAAAAAGGCCTCACATTAGTGAGACCGGGTGATGGGGAACCTTATTTTTAGACCAATTTCTTGAAAATTGCAACCCCCTATCTGTAGTGTTAGCGAAGTGTACATTAACCACCACTTATAGTGTTTTGAATTTTATCTTTCTTATTCTTCTAATTCCTAAATAATTTAATATTTTAAAATTTGATTAAATTTACCATTTAAAGATTCAAATCATTTTTGTAATTAAACTTGTTAAAGTTTTTATGCATTGTATTATTCGTAAGAACTTAGTTAATTAAAAAGCTTTAATGATTGAATTAACATTAATAACTCTTTTAAACTTTGTTGCAGATAATTTTTGTGAATATAGGAATTTAGGTCATGATAATTATAAGTCTTTGCTTCTTTCTTATAGTGATGCAAGTAATAAATTTGGACCTTTAGAAGTTAAAAAGGTTATTGAGAAGTCAGAAAATTTTAAAGTTACAGCCGTTGCTATTGCTGCAATTAAGTGTCCCCAACACATAGTTAAATAATGAAGCTTGAATTGAAAACTGAAAATGATAAACATACTAAGTGGTTATCAAATTTTTTTAGAGTATCTTTTACCTTCGCACTAATAATCATTTTTTGTGATACTGTGCTTAAATTAGGTGTTATTTCAAGACATTATCAAATTGAGTACAATTGCAGTCTTTTATCTGTTGAAACATCTCAATCTAATTTTAGAGAATTATCTAAACTTTCTAAACTAAAAAGTAAACAAAAAATTTGGGAATTTTGTAGAGAGTTTATTGAATAATATATTTTTAACTAGAAGCGGATGAATAGAATTTCAATGCAAATAACCAGAACTTTCTAGAACTAAATAGAAATACCATCGCAACAGTAACTTCAAGCAATATTTTCCAAAATTGAGATATGCCTAGGAAAACTTCAGAAGGTATGGTTGTTATAAATGCAATAGGAATGAACACACTAAAAAATATTCTCAAAGAAAATGAAAATGAATCCAATGGAAATCTTCCAATGTAAAGGAATGATCTTAGTACTTCTGTCGCATTCCATGTCTTTACAAACCAAATAGTAGTTGTAGAAATAAAAAACCATAAGCTATATAAAATACATATTGATGAAATTATAGTGATCAAGCATAAAGTAAAAAAACTTAAATTTATATTTATTTGATTGATTTTTATGCAGTATAACAATAAGCAAATTCCAAGTATTATTTCTAAAAAGCCAGATGGAGTTATTTTTTTTAATGAAATAAAAAATTGACTATCAATTGGTTTTAAAAGCACGAAATCTAAAGTTCCTTCTCTTATGTGCTTAACTATTTCTGTAAGATTTGGATTGAACCATGTATTAGTTATTCCATTTAAAATTGTATAAATACTCTGAATTATTAGTGCCTGTTTAAATTCCCAACCTCCAATACTGCTATTGTTTTGAAAAAAAATTGATAATAAAAAAATACTCCCTATTAAACTTAAAATTGCAGTAATTAAATCAATGAATATATTTGTTTTATACTCCAATTCAGAAGCTAAAGAGGTATGTAAAAATTTTTTATAAACATTAAGATATTTCTTTAAATTCATGATCCCATAGCTGTATATTTTTTCGTTCCTTTTGACCATATTTTTTTAAATACTGGGAAAAGTAAAACAATCCATAGAATTTGCATACTAAAGCCACTACTGATATTTGTTGCATTTCCTGAAAGTAAGTTTGCAGGGAAATCTATTAAATACGGAAAAGGAGTTAAATAAATCCAGGATTTAACATATTCGGGAAACGAAACTACTGGAGCTAAAAGACCTGAGAGAAATAAAGTTGGGATAAATAATAATCTTTCAATTGAAGAAGCTTTTTCGGTCCAGAAGCATAAACATGCAATTATTGATTGAATTAAAAATTGAATTAAGAAAGATAATAAAGTTGATATTATCGATAATAATAAAATACCAAAATTTGGAATCCATATACTCTCTGGATTAAAAATAAAAAAGATTGTTGCTATTAGTAGAGCGAAAGGAAATCTTGTTAATTGTTCTGCAAGATGCTGTGCAAAATACCTGAAAAATGGATTTAAAGGTTGGATTAAGTAAGGAGAAACCTTTCCCATAAGAGAATCTTCTTCGAAGCTAAATACAACCCAAACTACGGAAAACTGTCTCACAAAAAAAGCACACAAAAAATACCTAGAAAGCATGACATCACTAATATTTATGTATTCATTAAGGTTATTGTTGGTCCATATATTTAACATGAAAAAAGGAATAACTCCTGAAATCGCCCATAATGCAATCTCTATTCGATATTCCAACATGTTTGAATATTGAACCTTTAATAAGGTAAAAAATTTACGTTTAATCAAGTTAGATGCCATAATCTTTTTTTATTAATATTTTCCCAATAATTTCATCTATAGGTGGTTCATTTATAAATAGGTCTTCAATATCAAAATTATTAAGGATGCTTTTCAGTGAAGAAGTAATAGAGTTATTTTCTACTATTATTGTAATTTCATTCTTTGTTTTATTTTTAACAGCAAAACCTGATTTCTCTAATTTAATTGCATCTTCTTCTGAACGACAAACAATTAATATTTCTTTAACAGGAGATAGTTTTTTTAATAAAAGATCAAGTTTTCCATCGTATGAAATTGACCCCTCATGAACACATATAACCCTCTTACATAGGGATGTAATGTCTTTCATATAGTGACTTGTTAGACATATCGTTGCATTAGTTTCCTTATTATATTTTTGAAGAAATTTTCTTAAATTTCTTTGTGCATTAATATCTAAACCAAGTGTGGGCTCATCTAAAAATAGAATATTTGGTTGATGTATCAAGGCTGCTAGTAATTCTGCTTTCATACGCTGACCTAAAGATAGTTTTCTAACAGGTATAAATAATTCAGAATCAATTTCAAGCATCTCTGATAATTTTTTTATTCTTCTTTTTGCTTCTCTCTTCCCTAAGTCATATATTGATGCGTTCAAATAAAATGATTCAATTGGTGGAAGGTCCCAAATAAGTTGTTGTTTTTGTCCCATTATTAGGGTTATCTTTTTTAAGAAATTTTCTTTTCTCCTGTAAGGTAGATGGCCTGAAACTAAAACTGAACCTTCGCTTGGATAAATTAAGCCACAAAGCATTTTTAAAATTGTTGTTTTCCCAGCTCCGTTAGCACCAAGAAAACCTACTATTTCACCTTCTTTTATTTCGAAACTTACATTTTTTATAACCTTTAAACTTTTTGTTTCTCTTCTAAAAAAATGTTTAATCGTCCCTTTTAATCCAGGGTCTTTAGAAGAGATGTCAAACGACTTTGACAAATCTCTAACTTCAATAATATTTTTAAACATCTCAGAGTTTAGAATTTCTTAAATCTGTAATTAACTTTTAAGTAAATTATCTCTATCTTATAAAAATTTTTTTAATATTTAAAAAATATCTTTAATGGATACGACTAGCCACAGAAAAAAGTTAGCTGGATTAACTAACTCTTTAACCCTATTCTTATTTTCATAATTTAATCCTCCTAAAGTATTGAATATCAAAGTATTTTTCTGTTTAGTATCGTTAACTTTCTTTATTACATTTCCGTTTTCGTCAAGAAGGTCAATTTCATCTTCAAAAAACCATTGCTCTTTACCATTAGATAGTTGCACGACTACACCAATACCTTTGCCATCAGTTATTCTAAAATCATTAATTGTAGCCACCGAAGAATTGGTAACAGCAGCAATAATTTCTTTAGTAAGTCTATCTTTTGATTTTTCTAAACTTAATTGAACAGAATCACCTATTTTGGCCTTATCTAAAATTGACATTTTTTAGGTTATTATACTTATTGATGTATGATTTAGGTGTAAATCCTTAATTATTAAATTGTTTTAATAATTAAGATTTTTTGAATATTGATTCAAGAACTCTTTTTATTAAAATTGTTAATATTCTTAAAAAGACAAAAAATAAACCTAGCCAGCCAAGAATAACTGCTATTGAAAGCAAACTGGAACCTAAATCGTGCTGTAGTAAATCCTGCATTAATTTCCAAATAATTAATTTCACTATATTTTTAAAAACTTACTTTTTCAATATGGCAAAAAGTTAAATTTCTGTTGATTTAATGTTCTTTTTTATGAAACTATTTTGCAAAAAAGATTTATGAGCTAAAGTTATTATTAGAAATCTATATATATTTTGGAGCTTTCTTTAAACTCTTACATTGGAATAATTTTTATCATTGTTGGTTTAATAGTGAGAGTTGATTTAAAATTTTCCATGCAAAAAGATCTCTAGTAATTTTAGATAAGCAACTATTTATGTGATAAGTAATACCTTGGTTTAATTAAGTCTTATTAATTTGTGGACTAATTGCAAAAATTAAAAAAGCAGCTTGCTAGCTGCTTTTAAATGGTGGCGGGGGGGAGATTTGAACTTCCGACCTTCGGGTTATGAGCCCGACGAGCTACCAGACTGCTCTACCCCGCGTCATATACATAGCATACATCTGAAAGGGTTCTTTTTTCTATTTCTTTAGGATTCTTGGAATTTTAATTGACCTTGTACTTCAATTCGCACTCCCTCTGAAAAATTAAGTACCTTTTCTTCAATATCTTGAATCCTTAAGTCAGATATCCATTCTAACTGTTTTAGTAAGTGAAGACTCACAGCATGTTTTGCTCTTTTTGAACCATCTTCTACTTTTAATGCGAGTCCTATCCCTTCATTTACCTTGGATAGACACTGTATTCCCTCCGCTCCACCTTTACCTATAACCTGTCCATGAGAGCCTTTAATTATTTCAGTATCAAATTTATTATTGTCACTTATCATCATTGGGTTAGTTGTCATAGCTCTACTGATTTGCTCTAATTCAGCATTTTCAGAACTGCTTAGAAGAGAATATAACTTTGACATTTCTATTAGTTTTAAGTAAAGAGTTGGGGCGCCACAATCATCACGTTCAGCGTTTATTTCAGATATGGGGATTTCTAATAATTCTGAAACAATTCTGAATATTTCTATTTGAAGTGGATGATCCCCTTTTAAATAACTTTCTAATGGCCAATTCAACTTTTTACATGTAGCAAGAAACGCGGCATGTTTGCCTGAACAATTATGTTGTAATGGACTTGATTTGGTTATTGGACATTTTAAATTATTAATGTCGATGTCATATTCCCACAAAATTTTAAAAGCTTCCCTTGCATGAATTCTTGATCCACTGTGCGAACCGCATGCTAATGCGATTGATTTTGAAGCATCATTAATTTTTGATGCAGCACCACTACTGACAAACGGTATTGCCTGAAAAGGTTTTAACGATGACCTTATGAAACTTTTATATTCTGGGTTTCCTGCACACATTAAAACTCTGCCTTTTTTGTCAGTAATAACAGCATGAATTTTATGAATTGACTCAATATTTGAACCTCTTATCAATGTTGCTTGTAAAGGCGGATTATTAGATGTATATAGGTTTTTGAAATTTGAACTCATTTAGAAATTGTTATATTGAAAAAGCAAAATTCCTGATAAAGCTAGAACTGAAATAATAGATAAAATTTGTATTAAATTTTTTAAAATAGGCTTTACTTCAATTGATGCAATAAGCGATTCCTGTTCTTTCAAAACTAATGGCTTTATCCATACTTGGCCGTCATACCATCCAGATTCTTCGTATTCAACTTTTTCAGAAGTCAATCTTTTAAAAACGTGATTCCAACCAAGATATAATCTTATAGATACTAAGAGAGGTATTGCTAAACTACTAAATAAACTTAATAAAATATATTTTAGAAGGGATGTTTTGAAATATATACTTCCAGAAGAAATAACAATAAACATAACAAATGCAATTATCCAAAATTTAATCAACACAAGGATTAATGATTTTTTAGTTTTTGGCCAAGAAAAAATTTTAGATTTTGATAATGCTATGAATTCATTTGTGGGTTGTTGCTCCTTTGGGACAGGACATTTAGATTCGTTCATAAATGGAAATTATGGGAATGAAAGATTATCTCCATTACTCCAAAATGATTCAAGATCGTAGTATTTTCTTATATCTGGCTGAAAAATATTTACGATCAAATCACCATAGTCAAGTAAAGCCCATTTAGCTTCATTAACTCCCTCTTTTCTTATTGGTTCTAGTTTAGCCTTCTCTCTTAACTCTCCTTCTACAGAGTTAGTTATAGATCTAACCTGTACATCAGATAATCCCTCTGCGATTAATATCCATTCACTTATGAAAGAAACTTTGTCAATTTTTATAAGTTTTATATCTTTAGCCTTTTTTTCGTCACAAGCTTTAGCTGCCATCAAAACTAAATGTTTATTGTCCATATACATTTTCGCTGGAGACTGATTTTTCTGAACCTTCTTGCTGAGATAATTCTGCTCTAGCTTTTTCAGCACTTTTTCTTAGGGCATCTAATCTATCCTCAAAGAAACTTCTTTTTTTCTTTTTTCTAGTTTTATCAATTAACTCCTTTAAGGCTCCTCCAAGACTTTTATAAGCATTTGGGATACTGTATCCAAATCTACAAGCAAGATCTATGGCTCTTTCATCTGCAAAAATAGCATCTTGGAGTTTCTTTTCAGAATTATTCTTTATGTATAGTCTATAACCTGCAAAACTTGATAAGCCAAGAGCCAGTAACAAAAGTAATCCATCTTGTACCCACAACTCTCCTATTGCGCCTCCTAGTCCTATTGCAAGAGCAGCCATTTCCCAACCATCTCTTGGAATTGCATCATTTTGAATTTTCCCAACCTCGTGCCAAAATAATAAATTTCTGTGATCAATGGCAAAGTCTTCCCAGGAATCTAAATCTATTTGTATTTCTACTTCGTCACGACCAATTTCCTCCAGTGTTATTAAAGGTGGATCTAATGCAGCGGCAGCTTCAATAAATACCCAACTTTCATTCTCTGGAGGCAACAAACTTTTAAGTCGTTGAAGTTCGCTCATAAAAAATTATTTTCTTTCAATACTATAGAAACAAATGTTGCTTTTCAAGTAACTTGATTAACATCTGATGATTTATAAGTACCATTAAGTAAATATAGGTTTTAAATTATGCCTCAAAGAGGTGATCTAAAAAAAATTCTTATTCTTGGATCAGGCCCGATTGTTATAGGACAAGCTTGCGAATTTGATTACTCTGGAACTCAAGCTTGCAAAGTTTTGAGAAAAGTTGGTTATGAAATTATTTTAATAAATTCAAATCCGGCATCAATAATGACCGACCCTGACATCGCAAATAAAACTTATATTGAGCCATTAACTTCTGATATCGTCTCTCAGATTATTTTAAAAGAAAAACCTGATGCGATTCTTCCCACTATGGGAGGTCAAACTGCTTTGAATCTTGCAGTTAAATTATCAGAATCAGATTTCTTGAAGAAAAATAATGTTGAATTAATTGGTGCTAATTTAAGAGCTATTAATAAAGCTGAAGATAGAAAATTATTTAAAGAATCGATGGAAAAAATAAATGTAAATGTATGTCCCTCTGGGATAGCATCAAACTTGACTGAAGCAAAAGATGTATCAAAAAAAATAAATTCTTATCCTCTAATAATAAGGCCTGCATTTACTTTAGGTGGTGTAGGAGGTGGAATTGCATACAACCTAGAAGAATTTATCGAATTGTGTAGTACAGGTTTAGAGGAAAGTCCTAGCAATCAAATATTGATTGAAAAATCTCTTATTGGATGGAAAGAATTTGAATTAGAGGTAATGAGAGATACGGCAGATAACGTAGTAATAGTTTGCAGCATTGAGAATCTAGATCCAATGGGTGTACATACTGGAGATTCCATTACTGTAGCTCCAGCACAAACATTAACAGATAAAGAGTATCAGAGATTGAGGGACCTATCATTGAAAATTATTAGAGAAGTAGGAGTTGAAACTGGTGGTAGTAATATTCAATTTGCAATAAATCCAACAAATGGTGAAGTAATTGTAATTGAGATGAATCCTCGTGTGAGTAGATCTTCTGCTTTGGCTAGTAAAGCCACTGGATTTCCGATAGCCAAAATTGCAGCCTTATTGTCAGTTGGCTATACACTTGATGAGATTATTAATGATATTACCAAAAAAACACCTGCATGTTTTGAACCATCAATTGATTATGTTGTTACAAAAATTCCTCGTTTTGCCTTTGAAAAGTTCAAAGGCTCTTCAAATACATTAAGCACTGCCATGAAATCTGTTGGGGAGTCAATGGCAATCGGCCGCTCTTTTGAAGAGTCATTTCAGAAAGCATTAAGGTCCTTAGAGGTTGGTATTCATGGATGGGAATGTGATTCAATAGAAGACACTAAGGACGAGAATGAATTACAGACTAGTTTAAGAAATCCAACATCAGAGAGAATTCTTATAATTAAAAAAGCAATGCACCTTGGAAAAACTAACTCTTTTATCCAAGAAGTTACGAATATTGATTTATGGTTTATTGAAAAATTACGTAATATCTTTAATTTTGAAAATGATTTTTTGAGAGAAAAAAAGCTTTCTAGTCTAGATAGAGATTTGATGCTTTATGCTAAGCAATTAGGTTTTTCAGATCAACAGATATCAAAATTAACTAATTCTGATTTTTTTGAAGTGAGAAGATACAGAAAAAATTTAAATATTGTTCCAATATATAAGACTGTTGATACTTGCTCAGCAGAGTTTTCATCTTCAACTCCTTATCACTATTCAACTTATGAAGAGCCTTTTATTTTTTTAAATTCTCAAGTTTTTGATAGTGAAATTAAAAAAAATAATGATTCAAAAAAAATTATGATTTTAGGTGGAGGTCCAAACAGAATTGGACAGGGAATAGAATTTGATTATTGTTGTTGTCATGCATCATATCAAGCCTCTCAAAATGGTTTTGAAACAATAATGGTTAATAGTAACCCTGAAACCGTATCAACGGATTACGACACTAGCGATATTTTATATTTTGAGCCTGTAACTTTGGAGGATGTACTAAATATAATAGAAGTTGAAAATCCATATGGTTTGATTGTTCAATTTGGAGGTCAAACTCCTTTAAAATTATCTTTACCTTTATATGAGTGGCTTAAATCTAACGATGGTGCTAGAACAGGATCAAAAATTTTAGGGACTTCACCAATTTCAATCGATCTAGCAGAAGATAGAGAGGAATTTACAAAAATACTTAAAGAATTAAATATTAGGCAACCATTAAACGGAATAGCTCGTAATCAAAATGAAGCGCAAACTGTGGCTAAGAATATTGGGTTTCCTTTAGTTGTTAGGCCCTCTTATGTTTTAGGTGGCAGGGCAATGGAAATTGTAAAGGATGAGAATGAATTATCGAGATACATCTCTGAAGCAGTCAAGGTATCGCCTGATCATCCAATACTGCTTGATCAATATTTAAATAATGCTATTGAGATAGATGTTGATGCTTTATGTGATTCAGCAGGTTCAGTAGTAATTGCTGGTTTAATGGAACATGTTGAACCAGCAGGGATTCACTCTGGTGATTCCGCTTGCTGTTTGCCATCTATTTCTCTTTCAAAATCCACTCTAGATGTAGTAAAAAATTGGACTAAATTAATTGCTAAAAGATTAAATGTTGTTGGTTTAATTAATTTACAATTTGCAGTAACGAATTTAAATAATAAAGAAAATAAATTATTTATTTTA
Source organism: Prochlorococcus marinus XMU1402 (assembly GCF_017696205.1). Taxonomy (NCBI): domain Bacteria; kingdom Bacillati; phylum Cyanobacteriota; class Cyanophyceae; order Synechococcales; family Prochlorococcaceae; genus Prochlorococcus; species Prochlorococcus marinus. The sequence goes on along the minus strand of NZ_JAAORD010000001.1, from coordinate 925,524 downwards.
GAAGCTAATCCAAGAGCTTCCAGAACTGTTCCATTTGTTTCAAAGGCTATAGGAAAACCAGTTGCAAAATTAGCTACCCAGTTAATGCAAGGCTCTACTCTAGATGATGTTAATTTTACAGAAGAATTCTCTCCAAAATATCAGGCAGTGAAAGAAGCTGTTTTACCTTTTAAAAGATTTCCTGGATCTGATACGCTTCTTGGTCCGGAAATGAGATCAACAGGAGAGGTAATGGGTTTAGCCAAAGATTTCGGTATTGCTTATGCTAAGTCAGAATTGGCAGCAGGAAATGGAGTCCCCTCTGAGGGAGTAGCTTTTTTGTCTACGAATGATTTAGATAAAAAATATCTTGAAGTAATTGCTAGGGAGTTGTTGGTTTTAGGATTTAAATTAATTGCAACGAGTGGTACAGCTTCATATTTAAGTGATTTAGGCATTCAAGTTGATGAAGTACTAAAAGTACACGAAGGTAGACCTAATATAGAAGATCTAATTCGTTCAGGACTTGTTCAGTTAGTAATTAATACTCCAATAGGATCGCAGGCTCTCCATGACGACGCATATTTAAGACGTGCTGCTTTGGAATATAATATTCCAACTTTTACAACCATTCCGGGAGCCAAGGCAGCTATTAAAGCAATCAAAGCATTGCAACTTAATAAGATTGATACTTACTCTCTGCAAGAAATCCATAATTATTAAATTTATTCAATGTTTTTTAGTTTTTCTCTTAATTGATTAGCTATAGAGTTTCGACTAATTGTTAGCAATTTCAGAGTGTCTTGATGCATTTTTAGTTGAGTTTCCGCTATTTGTAATGCATTTATAGATTCTTTTATTTCCTTAGAAAGTTGATTTATAAAATACTTTTTCCCTTCAAAGGTTAAAACTGGATTGCCAGAATCATTTTGATTTTCATTCATAGATTTAAAAATTTAATAAATAAGCTTGAATTATAACTTCTTAATTAATTGTTTTTCACATAATTCTTTATATATTCCTTTTTTATTAATTAAATCAGTATGTTTACCAATCTCAATAATTTCACCCTTATCAAAGACAACTATTTTATCTGCCTCTTGAGTAGTAGCTAATCTATGAGCTATTACAATAACAGTCCTATTATTCATTGCTCTATTAAGCCCTTCTTGAACTTCTGCTTCTGATTCTGCATCAAGTGCGCTAGTTGCCTCATCTAGAAGTAAAATCGCTGGGTTCCCCAATATTGCTCTTGCAATAGCGATCCTTTGGATCTGTCCGCCGGAGAAATTTAATCCTCTTTCAGTTATTTTGGTTTCATATTTATTAGGAAGCTCTTGAATAAAGTTGTGAGCATTTGATTTTTTGGCAGATTCTATAATTTCTTCTTTAGTAAAATTCCTACCCATTCTTATTACGTCGATAATCTTACCTGTAAATAAGAAAGGTTGTTGCTGTACTAGAGCAATATTATTTCTGATATCTTTCGTATTTAATAATTTAAGATTTTTATCATCAATAAAAATGTCTCCTTTTTTTGGGTTAATAAATTTTAAAATAAGACCCATCATTGTACTTTTACCAGCGCCAGAAGATCCAACGAAAGCTGTAACTTCCCCTTTTTTAATTTCTAAATTTATATTTTTGAGGACTTGATTATCTTCTTTATATTCAAAATCAACTTTCTTGAAAGTGATTTTCCCATCAATATTAGATATCCTTGTTAAATTTTCATTATCGTTTTCAAAAGGTTCTAGATTTATTTTTTTTAACCTTTTTATGGATGCTTCTGCCTGTTTATAGTCATTGAAATTTGTACTTACATGGCTTATTGGATCAATAAGCATTAATATTGCAGCAAAAAAACTACTAAATTCTTCACTAGTTAAAAGACCAAGGTTAATTCTTGAGGCTCCTAAACCCAATATTGCTAATATTCCAAATGCTTCTACAAAGCCTACAACTGGATGCTGAAATGCAAGCAATTTTAATGTTTTATATTTCGCTTTTTTATTTGAATTTAATTTTTTATAAAATTTATTTACAATCCAATTTTCGGCTGCAAAAGCTCTTACAGTAGCCATTCCATTTATAGATTCACCTATTAAACCTGCTAAGTTACTAGTTGATTCTTGACTTTTTTCAGATGCTAATAAGACTCTTCTTCCAAAACTATTAACTGTGAAAATAACTAATGGTGCTATCACAAAAGTTGATACTGTGAGAGACCAATCTAAATAAAACATGTATATTATTACAGCTAATAATTGTAAAGTACACGGAAAAGTATCTTGAGCTGTTTTATAGATTACTTCGCTTACTCTGTCTGCATCTTCCGTGAGTCTATAGATTATGTCTCCTGCTGAAATATTCCCAAAGGAATTCATCTCTATTTTTTGAATTTTTCTAAATAAATTTCCTGTCATTTCTTCACTAATTTCTAGGGATGGTTTTGCAATAAAAACATCCTGTCCAAATTGAGCTATTTTTTGAATTAAGAATACTAATAAAGACCAGACTATTATGCTAGAAACTTTTGAAAGATCACCAGATCCAATTGCCGGGATTAGTTTTCCTGCTAAATATGCTAATAATGGCCAACAAGCAACGTAAATAATCATGCATATAAAACCTTTAATAAATCTATTTGAATATGGCCTGATTGGTGGTATTAGTCGCAAGATACTTTATGTATTATATTTATCCTACTTTATCAATATCTTTGGGCATACAAAACAATGAAATTAGATCAATTCTTAAAATGGAAGAATTTGGTATCATCAGGTGGAGAAGCAAAAATCTTTATTACATCTGGGTCTGTTAAAGTCAATGGTGTAATTGAAACTAGAAGAGGAAGAAAACTAAATAAGGGAGATAAAGTTATGTTTCTAAAAAATGAATTAATTTTTGATTAATTAGATTATTAACCTCAGTTTATATTATTATGATTTTCTTGGAGATTGTATTTTGAGAAAATCTATTATTGCTGGTAATTGGAAAATGAATATGACTTGTGCTCAAGCCAAGTCTTATTTAGAAGTGTTTTTACCTTTAATAACAAACATAAAGGATGATCGTAAAGTTATTATTGCACCACCTTTTACTGCTATTTCAACCTTTTCTAATCATACTGATTTTGATTATTTAGATATTTCTAGTCAGAATATTCATTGGGAAGATGAAGGAGCGTTTACGGCAGAAATATCTCCTAAAATGCTTCTTGAACATAGAGTTTCTTACGCAATAGTTGGTCACAGTGAACCAAGGAAATATTTTAGTGAAAGTGATGAACAGATTAATAAAAGAGCAGTTTTTGCTCAATCAAGTGGACTTACTCCAATAGTTTGTGTTGGGGAAACATTGGAGCAAAGAGAGAGAGGAGAAGCTAATAGAGTTATCACTAGACAGGTTGAACAAGGACTTGAAAATACAAATCCATCTAACCTTATAGTTGCTTACGAGCCAATTTGGGCTATAGGGACAGGTAAAACATGTGAAGCTAAAGAGGCTAACAAGATATGTTCTTTGATTCGAAAATTAATAGGTTTTGAGGATGTGGTTATCCAATATGGAGGATCTGTTAAGCCTAATAATATTGATGAAATAATGTCAATGAGTGATATAGATGGGGTTTTGGTGGGAGGAGCTTCATTAGATCCTAATAGTTTTGCAAGAATTGCGAATTATAAATAAGAAAAATCCTTGGCCAAAAGGCTGGGGTCAAAAAACTTCAATTATGGGGGTTATTAATTTAACTCCTGATTCATTTAGTGATGGAGGAGATTTAAATTCTTCAAAAAAAGTTTTGGATCAAGTAAATCATTTCTTGAGCAATGGTGTTGATGTTATTGATCTTGGTGCTCAAAGTACGAGACCTGGGGCTGAAGAAGTTGGGTCTAGTATAGAAATAAAAAGATTGATCCCATATCTAAAATTAATAAAATCTGAATTTCCAGATGTATTAATTTCTATTGATACTTTTAATTCTGAAGTGGCTTACGAAGCTCTTTTAAATGGTGCTAATTGGATAAATGATGTTACAGGAGGAAGAAGAGATATAAAAATTTTGGATGTTGTATCAAAATTCAACTGTCCGTTCGTCATAACTCATAGTCGTGGTAATAGTCAAAATATGAATCAACTCTCTAATTACCAGAACGTATTGACTGATGTTAAATACTCTCTTGATAATTTAATAAATAATGCTTTAGAAAAAAATATATCTAAAAGAAATATAATAGTGGATCCTGGAATTGGTTTTTCAAAGGATATCATTCATAATTTGGAAATCTTGAGAAACATAGAAGTATTTAAAAAATGGAATTTGCCAATTTTGATAGGTGCATCTAGGAAGAGATTTATAGGAGAAATTTTGAATGAGAAAAATCCAAAAGAAAGGGATATAGGAACACTTGCAATAAGTTGTCTTTGTTCTCAATTTAATATTGACATTGTGAGAGTTCACAATGTCAAACTAAATTATCAAGTCTTGAAAGTAGCTGATAGGATTTATAGAAAATAATAAATTTATTATTCTTTAACTCCTTCGATTTTATCTTCTACCTCTTGGTAAAGTTCTTTCAACTGTTCTATATTCTCATCTGAAGTTTCCCAATATCCTCTACCATTGACTTCTAGCAATGTTCCAACAATTCTTCTGAAACTATTAGGATTAAGATCCATTAATCTTTTCCTCATCTCTTCGTCATTTATAAATGTTTCATTAGTTTCTTCATATACAAAATTATCTACTTGACCGCTTGTCGCACTCCAACCAAGAGTGTAATTAAGTCTGTTAGAAAGTTCTCTAACTCCTTCGTAGCCAGATTTGAGCATACCTTCATACCACTTAGGATTTAAAAGTTTTGTTCTTGAGTCTAATCTGATAGTTTCTCCAAGTGTTCTAACTTGAGCATTAGAAGTGGTTGTATCCGCTATGTAGCTACTTGGTTCTTTCCCATCATCTCTTAATGTCTTGATCAATTTTGTTGGATCAGAATCAAAATAGTGACTTACATCTGTTAATGAAATCTCTGAAGAATCAAGGTTTTGAAATGTAACATCTGCTGTTTTCATTACTGACTCAAATACTTCTCGTTTTTGATTCATCTCACCTGGATTATCAGCATTAAAAGCATATGTTTTGCGAGATAAATACATTTCTTGCAATTCATTTTCTTCCTCCCATGTTGAATTTTCTACGGCTAAATTAACATTTGAACTGTAACTTCCACTTGCATTAGAGAATACTCTCGCTGAAGCTTCTCTGATAGATGTGCCTTCTTTTTCTGCTTGTTCTAGTGAATGTTTCCTTACAAAATTAGATTCCAATGGTTCATCAGCTTCAGCTGCTAATTTGACTGCCTGATCTATTAATGCCATTTGATTGATAAATAGATCTCTAAATACTCCTGAACAATTAACTACTACATCTATTCTTGGCCTACCTAATTCTTCTAAAGGTATTAATTCTAGTTTGTTAATTCTTCCAACAGAATCTGGTTTTGGTTTTACCCCAACAAACCATAAGATTTGTGCAAGTGATTCTCCGTAGGTTTTGATGTTATCAGTACCCCATAAAACACAAGCTATTGTTTCAGGCCATGTTCCTTGCTCTTCCTTTTGTCTTTCAATTAATTTGTCAACAACGGACTTCGCTGCAGCTACTGCTGCTGTAGTTGGAATTGATTGAGGATCAAGTGCATGGATATTTTTACCACTAGGTAATACACCTGGATTTCTTATGGGATCTCCTCCTGGTCCAGGTAAAACATAATTTCCATCTAGTGCTTTAATGAGGCTATCCATTTCTTTGTCTGCGCAGACCTGTTCCAGGCAGAAAAGTAAGTAGTCAAATAATTTATTTAATTCCTTCTGATTAACTTCATTAAATCCATTTAATCTACAGACTCTTAACCAAGGAGTAGGTAGATTTAGACCAAAAACTTTAAGTAAATCGAAAAGTTTGGATAAAAGTGATTTTTCTAAATAAACTCTGCCATCAATGATTTTTAAAGAGTTGACCATTGCAAAAATCGACTCTCTAGCTGTATTTATGATTTTTTCATTTAACTCTACAAATTTAAGTTCACCTTTGTTGTTGCCATCATAAATTTGTTCAATAGTTAGACCGATGGATTCTGCAAGTAATCCAGGAAGAGATCTTAATCCTTCTTGTTCTCTTTCTAAAGATGCAATATTTACAAGCGTAGCAACAGCTTCTTCTGCTGTTGGAGCTTCTCCAATAGTATGAAGACCGCAAGGTAACAATCTACTTTCTATCTCCATCAACTGTTTATAAACATTACCAACAAATAAATCTCTTTCATCTATCGATAGTTCTTCTACGTCTTTTGAAGGAAGCTCAACATCTTTGTCAAGGTTACATTGTTTAGAAGTCTCAACAATTGCATTAACAATTTGAATGCCCCTACTATTTTCTCTTAATTGTTGATATGAACCAACTAGTTCACTTAGTTCTTTAAGTCCTTTATAGAGTCCTGCATTTTCCGCTGGAGGAGTCAGATAACTAATAGTTGAAGCATATCCTCTTCTCTTTGCAATTGTTGCTTCAGATGGATTATTCGCAGCATAATAATACAAATTAGGCAATGATCCAATGAGAGAATCCGGATAACAAGTTTCACTCATGCCCATCTGCTTCCCAGGCATAAATTCAAGTGAACCGTGAGTTCCAAAATGAAGAACAGCATCAGCCCCCCAGATTTTTTCTACATACGTGTAATAAGCAGCAAAACCATGATGAGGACTAGCACTTCTTGAATAGAGTAATCTCATGGGATCACCTTCATAACCGAATGTAGGTTGAACTCCTATAAAAACATTTCCAAAATGTTTTCCATAGATAAGAAGGTTTTGTCCGTCACTATTAAGGTTCCCTGGAGGTTTACCCCAATTCTCTTCAAGTCTTTGAGAATATGGTGTGAACTCTTCGTATTCTTTTACTGACATCTTATGAGCAATATTTAACTCTGGAGAGCCATCCATCGCTTCAGGGTTGTTAATTACTTTTTCCATTAATTCTTTTGAATTACTTGGAAGTTCATCTATTTGATATCCTTTCGATTTCATTTCAAGAAGCACTCTATAAATTGAACCAAAAACATTCAAGTATGCTGCCGTACCAACATTTCCTTTGTCTGGTGGAAAACTAAATACTGTGATGGCTAATTTTTTATCCTTTCTTTGTTTAACTCTTAAAGTTGACCATTTTATTGCTCTTTCAGCTATTACATCAACTCGATCTTGGAGCGTATGCGCCTTACCTGTAGCATCATCACGACCTGAGAGAATAATAGGTTCAATAGCCCCATCAAGCTCTGGAATTGCAATCTGAAGTGCTACCTGAACAGGGTGTAATCCTAGATCACTATCTTCCCATTCTTGTGTGGTTTGGAAGACTAATGGAAGTGCAACCATATAGGGTCTGTTTAACCTTTTGAGGGCTTCAATAGCTTTAGGATGATCTTGTCTTGCTGGCCCACCAACTAGTGCAAATCCTGTTAGAGATACAACTCCATCTACTATAGGTTGATTGTTATTTATGGTATCAAAATAAAATTCATTAACTGGTTTAGAAAAATCAAGACCTCCACAGAAGATAGGTATTACCCTCGCGCCTCTGTATTCCAGTTCTTGAATAACAGCAACGTAATGAGCATCATCTCCCGTAACGATGTGACTCCTTTGAAGCACTAAGCCTATTGTCGGAGTTTTGTCATCTTTAGGATTTATATCTTTCCTATTATTTTCCCAATTTTGATATTCTTTAAGACTCTCAAACATACAAGGAGCAAGAGGATGCCAAATTCCTAAATCTGGAAATGTTTCAGGGTCTTGAATTTTGAATTCTTCTATTTGATCTTTTATGATCTCTGAAACAGCGTACTTCTCAGAAATCATTAACAAGAAGTTTTTTAAGTTCTCAGTGGTACCACCTAACCAGTACTGAAAACTCAGAATAAATGTTCTAGCATCTTGAGCTTTTTCTACTGGTAGATATTTAAGAATTGAAGGTAGTGTATTTAATAACTTCAACATTGAATCTTGGAAACTTGCTCCATCAGATTCTTTTTTCTTTTTTATTAAATCTCCAATAATACTTTTAGATTGACCAAGTTGGGCCATACTAAATGAACCTAGTTTATTTAATCTCATTACCTCTGGCATGGAGGGGAAAACAATTGATGCTTTAAGTTTGTCTTTAAAAGGAGAAACTGCATCAACTACTTTTTGAGCAAGGTCTTCAATGAAAATTAGCGAAGCAACAAATATATCTGCATTAGCTATATCTTCTTTAAAATCTTTAAAATTACTATCATTCCTAAGTTCTTCGATAAGATAGCCACTAAGGTCTATACCTATTGGCCCATTCATCTTATTTATTGACTTTGCAGCTTCCGTTAAGGAATTTTGGTATTGTGGCTCAAGGACAACATAAACTGCTTTTATTACAACTTTGTGTTTGTTATCCTCAACAGGAGATACTCTGCGGTTTGCTGAGCGGACCTGCGTAAACATTGATTTTCTTTAAGTATTTCTACCAGCCTACGAATGAAAAGACGTTATTGTGTGCAATATAAATAGCGTGTAACAACCTTTAAAAAAAAAATTTTTAAAAAAATGACTGAAAATTCTAAAAAACTTATACCAGTACTTGTATCCGGAGCTTTAGGCAGAATGGGAAGTGAAGTTGTTAATACTGTATTAAATTCTAAAGATTGTGAACTTGTTGCAGCAATCGACATAAACGAAAAGAACAATGGCGCAAATATTTCTGAATTACTGAAGGTAAAAAATTGTGATGTTTTTGTTTCAAATGATTTTGAAGGAACTTTATGCTCTGTTAGTCAAAATTATAGAAATGAAAAAATCAAACCTGTGCTTGTTGATTTTACTCATCCTGATTCTGTATATGAAAATACAAGATCAGCTATTGCATACGGTGTATCACCAGTAGTAGGAACTACAGGTTTAAGCCCTTCGCAAATACAAGATTTGTCTGTTTTTGCTCAGAAAGCATCGGTTGGTTGTGCAATAATTCCTAATTTTTCAGTAGGAATGGTTCTTCTTCAGCAGGCGGCATCTGTAGCTGCAAGGTTTTATGACAATATTGAACTAATAGAGATGCATCATAATCAAAAAGCTGATTCTCCTAGTGGGACATGTATAAAAACTGCAGAAATGATTGAAGAATATCCAAAGAAATTTAATCAGAATTTAGTAAAAGAGTCTGAGTCATTAAAAGGAGTACGGGGTGGGCTTAGAGATTCAGGAATCAATATACATTCTGTACGATTACCAGGATTACTTGCTCATCAGTTAGTAATTATGGGATCTCCAGGTGAAACTTACACTATTAAACATGACACTATTGATAGAAAGGCTTATATGCCAGGAGTTTTACAGGCTATTAAAAAAATTGGTAATTATGAAACTTTAGTTTACGGACTTGAAAAATTAATTTTTTAAAATGTTAATACCAATTAATTCAGGTCAAATTTCAAAACTTATTCCTGCAGTTGGTACAGGAAGTCAATTTAAGTACGCGTTGGGGAATCCGAGAAAAATTCTTCAAAGAGTAATAGTTTCTTCAATTGGTGGATTTATTACATTAATTATTAGTTCAACTGGAGATCAAACTAATAATTTCTGGTTATTCCTATGTGTAGGTTTCTTTTTGTATATCATATGGGGTCCAATTCTTGAATCAAGTAGAAAAAATTTGCAATTAAGAAAATACAAATTTTATTCTATATTTGATGGCTATATATCAGATATCTATAAAACAGAAAAAATTGAAAGTTCAAGAGAACAATCTAATAGGCAAGGTCGATTAGAAGTTATCGAAAACAAAAGGACTTGGTTAGTACTTGAATTAGAAGATGAAGATGGTTATTTGGAAAAATTAAGTTTTCCTATGGAAAATAAGCACAGTCAAATTAGGGTGGGTTCGAGTATAAGATGTCTAATAACATCTGATAACCGTAATTTTGACAGAGATTTTTATTTGACCGATGCTTGGCTTCCTGAAATTAACTTATGGGTTGGTGAGTACCCATATTTATTAAGACCAGCGTTTGAGGAAATTTGCTATATTTATTTGAATAGATAGTTGAAGCTTATACAATCTGATGAAAAATAAATTCAATTTTAAAATTGTTGGATCAGGCCCCACTGGTTTATTACTTTCAATTGCGCTTTCAAAATTTAATTGCAATATTTTTTTAACTGATTTATTAACAAAAGATAGATTAATTGATAAAGATAAAACTTATGCAATTACTCACTCAACAAGAATAATCTTATCTAAATTCAAACTTTGGGAAAAATTAGAACCATTTTTATTTGGCTTTGATACCCTTTCAATTTCAGATAGCGTAACTTCTGCTTTTACCAATTTATCAACCTCTGACTTAGATGATGATATAAGTTCTGCTGAAAATATTGGCTGGGTAGTTAAACATTCGGATCTCATGGATGTATTTTTTCAAGAGATTGATAATTATGAAAATATTTTTTTTATGACACCTCAGAGATTGTTACGTAAAAAAATATTATTTGACTATCAATTCTTTTCAACAGGAGCAAACTCACTTGATAAAAAATTCTTAGATTTTATTGATGTAAAAAAATCTTATAGTCAGTCTTGTTTAACTTTTAAAGTTTCTCTTAGAGGTCATTGTGAAAAGCGTGCTTATGAAATTTTTAGAAAAGAAGGCCCACTTGCATTATTACCTTTAGAAAAAAATTTATATCAAGTAATTTGGACTTCCAGTTCATTAAAGGCAATTGAAAGGTTAAATTCTGACAAGAATTTTTTAATGGATAATTTATCAACAATCTTGCCATATGAATTTAAGTTGGATCAAATAATTGGCGAATTTAATATTTTTCCTGTTTCATTATCCTTAAATTTACCAGTTTTAAATTTTAAAAAATTAGTTTTTGTAGGAGATGCATTTCATACATTTCATCCTGTTGGTGGTCAGGGTTTAAATACTTGCTGGAGAGATGTTAATACTATTTATGATCTTTTTAATAAAAATACTGCTATTACTAAAATGCAACTGACATTTTTTAAATTTAAGTATCTTTCAAGCAGGATTTTAGATATTATCGTCACTATTTTTATAACTGACTCATTGATATCGATTTTTGCTAATAAAAACATTTTTTCATTTCCTATAAGGAAATTTTCATTCTTACTTTTAAATAAATTTCTTTTTACAAGAAAATTAGTCCTAAATCAAATGACTAAATCTCTCATTTTCTCAAGTATTAAATAAAATTTATGAATAATTATGTATCTAGAGAAATGATAATTTATTTATTTAATGTATTAGGTTTAGATGAATCTACTATTGAACTTGGTATAAAATTATCTATTAAAAATAACACTCCATTACCAATATTATTATGGAGTTATGGAATGCTAACTATTGAAGAACTAGATAAGTTATATTCATTTTTATTTCAAAAATAGATTAATAATTCTGTTATGATTTATGTATGTTTTTATTAAAGAGCAATTACAGTTTTAACTAAAGGAAATCAGGTTTCAAGACAATCTATAGAGAAACTTGATTTATTTTTATTAATCCTAGAGACTATTGATTTAAATGGTATACAATCTCTGTACGCCATATCAAATAAACTTAATTTAAATAATGTTTTTCCGAATAAAGTTACTATTTGGAAATTAAGGAATAATAATCCTTTGAGAAAATCTTATGTTAATAACAATATAAAAATAAATGAATTTGATGCCTTAATAAAAATTACAGTTGAAATGTCAAGATATTTGTATCCTTTTATGAGAGAGTTACTTAATTCTAAAGAAGGTCCTAAAAAGAACACAGTTATCTGGGTTGAATTTAATAAAAGATTTATAGAGTTGATAAAAGAGAGATTTAATTCAGATAGTATGAGGGTAAAAAAGCTTCTTGATCAAGCTGGAAATGATGAAATTATTATAAAGTCTTTGCTTACTTTATCTTTTTGTATTTCTAATCAAGGTTATAAAAAGTTGAGGAATTTTCTATTCGACTTTTAATATTATGCAAAATAAATTATCATTTCATCAATCTTCAGTAAGTCTTGAAATAATCGGATTGCCAGATTATTCAAATAATGAAAATATCGATCAAATATCAATTATTTCTCAATGGAAATTAACCATAATTGATAAACCACTTATTGAAGGTAAAGTTGAGCATTTAGTGCCTATTATGAATGCTTTTTATATTTATTCAAATCTTTTAGTCAAAAATGAAATCCCATTATATGAGTCCAAATTAATTGATATAAAAGCTGACAATCTTTACATACATAATATTGTTCTTAAGAGTTCTAAACCAAATGTAAAGCCATTAATTTTAAAGATTGGTAATTCATTACTTACAGACACCATAAATTGTTTTGATCAGTTAAGAGAATCGCCAAAAGTAAGAATTAAAAATACTGAATTAAGTAATAATATTTCTAATAATTTAAGATTTCGATCAAATGACAAAATAAAATTTTTCAATTTCTTTTTACCGCCTCTTTTTGCAATTTGTTCTTTAATTCTAATTTCATCTTCTTTTATTTATTTTTATAATCCCATTGAAGTTCAAGAAAAAAATGAACTAATAAATCCAGAATAAAGATTCATTAGCATATTAAATACAAACACGATATTATAGATTAATTTCTTTCAGAGTAATTATTAATTTATTTTTTAGTTTTGATATATGGCAGATTTAAACATCCCAAATTTGAATATTAAGTCTGATAAATACATTTTTAAAAAAAAATTAAATTTAAGAAGAAAATCTAAAAGAAGACTATTTACAGAATCTTTCTTTTTGTTTATTTTGAGTGTTTTTTTAGTTTATATAAATTATTTAATTCCTAATAAAAATTTACTTCTGCAAAATTTACCCTCCACACTTAATAAATTTTTCTCATTAATAATTGATCTTTTCTCATATATTTATGAAATATTCTTGGTGGTATTTATTTTTGTCTCTTCTTTTACTGCTCTTATTTTAATGATAGGTTCTATTTATAGATTATTTAGGATCTCTAAGAGGAAGTCAAAACAAATAATTTATAAATAAACTCAAATAGGCTGCATTAGACCACCACTTCCAGAGTCAGAATCATCATCATCATTTTCTGTCTCTTCTCCAAATAGGGCATATATGCCAAGTAAAATTGACGAAACAATAATTGATAAAGGTAAAATAGTAGTTTGAATTCCGACGTCTATATATTCTCCCATAAAAACAAAAAAATTTTTTTAAACCTAACCGAAATCAAACTCTTTCGCGTGTTTTATACAATAATTTAATAATTTATTCTCTTTTAATAAGAAGTTCTTTATCGAAATTCTTTATTTCTCTTTCAAAAGATCCAAACCACAAGATTAGTTGATCAATTTGATTTTGAATTTCAGTTACTCCTAATCCCCTTATCGTTATGACTGATAATTGTTCTCCTTCATCAAAATTAAATTTATTTTGAACACTACTTGCTAAAGAATTTTTAAGAATTTTAAAAGTAGAATTTTTTAATTTGGTCTCTATCAAGATGTTTGGCTTTTTGAGTTTGATCTTACTAAAACCACATTTTTTTGCAAGAAGTTTTAGTCTCATGATCATAATTAAGGACTCGACTGGTTGAGGTAAGGTTCCATATCTATTAACCCAGTCCGTAGCTAATTCAGTTAATTCATTATTATTTGAACATTCAGTAGCAGATTTGTAAGCCTCAAGTTTCTCTACCCTATTTAATATCCATGTTGCAGGTATAAATGCATTTATTGGGAGATCTATTTGTGTATCGCTAACTTCAGGTATTTCTTGCCCACTTATTTCTGAAATAGCCTCATGGAGCATTTCTATGTATAAATCATATCCAATAGCATTAACCTTTCCACTTTGTTCTTCTCCAAGTAAACTTCCAACACCTCTTATTTCCATATCTTTCATTGCAAGTTCGTATCCACTTCCTAGTTCCGAAAAATCTTTTATCGCTTTCAATCTTTGTTTTGCAGCATTATTAATTTTATTTATATTTGGATAAAATAACCAAGCATGTGCTTGTACACCGCTTCTACCAACTCTTCCTCTAAGTTGGTAAAGTTGTGAAAGCCCAAATTTGTGAGAATCTTCAATAATTATTGTATTTACTTTAGGGATGTCTAATCCACTTTCAATTATTGTTGTGCATATCATTAGATCTACTTCTCCATTATTAAAGGCAATCATTGCATTTTCAAGCTCTGTTTCATTCATTTGTCCATGAGCAACAATAAATTTTAAGCTGGGAAACATATTTTTTAATTTGTTTACAGCTTGATCAATATCAGAAATTCTTGGAAGAACATAAAATATTTGACCTCCCCTATCAAGTTCTTGGTTAATTGCAGTTCTTATAACATCCATATCTATTTCAGATAAATATGTTTTTATTGATCTTCTTGATGGAGGTGGAGTATTTAGTAAACTCATTTGTCTCAGTCCAGATAAACTCATATAAAGAGTTCTTGGAATTGGAGTTGCCGAGAGAGTTAAAACATCTATGTTAGTTTTTATTTTTTTAATTTTTTCTTTTTGTCTTACTCCAAATCTTTGTTCTTCATCAATAACAAGTAGTCCTAAGTTTTTTATTTCGATTTCTTTGCCTAATATTTGGTGGGTAGCAACTACTAGATCAATTTTGTTATTTTTTAACCCTGCATAAATTTCCTTTCTCTCATTGGGAGTTTTGAATCTATTGAGTAATGAAACCTTTATTGGATAAGGTGAAAATCTATTATTTATTGTTCTCCAATGTTGCTGAGCTAAGATTGTTGTAGGTGCTAGTAATATTACCTGCTTGCCTGATGTAATTGCCTTGAATATGGCCCTAACAGCGACCTCTGTCTTACCAAATCCTACATCTCCACAAACTAACCTGTCCATTGGCTTATCGCTTTCCATATCAGATTTTATTTCTTTTACAGCAGTAATTTGATCTGGTGTTGGTTGATAAGGGAATGATTCCTCTAATTCATCTTGCCAAGGACCATCTTCTGGGTAAATGTGCCCCTTTAATTTTTCTCTTTTCGCATAAAGTTTTAAGATATCTACAGCAACTTTTTTGATTTGTTTCTTATTTCTATCTTTTATTCTTTCCCATTCTGTCCCTCCTAATTTATTTATTTTTGGTTTTATTTTTCCGCTTGATCTATATCTGTTAACACTACTGAGTTGATCAGCGGCAACACTTATCTTCCCATCTTGATACTGAATGACTAGATAATCTCTTGCGTCTCCAGTTATATTTATTTTTTCTATTTTTAAAAATTTTCCTATTCCATGATTTTTATGAACTATGAAATCACCTGGAGTAATCTTGTTAACATTTATATTTGAATTTACACTTATTTTTTTTCTTCTTATGAATACATTATTAAAAAGATATTGTTGTGAAAATAATTCTTTATCTGTTATGAGGACAACTTTCCACATAGGAAGATAAAAACCCTCAATTTCATAATTGTTCTTATTTTTTATAATTAAAGGGGTTGAGTTGTTAATTGACTTAAATGCTTCATCAATATCATCAGGATTTTTTAAGAAGTTTGTATTACATTCGTGCTCAAATAGTAAAGTCTTAGTTCTCAATGGCTGTGCTGATAATATCCATACTTTTTCTTTGTTTTTTATATTTTTATTTATATCATTTGATAATTTTCCTATATTTTTAGAGTATGAATTTAATCTTTTATCGTTTAATAAAAATCTATTTTCAATATTGTCCTTAGATTCAAATTCATATAATTTTATTAAATTAAAATTTTCTAGTGAATTTAATATTTCGTCTAACTTTAAATGCAAATTAGGTTTGGCCTCTAAATTAATATCATTATTTTTAAGGTTCTCATTTATTTCATAAGAACAATTATCAAAATTACTTTCTGAATCTAGATACCAATTATTAGCAAATTTTTTACAATCTTCTAATTCATCAATTACAAGAATTGTTTCCCTATTTATAAAATCTATTATATTTGATGGTTCTTTTTCAATTATTCCTAAATAACGATCAAGATTATTTTTTTTTATATCTTCTGAATTAAAAATACTATTCTTAGATAAATTATTTAACTTGTCTTTTATTAGCAAATCCAACCCAGCCTGTATTATTTCAATATTATTGATACTTTCTAATGTTTTCTGCGAATGGGGATCATATTCTCTTATCTTGTCAACTACATTATCAAAAAATTCTAATCTTACAGGAAACTCATTATTGACAGGATAAATATCTATTATTTCCCCTCTCCTACTCCAAAATCCTTCTGTTGAAGTTACATTTTCCTTTGTATAGCCCAGCAAAGTAAGTTTTTTTGCTAATTCTTGAATCTCGATTCGAACACCCTTTTGTAAATCTAACTTGTTTTCAATAAATAAGTTTTTATTTAATAGATGAGGTTGTAGTGATCTCTCTGTTGATATAACGATATTAAGTTCCTTTCTCTCTTTTTTTATTAATTTGGATAAAACTGTAAGCTGACTAAATTCAATCTCTTTGGATTTATTAATTGATGCGTATGGTAGATGTTCTGTTGGAGGATAATATAAAACTTTTTTATCATTTATACTTTCAAAATAACCAATCCATTTGTAGGCAATTTCTACATTAGGACAAATTAGTAATATATTTTTTTTCTCTTTTTTTGCAATACTATCTAGGATTATTGATTTTGCATATCTACTTGAACCAACAATATTTAATTCATTTTTTTTTGAAATTCTTTTTATTAATTCAGAAGTAATTTGTGAGTTCGAAATATAATCAACCAAAGTATTTAAACTCATTTATAGTTATCAATCTTGATTACAAATAACCGATCCATTATATTAGATTTTATACTGATTGTGAATAATATTCGATGGATTCAGCCGCAATAAATTCATTTATACCAACACTAGATCAGGTAGACAGTTGGTCCGAAATTTTTACACTTTTACCAATATTAATTGCTCTAGAATTATTATTGTCGGCTGATAATGCTGTCGCACTAGCTTCTCTTACTAAATCCCTCGACAGTACAGAATTAAGGTCAAGAGCCTTAAATATTGGCATAACAATATCTTTATTATTTAGAATTATTCTTATCATATTATCCAATGTTCTTCTAAAATTTATTCTTATTAGGGTTTTTGCTGGTTTTTATTTAATATACTTATTTTTCTCTAATGTTTTTTTAAATTCAGATATTGAAAACGCTGAAAACGGGTCAGATATTAATAAAAAAAATTTTAAGTTCTTAAGGGTTGTAGCGCTTCTTTCAATTACTGATTTTGCATTTTCCATTGACAGTATTACTACTGCAGTAGCTATCAGCGATCAATACATTTTAATTATTTTTGGAGCAGTAATTGGGGTATTGGCATTAAGATTTACCTCGGGGATTTTTCTAAAACTTCTCGATATATTTTCTAGATTAGAAACAGCCGGTTACGTAGCGATTTTAATTATTGGGATTAAGCTTTTACTAAATACTTTAATTAAAGAGACTATTCTTCCAGACTATTATTTTTATATTTTGATTATTTTTGCTTTTATTTGGGGATTCTCTAAAAAAGAATCTAGAACTTAGTCAGAGAGATATTCACCTACTTTTGGCTTTAACTGTTGTATCAATTGATTTTTGCTGGATATATTTTTGCCTTCAAGTTTTGCTTCTAACAAAATAATCGGATCAGTTTTAGTTGAAATTATTATTCCTTCATTTTCTATGACAGCAAGAATAATACCAGGCCTTGAATAATTGCTGATGAAAAGGGAATTTTCATTTTTAATTTTATCACTACTCAAAACTTTGATTTTAATTATTTTTAGGTTCTTACCTTTAAATGTTGTATTTGCTCGTGGGTATAAAGCTTTTATTTGTCGAGAAATTATAATTGCCTCATTACCCCAATCAACTTTAAAGTCTAATTTTTCAATCATTCTTGCGTATGTAACTTCTCTTCCAAGAGTATATTGTTTTGTTAATTGAGTATTAATTTTTTTTTTAATATTATCTTCAAGTAAAGATGTGGCATTTAAAAATAATTTTGCAGATAAATTACTAAGTTTTCCTGTAAGTGTATTTAAATTATCATTATCATCGATTTTAATTTTTTCTTCCAACAATAAGTCTCCAGTATCTAGTCCCTCATTCATTTTCATAATTCCTACTCCAGTAAATTCATCGCCTTTCATTAGGGACCATTGGATTGGAGCAGCACCACGCCATCTTGGCAGTAATGAAGCATGTGCATTCCAACAACCAAGTTTTGGAATTTCTAATATCTCTTTGGGTAAAATTTTCCCATAAGCAATAACAATAAACAAATCACAAGATAGTAATTTAAGTTCATTGATAAATTGTATATTACCCCTTATTTTTTCTGGAGTAAAAATTTTTATAGATTCTTGCTCGGCAAATCTTTTAACTGGTGAAGATATTAATTTACTTCCTCTAGATCTTTTCTTATCCGGTTGGCTAACTACTGCAATTACCTCGTGTTTAGATTTATTAAAAATATCAAGGCTCGCAAGAGAATATTCAGGTGTACCCCAGAATATAATTTTCACGCGTCGCCAGTTATTGACAATTCATCTACCCATATATGTGGAGAAATCCCACTGGTTGTTACCTCCTGTTTTGATTCGATATTTATGATATTTTTCAAAAGATATTTAATATCCCCAGCAACAGTTGCAGATTCAATTGAAATTTTTGTGCCGTTTTTATAAAGCCATCCATCAAATGGAAGTGAAAATGAGCCTTGACTTGCTCTGACACCTGCATGGATTGCATTTAGCTCTTCAATATAAACAAATTCTCCCTCATAAGTAGTGTGATCTAATGATGTTTTGAGATCAAAGTTTTCCTCTGATTTCTCAACTACTATCCAATCTGGAGATACTGAAACTTTTGATCCTAGTCCAGCGTGGCCTGTGGGGATTGTGTTAAATATTCTTGCAGTTGATTCAGAATGTATAAAATTTTCAATTTTCCCTCTGTTAATTAAACATAGTCTTTTGGTAGGGGTTCCCTCTCCATCAAATGGTGATGAAGAGATATTCTTTTCGTGAAGACCATCATCATAAATATTAAGTGCTTCTGTAGATAGCTTCTCTCCAATAGAATTTTTATTAGATAAACTCACTCCATCTAAAATGCTTCTAGCATTAAACATTGAACTAAAGGCATTTATGATAGTTAAAAATGACTCTGGGGAAAAACATATTAAATATTTATCAGTTTTAACAGATGAATAATTTAAATGAGAAATTGTTTTATTAGAAGCTTCTTTAATGCACAAATCTATATCTATATCTTCTACTCCATATCCAAGTTTTACGGAACCTGAGCTACGGGGTTTTTTATTGTTCTCTTCTGCTCTTGCATATAAATAAAGTGCAGCTTGACTTTTGGTATAACTCCGATAGGCACCATCACTATTTGCGTAAACTCTTTCATAAAAACTCTCAGATAGACCATTATATGGAACAGATTTTATAGATTCATGACTATCTAACAATTTTACTTCTGCTTCTCTTAAAAGCGTAAGTAATTTTTTAATTCCAACAGGATTTCTTTTTTTTGTGTCCTTAGCTTCAATAGGATCCTTGGCTAGTGGTGAGAATTCAGTACTTTCATTCTTGTTGCCAAAATCAGATGCAATATTTGCTTGATTAAGAGCCTTTTTAATACCAGATTCACTGATATCACTTGTTGTTGTAATACCAACTAAATTAGATTCGTTCCAAACTCTTAAAGTTAAAATTTGCTTTTGTGAAGCCTTAAGTTGTTTAGCCTCACCTTTATCTACTTGCACAGAATAATCATTAGAAAAGCTCGCACCATAATCCCATTTTTTAAGATTAAGGAAATCTGCAGCTTTAGAGATTTGAGTTGTAATTTCTCTTGAATTCATTACCTATCTTCCGCCTACTGTGATTGAATCAACCTTTATATGAGGTTGGCCAACAGTTACGTTGACACTCCCACTAATAGATCCACAGAATCCAGGAGCTAATTCGAGGTCATTTCCGCACATTGATATTTTTGGCATAACTTCTTTAGCTTCACCAATCAAAGTTGCTCCTTTTACTGGATTAGTTAATTTTCCATTTTTAATAAGATATCCTTCTTCTACCGCAAAATTAAATTGACCTGTAGCACCTACACTGCCACCACCCATTGATTTGCAGTAAAGACCATCACTAATACTATTGATTAAATCCTCTTTGGAGTGCTCACCTTTAGCTATATAGGTATTTCTCATTCTTGAAGCTGCAGCAAAAGAATAATTTTGTCTTCTTCCACTCCCTGTTCTTTTATGGCCAGTTCTTAATTCACCTGCCCTGTCTGAAATGAATTTTTTTAAAATTCCTTTTTTAATAAGAACTGATTTTTCTGGTTCCATGCCTTCATCATCTACTGATAATGAACCAAAGGATCCTTCAGATATCCCTTCATCAATTGCTGTTACAGATTCATGGGCAATTTTTTCATTTAATTTATTCTCAAATGGCGTTGTACCTCTCTCTATTTGAGTAGTTTCAAGTAAATGACCGCAGGCTTCGTGGAATATAACTCCCCCAAACTTATTAGCTAATACAACAGGCATTTGTCCCGCATCAACATAATCTGCATACAACATATTCATTGAACTTTCAAACACATCATTAGCTGCTTTTTCGTGATCCCATAATCTGAATTCATTAGGCATTCCTGAAGATCCAAATCTTCTACTTCCACTAGATTTGTATTGGGCATCACTAGCAATTACGTTTAGTCCAACTGTTTGATGCAACCTTATATCTGATGCATAGGTTCCATCGCTAGAGGCTATAATTACTTCTTGCAGATTTCTTGAGTAACTTGCTTTTCTAGTTATTATTTTATTATTCTGTTTTAATGACTTCGTACTGACTAATAGTTTTTCACTTATTTCATGAATTGATGGGACTTCATAAATCCATTTTTTTTTGGATAAAGTATAGTCCCTATGCCTATTTAAACCGTTAAATCCCCCCCTTTGTTTGTTGTCTGTAATGTCTAACATCTCTATAGCTTGAGATACTGATCTCATCAAGCCATGCTTTGTTAAATCATTTGTACTTACAAATCCATCCTTTTTTTCTTTAAAGATTCTTATACCAGCACCCTTTCCAAATGATGGACTTACACTTGTAATAAAGTCTTCTTCAGCTAACACACTTGAGTTGTCAGTATTCTCTATAAATATTTCAACAAAATCAGCACCAAGTCCAATCCCATAGAAAATAATCTCTTCTAATAAATCTTTATTGCAATTACCAAAAACGATTTCATTTGATTTGATTCGTGACGAAAGCATATGAGTCTATAAATCTTCTCTCTATTAAAGATTATCTAATCGAAGGTTGGAAATCTTTACTATCAAGAGGTTTTAATAAGTATAGTCTCAATAACTGGTAACCGTTTGATAAATATTTAGGTAATTTTTTAAAAGTTTTAGATACTGTATTTCCCTCACTGCTTGCAATATCGGAAAGAATCCTGTTATTCTCTACAATTTTATCTAATCTTCCATAAAAAGATTTATCATAAACATCTAGTACAACAGGAAAAACCCTAGCAGAAGTTTCATTTGTTTTGTTAATAACATATTGGTCGTAATCTCTAGCATCTAATCCTAAGGAAGTGTAGAAATCTTTTTTTATTCCTAAATCTCTTAGATACATAGTTGCAAAAACAGCTAATAAGAAGAATCTTGACCACAACCTATTAGTTAAAGGAAGGTTATTCAAGTAGTATCTAAATCTATGAAAATAATCAAAAATTGGATGATTTAGGGTGAAACTAAATTTAAAGATTTTTATATCGAGCTTATTACTTATTGATTGGACAGAACGAGGTTGTGCTTTAATCAAGGCATCAAAAAAGTCTCCGTGTCTGTTCTCATCTTGACACCAACGTTCAAAATAATTGAAAAGTGGAAAAATTTTGCTTTCTGGATTTTTTTCAAGATGTCTATAAATCGCTATGTATCTCCAATATCCAATTTTTTCCGATAAATATGTTGCGTAAAAAATACTTCTTGGATCAAAAAAAGTATATTCTTTGCTTTTGGTTAAGAAGCCAAGATCTAACTGTAACCCGAAATCACTCATCGATTTATTCAGGAAACCTGCATGCCTAGCTTCGTCTCTGGCCATATGGGCAAAACATTCGGCAAGAAGAGGGTTTTTGTCTTTAATCCTTTTGCTAAGTTCCTTATAGAGTAAAAATCCTGAAAATTCTGAAGTGCAACTTCCTTCTAGAAAATCTATAAAGAGTTCTCTCGTCTCAGGTTCTAATTTTTCTGCAGCACCTTCAAATTCACTATTTCTTACAAAATGATGCCTATTATAATCTTTCCTAAATTCCTCGCATATAGCCTCTAATTCCTCTTTATTAATTGAAAGATCCATATTGGCCATCGCGTCAAAGTCTGTTGTATAAAACCTTGGAGACAAAATTGTTTCCTTAGCAGGTACCTTTCCATTATTTATTTCTTTTTTATTTTTTGATTCAACAGTAGATTGAGCCATTTTTTATTTGGTTTATTAATACTATTATTTACTATGATTTGTATTTTCGAGGGAAAAGTTAACTTGGTGTTATTGTTTTTCTAGTTAACTCCTATTAACTTTTGTCCATTCAATCTTTGAAGAACTCGTGAAATAATTAATTTTAAGGTAATTCTTTTTTCGTCAATAAGAAAAGATTCAATAATACTTGGTTTTTGATTAGGTTTTGATAAAGAAATACTTTTTAATGAACTAATGTCATCCTTCTCAAAGGATAACCAAAAGTTACATGTATCTTTTATTTCACAATTTATTACCCAACATTTATCTCCAGCAATAGGTCTATTTGTGTTAGTGAGGTTAATATTGTTTATTTCTAATCCTCTTTGATTAATTTCCTCAGTAAGTGAAGGAATTAGGTGTATATTAATAAACTCTTGGAAAGGCTTTTTCTCTACTGGGAGTTCTTTTTTGGGTTTTGTTGTAGGTTCTTCGGGAGTATTAATTTCATTTTTTAGAACAACTTTAGTATCAGAATCAACATTATTTATATCCATATTGACAACTTCTTCTGATTTAGGTCCTTTTATTTCCTCAGAATTTGATTTAGTAGTGTTGTCAGATATTTCTTTATTTAATTCATTATTTTTGTTTAAATTTTCTTCCATAAAAAAAATAATTTATCCTATTATAAATTAAAAAAACATTTTTTAATTAATTTATTTTTCTACCAATCATTATCAGCATTATCCCAGTCATCTTTAATATCTTGATTTGAATAATTTCGATCTTTTTTTAAATTATTATCATTCATATTTTTAATTACTCTGTAATTGACAGAAATTGTTGGTTGAGTTTCTCTAATATCTCTTTGTGGTGGCATCTCAACGTTTGGTTCCATATCTTCATCATTACTATTAGATACAAAATCATCTTCCACATTTTCGTAATTATTTTTTCTGAAACCACTGCTAGTTATTGTTGTATTCAATAGAGTACTTATAAATAAACCAGAAAAAAATGAAATGCTGATTAATTTTCCTATTCTTACTTCTTGGAGAGTCCATTTAAAGTATCTAAATGAAGTCTTCTGATTATTATTTGTATATAATAAAATTTGAAAAATTACTATAAAAAAAAGAGTTAATAATAAATATTTTTTCTTATACATAATTCTTAAAAGTTATCTTAAATTTTTTTGGTTAATATTTTCATAATATATTTTATAAAAATTTATGTTAATTCTAAATCAATTTGATATTTAAGAATATCGACTTTTATAATTTTGACTTCTATTGCATCTCCAACTTTATATGATTTTTTAGATTTTCTTCCAATCAATAGATTTTGCCTTGATCTATATTCATACCAATCATTATTAAGAGTGCTGACATGTACTAAACCCTCTACATTTAGTTCTGATATCTCAACAAAGAAACCATATGTTTGTACTGATAATATAAACCCACTATAAATATTACCTAGAGATTTTTCTGCTTTTCTTACTTTTTTTATATTTATCATATTAGATTTATATTGGTTAACTTTGTACTTATTTTCATTAAGTTTATCTATTATAAAATTGTTAAATAATATTTCTAAATTCTTTGAAATTGATGAATTAAATATATCCCAATTTACTAAGTCTAATGAATTACTTTCCGATATATTGATCGCATTAATATTATTTTTCTTTGATTTCTTACCATTTATTATCATATTAAAAATACAGTACTGATTAATAAGATTAGAGAAGTCATATCCTGGAATTGTCCATGGAGAAATAAATAGTTTTTCTGATTCATCATTATTAGGATTTTTAGAAACCAAACTTATTTCGTTGTCCTTGAATTCATTAATTAGAAGTTTATGTAAGATTCTTTTTTTATCATCATCGCTACATAATTTAATTACTTGACTAAATGATAAATTGCCATCTTCATTAAGCTCTATTTCATTATCAATAAATTCTGAATATTTGATGATTTCATTTGCATTAACGTAATCTATTCCCTTTGAGATATATCCTGCGCTTTTTAAGCTATATTGATTTGAATGTTTGAACCATATTAAATTAGCTTCATATAGTATTGGTGAAAGGTATGTTTGGCAATCTTCTTTATTTAATGTTTGAAAATATTCTTTTGAATATTCAGCTGGATTGTGAATAAAAAATTCTTCTAATAGTTCTGTTTTGTTAATTGGAGCAGGAATTTCAACCTTACCCAACAACAGATGTTTTTGTCTGAATGAACATGATATTTCCAGTATTTTATCTAAATCTTCGATATATTCCTTTATAGGTTTTAATACCCGAGAGGTTATTCTTGTTTTACTTTTTCTAGATAGAAGGGCGTTAGTATGATCACTTGAAACAATAAGAGCACATTTCACTAAAGTAAGATGAAATGACCAATCAATTATTTCATTATCACTATTTAAATGCAAACAGAGGCTAATTGCTTCATTATTTTCATCAAATTTAAATTCAGAATCTTTTCTTATGGCTTCACTAAGGTAGTTTTGCCAATCATTTAATAAGGGAAATGATTCGAAGCCATTAAATAATATTTCTAGAGATTTTTTACTATTAAGATCTACCCTTTCTGCAACATTATTTGTATGTATCCATAACTTAGTACTTTTATTTTTTTCTTGCTCTATTTGAATCATTGGGAGCATCGGAGAATTATTAGAATTCCAACTTTTGAATAAATAAGAGTTTTTATCTGTGAGGTCTATCCTCTCCCTTTTTTCAATTTTTTTAGATTCAATATTTTTTAAATTGTATGATTTAACGATATTGCTTTTAGATAAAACAAAGTCTGTATCATTTTCCTCGTTATTGTTTAGTTTTAGTTCTTGTATCACATGACCTTGCCCTTCTTCTTGACCTATGGGAAATCTATCAATCTCAACTTTTACTATATTCTTATTGTCTGGTTTGAAAGTGTATTTTTTATTCTCTTCTGGAAGTTTTATTTTAGAAAGGATCCTATCGTCTATTGGGATAGCATATACATCATTGTTTATTGTTTCAACTTTAGAAAGAAGTATTTGATTTGATCTTTCAAGAATACAATCAACTATTCCCTCAGGTGATCTTCTTCTATAACCCTCTTTTATTATCCTTACAAAAACTTTATCTCCGTTCCATGCATAGTTAAGTAGATTTTCTTTGATGTAGATATCTTCTTTGTCTTTTCCCCTTACAGCAAAGCAATAGCCTTTGCTACTACATCTTATTTTAGCAACAAGATGATCACTATCTTTTATGAAGGTATATTCATCATCTTCATTTTTATTAATTATTTCAAGTTTTTCTAAAGCTGTTAAAGCAATACCTAATTTATCCTTATCAGATTTCTTTGTTATTTTTAATAATCTGCATAATTTTTTATATTCTAACCCTTCTGACTGATTAAGATTATCAAT
The DNA here is from genome assembly GCF_017696205.1 of Prochlorococcus marinus XMU1402. Classification (NCBI taxonomy): domain Bacteria; kingdom Bacillati; phylum Cyanobacteriota; class Cyanophyceae; order Synechococcales; family Prochlorococcaceae; genus Prochlorococcus; species Prochlorococcus marinus. The sequence continues at coordinate 899,496 of NZ_JAAORD010000001.1, read as the reverse complement.
TATTGAAGAAGATGAGAACATGATCTAAATGAAATTATAAATTAAATTAGAGGTATACACTTTATTATTACACCTAATTATCCAAGCTTAAAACTAATTATTTTCTTTCTGATCTTTTATTTCTTTTTCGATGGTGAAAGAGTTGATAAAAAGCCTTATGCCAATTATAAAAAATGTAATAGAGGCTATTGACTTAAGAACTACTTCTGGTAAAAAACTTGAAATAGAACCGCCTGTTAAAGCTCCTAGTAAACTTGCAAACACAAGTGCTGAAGAAGATCCTAGAAAAACAGCTAATGGTTTATTTGAAGTTCCGCTTATAGTTAAAGTGGCAAGTTGAGTTTTGTCACCTAATTCGGCTATGAAAACGGTTAGAAATGTTGATAGTAATAAACTTAAAATCATTTATAAATAATTTTTGAATGTTTCATAAGCTAAAAAAATACTTATCAATATCATTAATGCTCCAGTAAATAAAGCAAATTTGCTAGGAGATATTTTTTTTGATACCCATTTACCAATAAGAACTCCTACTATACTAGAGCTTATTAATGCAAGAGAACTTCCAAGAAAAACAATTATTGGCTTGCCCGATTCAGCAGAAAGCATTAATGTGGCTATCTGAGTTTTATCGCCCAGTTCAGCAATAAAGATTGTTGTAAAAGTCGTTATAAATATAGAAAAAAAACTTTTTTCTATAATTTTTTCTTTTTCTTCTAATTTACTATTCATTTTGCTGAAACAGCAATTCTAAAAGTTTTCATCTCTTTACTTTGGTATCCATAATTTGATGAAATATGTTGTTTGCAGCAATCTATTAAAAATTTGTCGCCAGATTTCAAATATTCTTTAAATGCAGTCGAAAATTCATTTACTCGGCAAAAATGTGGCCTGGTTTCATAAATTAAGCATTTTTTATTATCTCTATCAAGGTTTTTACACCAACCGTCTTTGGCGGTCATCGAATTTATCAAAGCTATATCTTCTTTGTTAAGTTTGTCCGCCAAATCGCTTCTTTCGTTCAAGTCGAATTTACAACAAGCTCCACAATTTTCTATGCATGTCCATGATTTCATAATTTAATTCAATCTTGTAACGTATCAGTACAGTTTTGTCATTTATTTGTAAAAATAGTATCACAAAACATATTCATTATCATGGCAACACTTATTCCTTTAGCTGTAGTTGCGTTAGCAGGACCAGCAATTATTGCACTTGTATTTTACCGTAAATAAAAGAAATTCTTTTTTGGTGAAATATCTTGAGGGTGTTTATTGGGATTTAGATGGTACTATCGCAAATACAGAGTTAGAGGCTCATTTACCTGCTTTTAATAATGCTTTCAATGACCTTGGTATTAATTGGAATTGGGACACTAATAAATATATAAAGCTTTTGAAGATAAATGGAGGCAAAAATAGGATAGCTTATTATGCTAAATCGAATAATTATGATTTCTCAGAAGATTTAATTCTCAAAATTCATGAAAAAAAACAGTTTCATTATTTGGAAATTATAAAAAAAAATTGCGTTAGTTTTAAAACTGGTGTTTTTAGATTAATAAATGAACTACATAGAAAAAAAATAAGACAATTTATTGTTACTTCAAGTTCAAGAAATCAAGTTGATCTACTTGTTGAATACCTTTTTAATGGGTTCAATCCTTTTGAGTTTATTATTTCAAGTGAAGACGTTGAATTGAAGAAACCTAATCCATTACCTTATTTAAAGGCAATTCAATTAAGTGGTATAAACAAAAATAACTCAATTGTTTTCGAAGACTCAAATCCAGGATTGAAATCTTCCTTAGGAGCTAACTTACCTACCATTTTTGTTCCTTCAAATATCCCAATTGTTCTTGATGAAAATATTAGATTAGATTGTATTTTAGACAGTCTTGGAGATGAGAATAATGTGGCAAATGTAATTAAAGGCCCTAAACTAAAAAAATCATATGTTGACTGTAGCTTTCTAATTGATTATTTATTGTCTTTTAATAATGCAAAAAACTAATTTTTCAAGAATTACTTACAAGTTAAATAATTTATTTTTTGGGTTTCTAAGTGATACTTGGAGAACAAAATCTATTGGTCTAATTTCTGTTTTGACAGGTTATTTTTTGTTCGCCAATTTTCTAACAAAGTTTATATCTGAAGGTAAAAATGAGTTGATTATGGTTCCAATAATTATTGTTTTTATTGAAATCATTATAAGAATTAAGCCTTCCTCTAACTCAAATTTTTATTATGTATGGACCGTAGTTGATAAATTAAGGATAGGTGCAATTTATGCAATTGTACTTGAGGCATTTAAATTAGGATCTTAAAAGCTATTCTTCTTCTTCGTCTTCAATAGGGTAAACAAATCCTTGAGCTTTCCCAGTTAAAACTGATTTACCTAAAGATATAGCTTTTTGAGCTGCCATTGCTGCCTTCCCTTTCCAAACAGCGTGCCTTTGGTTCCTTTTGCTCTTTGATTTTTTCTTCTTTGGTACAGCCATTCTGTTTCTTTATTTCCATATATTAATATAACCCTTAACTGGTTATCTCCAAAACTTTTGAGTATATTTTGTTTATATACGTCAATTTTTCAAATAAGCATATATGCTTTATTAATCACTTGTAAAAATTAGTGTTTAGATCAAAATTCTCATATTCAAATTCTAAATCAAGTTATTCGGATCTTCTAAAGGATATAGAGACGGGAAAAATAGAATCAATATTTTTTTATCCGAGACAGAGAGAAATTGATGTTTTGTATAAAAATGGCGATAAAATTAAAATTCCTATCCTTTACAACGATCAATTAATCATTGAAAAGGCTACTGAAAATAAAGTTGATCTCACTATAAATAACAGTAGAAAAGATGCTTCAGCTGCTAACAAGTTCGCTTCAACAAGTCTTTTCCTGATTTTTATATTAGCTATAGTCTTAATCTTGAGAAGTACATCGAAATTGGCTTCCAGAGCCTTTGGTTTTTCTAAAAATCAAGCTAAATTTGTAACTATTGATGATGTAGAAACGAGATTCGATGATGTAGCTGGTGTTCCTGAAGCAGCTGAGGAATTAAAAGAAGTAATAACTTTCTTGAAAGAACCAAAAAAATTTGAAAATCTTGGAGCAAAAGTTCCTAAGGGAGTTCTTTTAATTGGTCCACCAGGAACGGGTAAAACATTATTGGCTAAAGCAATTGCCGGTGAATCAGGAGTCCCTTTTCTCTCAATATCGGCATCAGAGTTTGTAGAACTTTTTGTTGGTGTTGGAGCAAGTCGTGTGCGGGATCTATTCTCTAAGGCTAAGGAAAAATCTCCTTGTATAATTTTTATCGATGAAATTGATTCTATTGGTAGGCAAAGAGGGTCTGGTATTGGAGGTGGTAATGATGAGAGAGAACAAACTCTCAATCAACTTTTAACTGAATTAGATGGTTTTGCTGATAATTCCGGGATTATTGTTTTAGCTGCAACAAATAGACCAGATATTTTGGATGCAGCATTATTAAGACCAGGTAGATTTGATAGAAAAATTGAAGTAATGCTTCCAGATTTAGACGGAAGAAAAAAAATTCTTTCAGTTCACTCACTTTCCAAACCACTTTCAAGCGAAGTTGACTTAGGATATTGGGCTTCTAGAACAGTTGGATTTTCGGGAGCAGATCTTGCAAATTTAATGAATGAGAGTGCTATTCACTGTGCAAGAGATGAATCTAAAATAATCAGTGATCTTCATATAGAAAATGCTCTTGATAAAATTACCATTGGCCTGAGAAGTTCATTAATAACTTCTCCTAATATGAAAAAAATTATTGCTTATAACGAAGTAGGCAGAGCGATTGTATCTGCTGTGAAAAATGGAATTGAATCAGTTGATAAGATTACGATTTTACCTAGATCAGGATCTTTAGGAGGATATACAAAAATTTCCCCTGACGAAGATGTAATTTCTAGTGGCTTGATTTCAAAAAAATTATTATTTTCAAAGATTGAAATTGCTCTAGCTGGAAGAGCAGCAGAAACTATAGTTTTTGGTGAAAGTGAAATTACACAATGCTCCTTAAATGATATCTCTTATGCGACAAATATTGTAAGGGAAATGGTTACGAAATATGGATTTTCAATTATTGGTCCAATTTCAATGGATTCTGGCAATAATGAAATGTTTTTAGGAGATGGATTATTTAGAAGAAAGCCCCTCATCGCAGAAAATACTAGTTCTAGAATAGATAATGAAATCATAAATATTTCTAAAATTTCATTAAATAATTCAATAAAAATATTGAAAAATAATAGAGCTTTACTTGATAAATTAGTTGATATACTTTTAGATAAAGAAACTATAGATAAAAAAGTTTTTAAATTAACAACTTATAAATTGTTGAAAGTTTGATTTAATTGTTTTAAATTAAAAAAAAATTTAATATTTTCTTGATAATTAAAAACAATACAACGAAATTATTAGTTACATTTTCATTTTTACTTATTCTTCCATTTGTACAAAAACAATGGTTTAATTTGTATTCATTAAATATAAAAGATATTTCCTTTTATTCAATCCTTTACTATTTGAGCGGCATTATATGTCCATCTTTGGTGTGTTTAAACTCTTTAAAAAACTATACAAACTATAATTTTAACAAGAATAAACTTCATACTAAAAATATAATCAAAGGAAAAAAATTATTATTCTTAGTAGCAATAAATTTAATATTTCTCTCTTACTTTATAGCTGATTATTTATATATAAATTTTGATCTTATATTTAATTTATTTCTTGGAGGAATTAATGTACCAAAACTGGAAATTCTACAGTTAAGTCTTTTCATTTTTTTAATTTCTATTTCATTAATTTTTAAGAAATCTAGGTTTTTATTAAAAAAAATAATATTGGTAAATTTTATTTTGATTTCTCTTTATCTTTGGCATTTTCAAATTAATAATATTAGCGTTGATGATCAGTTTCATATTTATAGATATTTTGGTTTAAATGACTTAAATTTGATTAATCTATTTATCTTAGTCGCCATAGAAATTTCTTTTTTTTCGTGGTCTTTTCTATCATATAAAACTAATTTAAGCGATTGGATGGTCCCTAAACCTCAAAAAGGGGATGTTATCCCCTTTTTGAATATGTTTATTTTTTATATTTTTATAATTATTTACTACTCGATACTTACTTGAATGTTTCTAACCCTTCTATAGCGCAGAAAAATATTCCTTACTACCTTTGGGGTCCTCTAACATTGTTTTCTCCCCTGGAGTCCAGTTTGCTGGACATACTTCATCTGGGTTTGCTGCAACGTATTGATAACCTTGGAGAATCCTTAGTGTTTCATCAACATTTCTGCCTACTGGTGCTTTGTTAACAGTCGTATGCATAACTACTCCTTCGGGATTGATTAGGAATAAACCTCTATCTGCCTCTCCATCATCATTAAGAACATTGTACGCTTGGCAAATTTCTCTTTTTAAATCAGAAACTAACGGATAGTTAATATCACCTATTCCACCTTCATTTCTTGGGGTTTGTATCCAAGCCAAATGACAGTGTTTACTATCAACTGATACTCCAAGTATTTCCGTATTAAGTGCCGAGAAATCTTGGTATCTATCACTAAATGCAGTAATTTCAGTTGGACATACAAATGTAAAATCTAGTGGGTAAAAGAATAAAACAACCCATTTACCTCTTAGACCTGAAAGTGTAATCTCCTTAAACTCTTGATCATATACTGCTGTAGCACTAAAGTCTGGTGCTTCTTGGCCAACTCTTAAGCTCATGAAAAAATTTGTCCTTATTTAAATTATTTATGGTCTGAAAGACCGTAATAAGTATTATAATTTTATTAATAATGAATTAGCAAGTTTTTTTTTAATTCAATGAAATGGCATTATTCCTTTACTAAGAAATTTACAATTTTGAATCATAATAAACTTTTAAAAAATCTCAAAAAGGAGTTAATTAAATATCCCATTAACAGGCTTGACAATAATAAATCGAATTAAATGAAATTCAATTTTATTTAAGATTCCTTTAAATTCAACTCTCTATAATTAGTAAAATTCTTATCAATATTTTTAATTATGGCTAAATATATAGAAAGACTTAAGGATAAAGTTAAAATAAAAAAATTTGATTCTAATCAACCAATTGGAGCTTGGATTTTCGTAATAGTATTGAATATAGTTGGTTTTGCCGGTTATTTTTACTTAAAGGCAAATCATATACAACTAGGTAGTTAAAAAAATTTATTTTATTTCCTTTTTAATTGAGCGACAAAAATTATTTAGTCTTTCATTTCTCGTTAAGTCGGGTAAAGTCCATATTGACTCTGTTTCAGGTATTGGATCTTTGCTCCATTCTTTAAATTCTTCCATTATTGAAGCATGATTCAATTTTGAAGTAAATTTTTTTCGTTTTTTAAAATATTTTCTTATTACTGTTAGATTTGCCTCAATATATTCCCTCATAATAAATAACTATACTTACATTAATTTACCATCTAGCAAGTTCTGTTTAAAGAAAAAATTTATTATACGTTTTGTACTGCTTGAAAAAGTCCAAACGAATAACCCCCTATTAAAATCCAGCCAAGTACACTTGATATTATTGTGGATCTTCTATTGTGTCTTCTAATAGCTGATTCAATCATTTCATTAACTTCATCTCTATTAAGATATTCATTCCTATGGTTTTTTTTCATTTTTTTTCTTTTACAATAAACGAATTTATAAGAAAGTGAGCTTTAGATTTTTTCGGCAGCGAGATTTTTCTATTTAATTATTTTTATAAATGTTTTTTATTTAGCATTTAATATATTATAAAATTTTAAGAGTAATTTTTAAAACTTTAAGATAAAGTATTTGAATTTAAGTATCATATTTTTATACAAACAATGAATATTAATGATAAATCTGTTTTGGAAATGCTTAATAAACTTATTGCTATGAATAGGCTTAATAAAACTCAAATTCTTCAAATGGTTAATTTAGTTTCAATATCAAATGATATCAATGATTTAAAAGATAATTTAAAATGGGAAAATTCAAAATCATTTCATCAAGATATTTAAAATATGTAATCGCTTTATCAGAAAATTATGAATTCTTTAAATTTAAAGTATAGATAAATAATAGTTACATGAATTAATTAACAGTTTCTATAAAAAAATAATTAAAATAAGTTTTCAAATAAATTTTTGATAATAAGTTTTCTTGTATGAAACTTTCTCTTGATTACTATAATTAAGTGTTTTATTATCCTTGCTAATTGATTTAATTAATATTGTAGAAGTAATGATGATCATTAATATGATTATTAAATCTCCAACTGTAATGCCTCTCTCCTTAAGATTCATAATAGGGTATATATGTTGTTTAAATATAACCTTTTTTTTTTAAATAAATTAATTAATATAGTTTTACAAACATGCTAAAAATATATATTAAGGAAATATAAAATAAATATAAAAAATATAAGACTATAACCATTTGAGTCATATAAAAAATATAGATGAATAATTTATATGGATTTCAAAAAAAAGATTAGTAGTTCTAGCACTCCTAATTTTTTCTCTAAAGAGATGATTATCACAAAAAAATCTCTTAATGAAAATCAACTCAAATTTACTTATCAAAAACAGCTAATCTCAGATCTAGATTATAAGCACAAAGAATGGTCAAAATCTATTGACCGCGAGTTTTAAAAGCTTTCGTTGATTATATTTAGAAGTTTATTTCTTTTATTTGTATTTTTCTCTTCCCAATGAAGTGTTACTTCATCATTAATTATAGGTTTTGCTTCATAAGCCAGGTACCAAAGAATAAATCCGGCAGGAAATATTAAAATATGCATAGCAAAAATTAGTTGACTTAAATCAAATATAGTGCAACACTTGTAATGCGCAAGTGTGACACTAATTTTTTAATATTATGCCCTCTCCGAGGAAAAGAATTGGTTTTTTACCAAGTGAAGAAATTCATGAAATTATAGAAAAATTGTGCGCAGCTAATGAATTTAGTCAGTCAAAAGTCACAGGTTTATTGGTCGAAGAGGCTTTGAGGTCTCGAGGAGTATTGAATGAATCTTTTAGCTCAAATAGTCAAGAAAAAAATGAATTTACAAATCTTTTCTTTAGAAAAGAAAAATTATCAAAAAATAATAAATCTATAGGTAATTGTGACGACTATGCAGTTAATAAAAAAATATTATCTGATGATATCAAAATGATGCATGAATTTATTGAGTTTAAGTACTTTAAAAAAGTCATGAAGCAAAATAACAATATTTTAGAATAAATAGTGTCACACTTCTATTGTATAGACCATATTTTTTTAATAATATTTAGAAATTAAGCAATAATAAATATTTGAGAAACTATTGCTAATCAACTTACTTAAAGAGGTATCGTAAAATAAATTGAATCTTTAAAATTCAGCGGACTAAATCCTCGTGGAGATATGAACCTTAGCCCGCTTCAAAAAAATAGCAATAAAAAAATATAAATACAATAAAGTATGTAAATTTACTTTTGATCTAAAATTGCAATATTAAAACTCTAAATCTTAATGGCAGTAACTGAATTAAATGAAGACACACAGGATCAAATTTTTGATCTTCTTGAAAATCTTCAACAAATGGAGAAACTTAAAAATAAAGATATACGAATTTTGCTTGATAAGATAGTTAAAAAATATGGAGGAAAAGTATTAAATAAATGAAAAGCTTACTAATTCCACTCCTAGCTTTTCTTACTTTACCAAATGTTGTATTTAGTTCCCATTTGTATAATCAAAGAGAACTTATAGTCACTACAGAAAGTACAGAGGAATCTATTGAGTTAGCAAAATACCTAAATAAAAATGGTGTAGTTAAATATTCAGCATATTGGTGTCCTAATTGCCTTAATCAAAGTGAACTATTTGGTAAGCAAGCTTATAATGAACTTAATGTAGTTGAATGTGCAAGAGATGGTATAAATAGTAAAACTCAAATATGCATTGATAAAAAAATTCAAGGGTTTCCTACATGGGAAATAAATGGAAAACTAATTTTAGGTGTACTTTCACTAAAAGAATTATCAAAGTTGACTGGATTTAAGTATTAAGAAACAAGTTAAAAGTTATTTGATTAAATATTAAAAGTTAATTCATGAATCCCTTTCGTACACCCTCCTGTTGGATAATTTACTACTTTTTTTGATATTAATCCAATACTAATGGAAACTATTCCAATACATAATAAAGCTCTGGATCTTTTGCTTACCATTAGATATTTCATTAATTATCTATAATAAATTAAAAAAGTAATTATAGTATTAATTCATAGATTTTTTTGATTTAAGAGGAAATAACAAGTATCGCTAAATCTATTTTTTTTTTTTTTCAAATATACTTATGAATTTAATATAACTTAAATATCTTTAAACAATAAATTCTTATTACCTTCTTTCAGTTTTTATAGTTTTTATTTGACAGTCTTTTTATAATTAATATGAGACTATCCTTTTTTATGGAAGATAAAGGAATTAATGTAACTCAAGGAATGGCTTTGCTACTTTTGAAGCCACTAAATTTACCCGCTAATTATGTCTTAAATCTGATAATTTACATAACAAATCCTAGTAATAATATTGGTTATTAAGATTCTTTCCGAACTGGTTTTGCTCTCCTCCAACCTTGAGTGATTAACTAGTTCCATTTATATCTAGCTGTATCAACTTTGAATTCTTCTTTGTTTGACATAAGGGGTGGTTCTTTTCCTAAAACATTATTAATTCTTAAAGAGTCAATAATCATATATTCAAAAATTCATCTTTATTTTGCTAATTCTTTGAAAATCTTTTAACCCTTGAAAGGTTCAAATTTGTAACCAAAAAATTTCTGCCAATCTAATTATTTTTATGTTTTCTCGATCGGAGCCTTTTTAATCCTTTTCTGAATAGTTGCTCATGATACAACTCTGCCTGTTCAAGATTACCTCTCCAAACTTCCGCCGATCCTGTCTTGTCAATTTTGATGGTATGATCCCACGCCTTTTTTCGACTCATGCCTGGGATAATTGTCAGAAGGCAGTTCGCGACATGTTGAAAAGTATTAAAACTATCATCAAGAACTATTACTCTAGCTTCTGGATATTTTGCTTTAGATTTCTTTTTATCTAAGACTGTACTGAGTGGATTAAACATTACTTTCTGTACTAGTTTAAGTCAATTAAAAATTTCACCTAAATTCTTCAATCAAAAGTATTAAAATGTCTCGAGCGTGACTTGAACACGCGACCTGCGGGCTATGAATCCGCCGCTCTAACCAGCTGAGCTACCGAGACATGGGAATATTGTAAGGCATTGGTTGTACTTAATTAGTATATTGAAAATTTATTTGTTTATGGGCCTCATATATAGCGATACCGCATGCTACGGAAAGATTTAGACTCCTAACACCTTTTTGATCATTGTTTCTAGTTTGTAAATTTGGCATAAATATTGATATTAAAATGTCACTTTTATCAATAATGCAATCTGGTAATCCCGAATCTTCCCTCCCAAAAAGTAAAATATCATCTTTATGAAATCTAAAATCCTTTAGATATATCCCATTTTTTTTACTAAAAGAGATTATTCTTTTTTTTTCTTTCGATGCAAGGAATTTGTCAAAATTCCCATACTTATTAACAGTAACTAGAGGCCAATAATCTAATCCTGCTCTTTTTAAATATTTATCTTCTAGTTTAAAACCTAAGGGCTCTATGAGATTTAAAGGTATATTAAATGCAGCACATGACCTGGCAATATTACCAGTATTTTGAGGGATTCTAGGTTCAAAAAGAGCGACTTCCAATTTTAAGTAGGTATTTCCATGCTTATTTCATCTATTTTGATTGCTCTACCGTTTATTGTCAGCCAATTATCTTTTGATATTTTAGTTATTCTCTTTTGAAGCTCGCCGATTCTTTCAATATAGGTATTACCAATTTTATATTCAGAGACCAGACTCCAACCTACTTGTTCGCCAACAATAAATGTTATACTTTTTCTTTTCATTAAAAGATTTATAAGTAAATTCATCTTCGTTGACCATTCATTATTTTCTTTCCCAATACTTTCCATAACAAATCCGCCAATAGAATCTATTAATAATGGGCCATCTTCCTTACTTAATACATTTAATAGATCTGTAGTTTCTATTAATTTCCAATCATTGGGCCTTCTTTTTCTATGTGAATTAATTTTTTCTTGCCATTCTTTATCATCAATATTTTTTTCAGATAAGGCAATATATGATATTTGTTTTACTTTTTTTGCTAAGTGTTCTGCGAATTCACTTTTGCCACTCTTTGTTCCTCCAGTAATAAAAATAATGTTAGATATATTATCTCTGATAATTAAATCCACGGAATATTTAAAATTTCTATTATTTAGAGAAATACCACCATGTTGCGAGGGGAATAATTGTGGCAGCAATTAACAGACCAATAACTATATATGTAGCAGTTGAACTCTCAGTATCTTTTGATCTCATAGTGTTAAAGTTTGGATCCACTACAGGGTTGTCAATGGATGAAGGTTGACTTTTCTCGTAATTTATAATTGTCTTCTGTTGAGTAATACCAAAAAATTTGTTCATACCATTAATTTCTTTTGCGTATGTATTCGAGGGAATAAGAATAAAAATTAAGCCAACAAAAACAAGCGAAAGTATATATTTATTGATGTTTAAGTTCATTTTGGGGGGTTTTGGTTAATTATATATTAAAAACAATATGTTTGAGTCATTTTAAATGTACTAAACAATATAATATTTGCATAATTTAAATAGAATTAACATATTTAATATATGGAATTCAATGGGAAATCATTAATATTAATCGGTGCAATACTCTTTATTTTTCAGATAGCAAATTTCATTTCAATTGAAATAATTACTCCTGAGCTTGAAAGAGCTCAAGTATTAGCTGCAATAGGTTCATTAATTATTATTTTGATAGGTTTTTTATTTAAACAATTCGAACCTTTAGCTGGTGAGAAAGCTGATTTAAAAGGAGAAAATAAGTTTTTCTTCGATAGAAACATGCCAGATGAAGTTATTCATGAACTTGCTTGGGGCTCTGAAGCGATATTAACTTCTACAGCAGCAGCAACAATATTAATACATAATGATGGCACAAATATATTAAGAAGAGGAATTACTTCAAGTAATGAGTTTAAACCTGGAGAAACTTGTCTGAGATCAATAAAAGATATGAAATTAATATCTTTGGCTAACACTAAATTTTATCCTGGAAGAGATGAATTTTTTAATTTTTGTGCTGATATTCCATCTATCTTAGTTGTACCTATAAATAATAAGGCTTTTATATTAATAGGAGGCTGGAGCACTAAATGTTTTACTAAGTCGGATGAAAAATGGATATATAACTGGTCGAAAAAAATTAATAATATTCTTTCAAAAAATAAAATTTAAAAATAAATTATTGATTTAACTTTTTTATCTTTTGCTTTAAAACTTACTGATTCAGTATTTAAGTTGTAGTAGGCATTTTCTGAATTTATTTCATATTTATTATCGTTATTTTCATCTTTTACTATATATTTTACTGGATTGAAAAATTCAATTATGTTATCTGAACCCAATATGGCTTTTCCTGAATTTAAGATAATATTTTTGTTTTCAAATCTTATATTACCCTTTAATAGATATTTAGTCTTTTCTATATTCCAAATAAAATTATCAGCATATAAAATATCCTCATCTTTTTTAAGAGTTTTTAATTTAACGTTTCCTTTTAATTCCAAGAGTTTATTGTTGTTTGATAATGTGGATTCTTCTGAACTAATAATATATTTAGTTTTTTCCCCATTAAAAATATTTATGATAGGTTTTTTTAATTCGAATTTTAATTCAACATTGTCGTAACTTGAATTTGGACTTGTAATTGAATATATTTTATCTCCTCTTTTAGAGAAAATATTCATATTTAAACTGTCTACTTTTTGTATTAGTTTATTTTCATCATTTATATTTTGAGTACAACCAAGTATAAAAAATGGTATGAAAAATATTAATCTATAAATGTTGCTCATACTCAAGCTTATTTATTATTGGACTGGGTTTAGGAAGACTAGAGTTGCAAACTAATAATCCCCAATTTAATTGTTTTTTCCAAGGAATTTCTTCTCTGTATATAGAACCTAGTTGTTCATTAATTTTTGAAGATAAATCGGGCAATAAAGGTAGTAATAATAATCCTATTATTCGGGTACTTTCTAAGACGTTATAAATAATTTCTTTAACTAGAGGTAGATTCTCTTTCTCTTTTATTAATAGCCATGGTTGATTATCATTCAAATACAAATTTGTATTAATTGCTAGGTTAAGTACTTCATTAGCTGCTAGATCTAATTTGTAGTTATCAAAGTTATAAATATAGTTTTCGACTGCAATTTTGGTAGAGTTCTCTAATTGATTTTCACTTAAAATTTTTTCATTATTTGGCACTTTATTATCAAACCATTTTCTAGACATAGATGATGTTCTATTTAATAAATTACCAATTGTATTAGCTAAGTCATTATTGATAATGTCAACAAATCTTTTATCTTGAAAATCTCCATCATTTCCTAGTGATATGTCTTTGATGAGGTACCACCTTACAGGATCATTTCCATAATTTTTAAGCAATAAATCAGGGTCGAGTACATTTCCTAAGCTTTTACCCATTTTTTGTCCTTCTCTTGTAAGAAACCCATGCCCAAAAACTTTTTTAGGGACTTTCATTTTCGCAGAAATGAGCATTGCGGGCCAATATACAGCATGGAATCTCAGAATATCTTTACCAATTAAATGAATATCAGCTGGCCATCCTCCATTAATTGATTTGTCCAATGAATTTTCTGTCGCATCAGAACTGATGGCACTTACATATCCAAGTAAAGCATCAAACCATACATAAAAGGTATGATTATCGTAATCAGGGACAGTTATTCCCCATGTGACATTTGTTCTTGAAATTGAAAAATCCTTTAAACCTCTAGAGACGAAATTTATAATTTCATTCTTTCTTTCTATTGGCTCTATAAAAGAAGGTTCGTTGATTAATTTCTCAATTTCTTTTTGATATTTCGATAGCCTAAAAAAAAGATTCTCTTCATTTTTCCATTCTAGATTTTTTTGATGTATTGGGCACTTGTATGTTGATGAGTTTTCTGGATTATCTTTAAATTCCTCACAACCTACACAATACCAACCTTTTTGAACTCCCATGTAGATGTCATCAGATTCTTTTACTCTTTCATAAAATTCATTAACAACAAATTCATGATCTTTTGAGCTTGTCCTTATAAATTTATCAAAAGATATATTCCATTTTTTCCAATTAACATTAAAAACTTCTGAGATTTCATCACAATGTGATTTTGGTTTAATACCCTTTTCATTAGCTGTTCTTTGTATTTTTAAACCATGTTCATCTACACCAGTGATGAAAATAACATCTTCACCTATAAGCCTTTTGTACCTAGCTATTGAGTCACAAATTATTGTTGTATATACACTTCCTAAATGAGGTTTATCATTAACATAGTATAAAGGGGTAGTAATGACAAAAGTCATAAAGTTTTTTTATTAATTCTAACAGATATTTTTAAACTAATAACAACCTATTATATTTATAATATTATTAATAAATAAACTCTAAAAGATTACTATCATTTATATTATATTTAACTTTATAAATTTTATTACTATATATTTCTATTGATACAAAAAGTGTAATAAGTATTTCTAGTGAATAATCTGGGAAATAAACCAAAGCAATATTTCTTTTATGATTAATCCACTTAACGAATATTATTTTATAAAAAGGTTTATTTGCATTCTTAAAAAATATTGATAAATACTTAAATTTATTATTTTTAAAAATATTATTATTCTCTAACTGTCTATTCTTCGAATAATCAATAATCTTAGAGACTGAATTTGTACTTAAAAGTTCGTAATTATTAATTTTATTATATACTTGTCTTTGAATAATTAAATCAAGGTATCTTCTTAATGGTGAAGTACATTGTACATACATTTTAAGGCCTAATGATTCATGGACCCCGGGCTTAGTTGTTATATAGCTTCTTCCCATATATTGCTTTAATATTATATATTTAATTTCACTATCGTTGTATCTATTAAGTATTTCAGATGGGTTACAATTTAATTTCTGAATCCTAAATGCAGCCGCTAAATTATATTTATCTATAAATAAACTTGTTACATAACCCATTAATATCATTGATTCAGCAACTATAATTTGTGATATTGTTTTCTCTAATTTATTTAGTACAACTTTATCCTTATGTAATTTAACTTTACTATTAGGACTTTCAAAAATAATTGCTCCTTGTTTCTTTCTAAATGTAATACTTTTTTCTAATAAATTTTTAATCTCAATTAATTCTATTTCTTCTTTAGGTTCTAATTCTAATATTTCATTTGCATCTTCATATGTTAATTGATATTTTGGTTTTATTATTGCTTCAGTTATTTCATAATTATTTATTGATCCATCGTCACTGAATTCTATTGCTGCACTAATAGTTTCCGAAATTTTATTTTGAGCGAGGTTTGCCTTTTCAAGAATATCTTTAGGTAGCATTGGGACATATTGATCAATTAAATATAAACTGCTATTCTTCTTTCTTGCATCTAGATCAACATTGGAGTCATGCAAAAAGAGTTTGCAAGGATTACTAATATGTATCCATAAATTTTTTATATCTCCTTCTTTTATTTCTAATGAAATAGCATCATCAACCTCATGTGGATCATCAGAGTCAATAATATATGTTTTTAAATTAGTTAAATCTTTCAAATAATTGAGAAATTTATTATAGTGCCAACTATATTCAATATGTAATTAACCTTCAGGATTTACGAAGGGTAAAAGAGCAACAATTCTGGCTCTTTTTACAGCTAATGTAAGATCTCTTTGTTGCTTAGAGGTTAAACCTGTCATCCTTCTTGGTAGGATTTTTCCCCTCTCAGTTATGAATTTCTTTAGTAGATCTACATCCTTATAGTCAATAGGATCTCCAGGTTTGATAGGTGATAATTGTTTTTTAAAAATTGAGTTAGGCATGATTTAATTTGATGTGATTTGATTTAACTACTTTATTTCTTTGTGAATTGTCATTCTGTTTAAATGAGGATTAAACTTTTTAAGTTCTAATCTTTCGGTTGTATTTCTACGATTCTTTTCAGTAGTATATCTTGAAACACCATTTGATCTCTTAGGATCTGTGCTTGTCCTAGCTTCAGTACATTCCAGGGTCACTACAACTCTTGTCCCTTTTTTAGCCATTTTAATTAATACTTTATTGTATAATTTTCTATTGTACATCTTCAACAAACTTTTTTGAAGATATACTCATTTCTTTTTTCATCATAGATTAAAAAAATATTTATGAAAGTTTCTCATAATTGGTTGAAAAATTTAGTAGAAATTTCTTCTACTCCTTTAGATCTGTCTGAGAAATTGTCAATTGGTGGATTTGAGGTTGAATCATTAGAAGATTGTTCCGAAAATGTAAATGGTGTTGTTTTAGGTAAGGTCTTATCTGTTTTAAAACACGAAGGATCTGACAAACTCTCAATTTGCCAAGTCGATATTGGTATTTCAAAGAATTTACAAATTATCTGTGGTGCTCGCAATATTAAGCCAAATATTTATGTTTATGTTGCTACTGTCGGTACAAAATTAAAAGCAGTTGATTTAACTATTAAAAGAAGTGAAATTAGAGGTGTTATGAGTGAAGGAATGATATGCTCTCTGCAGGAACTAGGATTAGAAGACTCAAGCGAAGGGATAGAGATCATTGATGAAGGTTTAGCTATAAAATATGAATTGGGCACTCCAGGGTCTGAATTACTTCAATTAAATGATTTTATATATGATTTAGCTATTACTGCTAATAGACCAGACGGAATGTCTGTTGTGGGTATAGCCCGCGAAATTTCAGCCCTTTTAGAATCCACGTTACATTTTCCAAAAATAAACAGTAAATACAATATTCATTTACTTAAAGGGAATAAACTTTGCCAAGAAGCCATAACATCTGATTGCATTTATACAATAAGTTGTATTGATGGAGTAAATGGAGATATATTATCGCCAAAATGGCTTAAAGACCGTATAGAAAAATCAGGAATAAAGTCGATTAATCTTCTAGTTGACATAACAAACTATATTCTTTTAGAACAAGGACAACCTTTGCATGCATTTGATAAAGAAAAACTATCAAAATTAATTGGAAAAGAAGTTTCTCCAGAAGACTTCTCTGTACGTAAAGCCATAGATAACGAAAGCCTTGTATGTTTAGATGGTAAAAAATATGAATTAAATGAAAATATTACAGTAGTTACTTGTTGCGATAAACCTGTCGCTATTGCTGGGGTTATAGGTGGTTTAGAGACTTCCGTAACCAATACTACCTCTTCTATTTATCTTGAAGGCGCTGTTTTTAATCCAGTTACTATACGAAAATCATCAAAAGCAGTTGGAATAAGAACAGAATCTAGCAGCAGATATGAAAAAGGCATTTCATCAAAAAATACAATAAGTGCAGTTACCAGAGCAATTAATCTTTTAGAAGAATATTATTCTATTAAGTTACCAATCATAAATACTTCGAATTTAAAAAATGATGAGGATGTTTTTATTAAATTAAGGAGAAATCGAATACATAAAATTCTTGGTCCATTAATCATCAACGATCAATTTGATAAAAGAAATTTAACTGATACTGAAATAGTTGATAAATTAACACTTATAGGTTGTACTTTAAAGAGTAAAGAATATGGCTGGGATGTAGCGGTTATTCCTAATAGATCACAAGATTTAATAAGAGAGATAGATTTAATTGAGGAAATTGCGAGATTAATAGGTTATGACAGATTCGACTTGAACCTTCCTAATCCAATTAATCCTGGAAAATTGTCGTCAGAACAGTTGGCATTGAGAAAAGTAAAAAATGGTTTTACAGAAAATGGTTTTAACGAAGTACTTAGCTACTCTCTTGTTCCAGAAGATAAAGAAACACTTATAAAGATTTCTAATCCATTGTTATTAGAAACTAGCTGCCTAAGAGATAATATCTGGAAAGAACATTTGAAAATTGTAAACCGTAATATAAAAGCTGGACAAACTAGTTGTTTTTTATTTGAAATAGGAAATATTTTTCACAAGAATACTGAGTTCATTCAAGAGGAAGTGCTGAATGGTGCAATTTATGGCGATAGAAAATTTGGAAAATGGGTAAATTCGGGAAAGAGTAATGATCTTAATTATTATCAGGCTAGAGGAAAGTTAAAGGAGGCCTTATCTTGTTTGAATATAAAAATTGTTGATAAACCAACCGATTCAATAGATTTTCTACATCCGGGAAGAACTGCAAAATTAATTATTGAAGGGAAAGATGCAGGTTATTTTGGTGAAATTCATCCCGAATTAATACTAGAGAAGAAGTCATTAAAAAAAGTTTATTTATTTAGCATAAACGTAGTAAATCTTTTGGGAGCTAGTACAAGAAAAAATAATTGGATTCCAATATTTAAGCAATACCCAATTGTTCCGAAAATAGAAAGGGATATTAATTTTGTTTTCAATAAGAAATTTTTAATTAGCGATATAACATCACAAATTAGAAAAACAGGAAAAAATCTCCTAGAAGATGTAATTTTAATTGATATTTTTGAAGATTATAAACTTGGTAATGATCATGTAAGTTATACATTTAGATTAACTTATAGAGATAAAGATAAAACGTTATTGGAATCAGATATTACATCAATACATTCAAATATCATTTCTAATGTAGAAAAATGTTTTAAAACTAAATTGAGGAATTAATTGTATACTTAATCTTATATGAGACTAGAAACTAGTCTACTTATAATTCTTATATAAGATAAATAATAATCCTATAAAACTAATTAATGTTGTATTATTAAGTACATGATAAATATACTGTCACTTTTATTATCTTCAGTGCTTTGGGTACAGGTTCCCCAATGGTCAGACGATTGGTCAAAATGTTCTGTTGATGTTCCAGACGCTTCATGTCATTGGTATATAACTGCACCTGATAACACTTTTGGAGAAGGGTTTGATTGGGCTAGTGCCCCTTGGTTTGACGCAAATGGATTAAGCGATGTCCCTAGCATTGATAAACAAACTGCTATGCAAAAGCTCCAAACCAAGTAGTACTGTCTTTAAGGCAGTACGGAGGCACATAAAAAGCCGTTATAGCAAGGCTTTCTAGTCCTTATTAATTTATTGGACATTTAAAGGACATAATTTATTGATTTATTATTCAATTTTTAATTTTTCCCAGGCATTAAGCATAAGCAGTTTGGACATGATTCATTCAAATCGATTAATTTATTTATCTTACTTATCTATTTTGAGACTATATAGTAGACTAATAATAAGTCTTATTTAAGAATTGCTATACAAAGAAATTTTTATTTTTTAAAAAAAAATTTTGTCTTAATTTCATTAATACATATTTTTTGCTTACATAAATTTGAATAAAAATAATTTATTAAAATTAGAAATTTTTGCTTAACAGCTATCTTATATGAGACTATTAATTAGACTTGTAATTAGTCTTATATGGGAATTACTATACTAGTCTCTATATAGATTTTTTAGCAATTGATACGCTTCATTTAATTTTCTCATTTGATCTGTTGATCCTCCAGCATCTGGATGTGTCTCTAAGGCTATTGATTTATAGGCCTCCCTAATTTTACGGAATGTATGAGCTGATCCTGCTGATGTTGATAAATTCAATAATTTAAGTGCTCCATGTACTGTCATTGTTGAGTCCAAAGTTTCAAATGAATTTGATCTATTATTTCGCTTAAATCTACTTACAAACCTTCTCATAAGTGTTGGTATTCTATTTATCAGATCTGATGTTGCAAAAGGGTCTTCTAAAACGCCAATCATTAATAAAACAATTTCAAGTGATGGATTTTTCTTTATCCAAAATGGGCATAATTCTGACATTAATTTATTGGCTGCACTCCAAGTAAAGGGTAGATTTTCAGTCCCATCAAGATTTGGCCATATATCCCTTTCAAACCAATCTATTGAAGCTTCTACTACATGGTCATTAGGAACTGATCCATATAGTGTTTTCCAATGACTAATTAACTCAATTCGACATTTTATTAATTCAGTTTCTTTGATTGTATTAATTTGTATATCATTAATATTCTCCTTTAATTTTTCACTATTAATACTTCTTCTTAGATTCTTTACTTTTTTTTCAACGAAATTGGGAAGGCTTATATTTGAGTTGGCTGTTTCTTTATATTGATTGTTATTTGTAGATCTTTTATTTAAAGATATCTCATTAACTTCTTTTTTTACGTCTGATTTAATTAATACCAATGCAGTATCTTCATCAATATTTAAATTTTCATTAGTATTCTTATCGTTAAAGTCTATTTCTTGCTGTTGGTTTTTAGGTAGTAAATCATCTTCTTGAAGAAGTTCTTTAAGTATCTTTTCTATTACAGGTC
This sequence comes from Prochlorococcus marinus XMU1402, assembly GCF_017696205.1. Classification (NCBI taxonomy): domain Bacteria; kingdom Bacillati; phylum Cyanobacteriota; class Cyanophyceae; order Synechococcales; family Prochlorococcaceae; genus Prochlorococcus; species Prochlorococcus marinus. The sequence goes on along the minus strand of NZ_JAAORD010000001.1, from coordinate 878,920 downwards.
CTCTTGCTCTAAATCCCCACTCTTTTCGTAATTGATCAAACCTGGAAATTAGTTCCTCAGGTAAATCAATTGAAATTCTTTTTGTATTTGAATTTTCAGGACTATTCAATAATATTTTCTTGAAGAGTATGGAATTTATTTAATTTTATTCAAAAAATATTGAAAGTCCATAAGGAATATTGTTTTTAAATTAAAACCAATTTATTTTTCTGTCACAAGTCAATTAAGTATCTTTTTATAATAAAAATAAAAAAATGTTTAATTGTTCCAAGTCATCTAAAGAAAAAAAGAGTTTTTATCAACACAAGAAATTAGAAATGCTCAACTATATTAAGGATTCACTTGAACGTAAAATTGCATCAGTAACAGCATCTATAGAAGTTCTAGAAAACCAAATAAGCAGGGATAAGGAAGTTGAGGTAACTAATTAGTATTCAAACAAAACTTTCTAGAAGTTTTTCAGGGCCAAATTTCTTTAAATAATTAATATTTGAATTTTCAGTTACTAGTAGATATCCTGCAAATCCTAAACCGTTAATACTGAAACCATGAATATGATCATTTTTTCTTTTTATAATAGCGATCCATTTATTAGTTATTAAAATATTGTAGGGACATATCGGTTTCTTATCACTAATAGGATCCCCAAGTCCCAATTTCTTGCATAATTCTAAGTAAAACTCAAAAAGACATGATGGATTTTCTAAAAAATTAAATTTGGATACAATAATATTTTTTTTAAGCTTACTATCTAGATCTTGATAAGAGTTCATCTCTAAAAACCACTTTTCTCTAGGGCATGATATCTCACCTTTAGATCTACGCAGAAGTTGAAAATGCCTGTGAGGTTGACTTGCTCCCGCAATTGGAGAACTATTGAAAAACCATAATCCACTAGTATCATTATTAACTTGTTGGATCGCTCTCCAATCTTTAATATCTAACCATCCATTTTGAGGTTTCCATTTATTTGTAATAAGTAAAATATGACCTTTTTGTACAGGGTACTTATTTAATATTAGTTGATGATTATCACCAATTTTATCAATTTCTAGTATCTTTTCCCAAGGACAAAACGGATTTTGCTTAGGACCATAAATTTTTTTTTTAATAAATTTTGAAGTATCGAGTTTCCTAATTATGAAGTCGTCTTTTTCATATAAATCTCTTGTAATTATATCAGTTTTGAGAGGATATAAAGATTCATCATCAATTGATAATCGAGTTTGTTCTAATGCTTTTTTCCAATATATTTCTAAACTCATTAAAAAAAATTTATCATAACCATTTTAAAAAAAAAAATAAACTTGTAATTACTTTTTATTAAATTGATATTCTTTCAATTTTTCAAGAGGTACTGATTCTAAAACTACAATATTAGTTGATTCTAATATGACTTTTGGTGCAAGACCGTCTAATAATGCTTGCTTCCACCTATCAAGACAAATACACCAATGATCACCATCCTTTAGTCCTGGGAAGGAATAAATAGGCATAGGAGTAATTAAATCATTACCTTGTGATTTACTATATTTCAGGAAATTATCATCCATCACACAACATATGGAATGATTCCCACCATCATTCTTGTCATAGTTGCAAAATCCATCCCTGAACCACCCTGTCATAGGTGCGCAACTACAAATCTCAATTTTTTCTCCAAGGACATTTAACTGATTTTGATTATTTATGTTCATAGATTTTTTTAATAATAATAAAACACCAACATTTCTTTAAAAAAGGTTGACGAGTATAGGGGGTAAGGAGGTAATAATTCTAATAAGGTTTTTTTCATTATGGATTGGGACTTTACTGAAAACATAGCATTTAAAGCTCTTTATGAAGCTTTTAAAGATAGTGATGAAACTTCCGCATTAGAATTTTTATCTAGTGATGGCGCTTCATATTATCTTGAGTTAACACAGGACGCGGCAGGTGAGGGACTTGATTTAGGTGAAAATGAAACGATGGAAGAACTTCAAGAAGAAATTATTGAGTATTTAGAAAACAACTAAAGATTTAGATTAAGCGCTGAAATATTTAGCTTTTGAGTGCAGTGAAATGATAGCTGTAGTACTTTGTTCTGGATGAAGTTGTTCAGATTCATCCATGGTCAAGCTTATTCTTTTTGCATCCAACAATGATAATTGTATGTTTGAATCAGATACTTTTGGACATGCAGGATAACCAAATGAATATCTAGCTCCTCTATATTTTTGAGCTAGTATTTCTCTATTTTTGTCTGGTTCTTCAGTCCTAAAACCACATTCAATACGAATTAATGCATGGACATACTCAGCTAGAGCTTCTGCTAATTGCACTGTAAGTCCATGGAATAATAAATAATCGCTATATTTATCTTCTTTAAATAATTTTTGAGAATATTCACTGGCAATATCGCCCATCGTTACTGCCTGCATAGGAAATATATCTATCGGTTTATCCTTTTTCAAATCACAATAAAAATCAGCTATGCATAAATTATTCCCAGATTTTTGTCTTGGGAAATTAAATTCGGAAATTTTATTTAATGATTTATCATCAAATAAGAAAATACTATTATCTTTTCTACCGCATCTGAAATATCCATAAACTGCTTTGGGTGAAATAAGTTTTTTTTCTACAATTGTCTCTAACCATCTATCTAGCAATGGTTTAGCATATGAATCCAAATAGTTATTGTATTCATCTACGCTTTGGTTTTTTCCTTTTTTTATTTGCCATTGTCCGCTAAAAAGAGCTTTTGTATCTAAATAAAAAATTAACTTATTTAAATCTATATCAATCTCGTTCAAGACTTTCGTTCCCAAGAAAGGAGCTTGAATTGGTTCTTCTTCATTTATAAATTTAGATCTTATAAAATTTTCTTTTAAATTTAATTTAGAAGTCTCTATATCTATAGATATTGATTTTTTAACAGCTTGAGAGTTGGACTTTGATGAGGCTAAATTAATATCTATTCCCTCATTATTGATGAATCCCTCTGTATTTGACCAATTTCCCTTTTTTTTATTGTCCATATATTCATTCATGAATTTAAGATCAGTGAACGCATCTTTTCCGTATAAAATTTTCCCTTTATATATTTTGCTGCAGTCCTCATTTACAAATTTTGGGGTTAAGGCTGCACCTCCTAATATTACTGGTACACTAATATCTTCATTGTTAAAAGCTTCTAAATTATCTTTCATAAAAGCAGTTGATTTAACAAGTAATCCGCTCATAGCGATGCAATCTGCATTGTGCTTTTTTTGTGCATCTATAATTGCTGAAACATCTTGCTTTATTCCAAGATTTATTACGTCATAACCATTATTTGTAAGTATTATGTCAACCAAATTTTTTCCTATATCATGAACATCGCCTTTGACTGTTGCAATTAAGAGTTTTCCATTTGATATGTTTTCTTCCACAGTTTCCATATGTGGTTCTAAAATTGAAACGGCAAATTTCATTGTTTCGGCGGATTGGAGTACAAATGGCAATTGCATTTGACCTGAGCCAAATAAATCACCAACAACTTTCATCCCATCTAGTAGAAAGGTATTAATTATTTCTAGAGGTTTATATTTTTTTAAAGCTTTATTTAGTTGATCCTCTAAACCTATTTTTTCTCCATCAATAATATGATTTTTTAGGCTTTCTTCCAGAGTTAGGTTTTTATTTTCTGAAGATGCTTTTTTGAAATCTTGAATAGATAAATCTTGAAAAGCTTTTGTTAATTCTACTAATGGATCATAAATACAAATATCATCTTCAAATTTTCTTTTGTCATATATCAAATCTAAGCAAAGCTTTTTGGTTTCTTCAGAAATTTTTGATAATGGCAAAATTTTATTTGGTGCGATGATAGCAGAATCCAATCCTGCTTTAATGCATTCATCTAAAAATATTGAATTTAGATTAATTCTGGATAATGGTGAAAGACCAAAACTAATGTTTGATATCCCAAGTATGATGTGAATCTCAGGAAAATTTTCACGAATTTTTGATATAGCAGTAATTGTTTCTTTAGCATTTAATCTATCTTCTTCTATCCCAGTAGATATTGGAAGAGCTAATGGATCAAAAAAGAGCTCATAATCAGACAAACCGCATTCCCTGGTTCTATTAATTGCTCGTTTAGCAATGTCATATTTTTTATCTGCATTCCTTGCCATTCCATCTTCATCAATAGTTCCTACAACAAGACCTGAACCATACCCCAAGGCTAAATTTAGAACTTGATCAAACCTTTCATTACCGTCTTCGTAATTGGTTGAATTTATAATACATTTACCACCCGCTGACTTTAATCCACTTTCCATTTTGTCAGCATCTGTAGAGTCAATCATTAATGGTAAATTTATATTGGTAACAAGTCTTGATGTTATTTCTTTCATATCTTTCACTCCGTCTCTCCCTACATAATCAACATTCACATCAAGAACGTGTGCATTTTCTTTTTGTTGTTGCTTGGCAATTGATACTAGTCCATCCCAATCATCGTTATTTAACAACTCCCTTACCTTTTTAGATCCACTTGCATTTAATCTTTCGCCTACAATCAAAATAGAATTGTCTTGTTTGTACGGTACAGAATTATATATTGATGATGCAGAAGGAATATAGCCACTTAAATTGTTCTTACCATTTTTATTTGGCATTTCGTTATCAATAATTTCATCTATTATTGAAGAAAGATATTTAATATGTTCGGGTGTTGTCCCACAACATCCACCTATTAATTGAACATTAAAGTCATATATAAAATTCATTAACTGCATCTTTAATTCTATTGGCTTTAATCTGTAATGAGCAACACCGCCAATATTTTCAGGAAGTCCTGCGTTGGGAATACAGCTTATAGCGAAGGGAGAATTTTCAGATAAATATTTAATATGTTCTTTCATTTGTTCTGGACCAGTAGCACAATTTAGTCCAAGGATATCTATATTAAACGGCTCTAATATTGTTAATGCAGAGGCAATGTCAGATCCAACAAGCATAGTACCTGTTGTTTCCATTGTTATAGATACCATTATAGGTATATCTATATTTTTACTATCAAGTACTTCTTTAGAAGCTAATAAGGCAGATTTTATTTGCAATACATCTTGACAAGTTTCAATTAAAAGTAGATCAACTCCTCCATCCGTAAGACCATATATCTGTTCTTTATATGATTCCTTTAATTCATCAAAATTTATATGCCCTAATGTGGGTAATTTAGTGGTTGGTCCAATTGAACCAGCAACAAATCTTGGCTTATCAACTGATGCATATTTTGCAGCAGCTTTTTTTGCTATTAGTGCAGCATTTTTATTTATCTCATAGGCCTTATTCTTAATATCATATTCATCAAGAACTATTGATGAGGCACCAAAAGTATTAGTTTCTATAACATGACAACCTGCTTCTAAGAATGAATTATGGACCTTTTCAACTATCTTTGGTGAGGATAAAACAAGGTTTTCATTACAACCCTCTAATTCTTTTCCTCCAAAGTCGTCTGCTGTAAGATTTAAGTTCTGAAATGATGTTCCAGTACCTCCGTCAAAAATTATTAATGGCTTTTCATCTCTATTTAGATAGGTTCTGAAAGATTCCATTTTTAGGTGAAAATTATTTTAGAGAAATTCTTGTCACCCAATTATCATAGTCTTGAGAACGACCTTCTGTTATTTCTATAAGCTTACTTTTTAATTTATTCATTATTGGTTTGTCACCATTTAATTCACTTGATTCAATTTTTTTAACTGGTGTAATTTTTGCTGCTGTACCAGTTAGAAAAACTTCATCTGCTATTAATAATTCTGTTTTATCAACAGGCCTTTCAATTACATTTATTCCAAATGATTTTGCTAATTCAATTACACTAGCTCTAGTAATACCCTCAAGAATATCTTGATCAACACCAGGAGTGATTAAGTCTCCATTCCTTACAATAAATAAATTCATACCACTAGCTTCGCTTACCTTACCACTTGAATTTAATAGCAGAGCTTCATCAAAACCCGATAAACTAGCTTCTGTTTTAGCTAATGAACTAGTAATATAAGCTCCACTTATTTTTCCTCTCAATGGGAGAGATCTATCTTCTTGTCTAGTCCAACTACTCATTCTACATGAAACCCCATCTGGGGATAGATAATCTCCTAGTTCAATACAATACATAAAGAAATCTGTTTCAATATTGTGTAACCTTGGAGCTATACCTAAATCGCTTGTATATACGAATGGTCTAATATAAATAGGTTTTTGTGGCTTATTTCTTTTTATAACTTCCTCTAAGGCTTTAAAAATATATTCTTCAGATATATCAGTTAAGAGTAATTTTGCACTTTGAGATAATCTTTTTATGTGTTTATCAGTTCTAAATAAAAGGAATTCTTCTTTATTTGTAGGGTTAGGTATCGCTCGCATTCCTCCAAATGCAGCCGTACCATAATGTAGTGCATGAGTAGCTATTGATATTTTTGCTTCTTTAAATGGAATACATTTACCTTCGAACCAGGCGTATGGAAGAAATTCATGCATATTCAATTTATTTAATTAAGGTAAACTTGTTTTATCCTACTTACTTATTCTAAACCTTATTTATATATAAAATGCACAGGATATTAAATGTAGCAGGAAATGAAAAGAATAATGATGATTTAATTGAGCAACCAGCGGCAGATTTTATTTTTATAACAAGTGTAAAAGCTGATTTAAATCTCATATCAAAATTATTGTTAGAAAAAGAATTTGCTTCATTAAAAAATAATATAAGAGCTTTAGAAATTTCTAATTTAAATTCATCAGCTCAAATAGATAATTATTTATTAAAAACAATTAATTATGCAAAAGTTGTCATACTAAGAATTTTTGGCGATAAAGGTACATGGAACTATGGAATTGAACAACTTTTAAATTGGCAAGCAGTCAATAAAAAAAGGAAGTTAGTAATCCTATCTGGTACCGTTGATCAGGAAGTGTCCTTAAGTGAAATAAGTAGTATAGATAAAAATATTGCATTAAATATTTCTAGATTACTGAGATCGGGAGGAATGGAGAATTATAGAAAATTTCTTAATTGTTTAAATTATCTAAAGGTAAATGAAACATTAATTCCTGATGAGTTTTTGAATATTAGTTTTTATCCAGATCCTTATTTATATGATTGGAAAATTGAAAAAGGAGAAAAGATTGGAATAATATCCTATAAATCACTTTTTTTGGCTAATGAAATTGAAGTAAACGAAAAACTTAACTTGCAGTTACGAAGATGCGGACTATCGCCTAAAACGTTATTTATTTCAACACTAAAAGATCATATTATTCAAAAGAAATTAATAGAAATTTTTAAAAAGGAAGATATTAAATTAATAATTACCACAACTTCATTTTCTTCATCTCAAATCAAAAATAACGAATTAATTGAAAATTCTACAAATATTTTTACTTCTCTTAAAATTCCAATTTTACAGCTTCTCTCTTCAAATAGATCAAGAAAAAATTGGTTAAATTCATCCATTGGAATGAATTCATCTGATTTATTGATGCAAATAATTATTCCTGAATTTGATGGAAGGATTACTACCTGTCCTTCAGCATTTAAAGAAATAATTTCTAAAAAAAATACACTCTACAGTGAAATAACCAGTTACAAAGCTGATCAAGTAGGTATTAAATGGATTTCAAAATTCGCAACAAATTATGTGAAACTTCAACAACTTAATAATTTTGAAAAAAAAATCTGTTTAATAATAAGTAATTATCCAGTAAAGAATGGAAGAATCGGTAATGGTGTTGGTCTTAATACACCATCTTCGATAATAAATATTCTTAACTGGTTAAAAGAAGAAGGTTATGATCTTGGATCTTGTAATTACCCTCAAGATTCTTCGGTATTAATGTCAATACTTATAAAAACTAGAACTAATGATATTGAATCTCAAAATAATAAACCATTAGATTACTTACCACTTAGTGAATATTTAAAATATTGGAATTATTTAGAACTTGAACCAAAAAATATTATTGTTAACCGTTGGGGCAAACCATCAGAAGCGATCGATCTTGATAATGAAGGCTTCTCAATAAATGGTATTAGATTTGGAAAAATAACATTATTGATTCAACCTCAACGAGGTTATGACTCTTTCACTGATAGAGATATTCATTCTCCCGATCTTCCACCTCCCCATAGATATTTAGCACAATATTTTTGGATTGAAAAAGTTTTTAACGCAAATGCTATTTGCCATATTGGTAAACATGGGACTGTTGAATGGTTACCTGGCAAATCTATAGGTCTCAGTAATAAATGTTTTCCAAATATTATTTGTCCAGCAATTCCAAACATATATCCTTTTATCGTAAATGATCCTGGGGAAGGATCCCAAGCTAAAAGAAGAACTGCTGCAACAATTATTGATCATTTAACCCCTCCTTTGGATAGGTCAGAATTATATGGAAAATATTCAATATTAGAAAATTATTTAGACGAATATTTTGAAGCAAAATTATTAAATTCTAATCGGATTGAAATTATAGAAAAATCCATTTTTGAATTAATTAAAAAAGATTTTAACGAAATCACTTTAAATAATAAAAATAATCAAATTGAAGAGATTGATTCTTTTCTTTGCAAAATTAAAGAATCTCAAATTAGGACAGGTTTGCATATTTTTGGTAATAGGCAGAATGACATTAATGAAATAAATTTATTCTTGTGTGTCGCTAGAGTGCCAAATGCCAATAGAATTGGGATTGTTCAATATATAGCAAAACATTTAAAACTAGATTTGGATCCTTGGACGAATATATATGATCAAAAGTTAAGTGAAAAGGATAAAAAAATATTATTGACTTTTTCCAACAAAAACATTTTAAACTTTAGAATGGCTATTGATTTTTTGGAACAACAAGCAAAGTATTTAATATATTTGTTTTTTTACAAAAAGAATATCAATATAAAAAATCTTGAGAAATATAAAAATCAGAAAATAATAGACTATTTCTTTAATGAAAAAAAACATAATAAGTATTTTTTATTATTAAAAAAAGAGATTCTATATCCAATCATTAATTCTTCATATAATGAGAAATTATCATTTATTAATTCGTTAAATGGACAATATGTAAAAAGTGGTCCATCTGGAGCCCCTACGAGAGGTAAAACTGAAGCTTTACCCACTGGTAAAAATTTCTTTTCAGTTGATTCGAGAGGACTGCCAACTGAATCAGCATGGAGTGTTGGTTGTCAATCCGCCTCACAAATACTTGATTTATACAAACAAGATAATGGAGAAGATTTAAAAAATATAGCAATATCTGTATGGGCAACATCCACAATGAGAAATGGTGGTGAAGACATTTGTCAAATACTATATTTATTAGGAGTACAGCCTATTTGGGATGGGCCCTCTAGAAGAGTAGTAGATCTAGAAATCATTCCTTTATCTGTTCTCGAAAGACCAAGGGTTGATGTTACTTTAAGGATTTCAGGAATGTTTAGAGATGCATTTCCACAGTTAGTAAAATTAACTTCTAAAGCAATAAATCTTGTTTCTAATCTTAATGAGGATGATAAATTTAACCCTCTTGCTGGGGCATCAAGGGATGGTGATTCAATTAATCGTATATTTGGTTCAGCGCCAGGTTCATATGGAGCTGGACTACAAGAACTAATTTCTAATTCTAATTGGGAAAATATTGATGATTTTGGAGAATCTTTTCTTAATTGGAGTAAGTGGATTTACAGTGATAATCTTGAACCTATAGAGGATAAAAAATCATTAGAAAATGCTCTTAAAAATGTTCAGTTAGTTGTTCATAACCAAGATAATAAGGAACATGATATTTTAGATTCTGATGATTATTATCAGTTTCAGGGTGGCTTATCTTCAGCAGTAAAAAAATTGAGCGGTAAATTTCCTGAAATGTATCATGGTGATTTATCAAAATTTGGATTATCCAAAATTTCAAAATTACAAGATGAAATTAATAAAGTTGTTATATCAAGAATACTTAACCCTAAATGGATAAATGGAATGAAGGATAATGGTTATAAAGGAGCGTTTGAATTTTCAGCTACACTAGATTACTTATATGCTTTTGATGCTTCTACTGAAGTAGTCTCAGATTGGTGTTATGATGAAGTTTATAAATCATGGTTATGTGATCTGGATCTTAGGAATTTCTTTCTAGAGAATAATCCATGGGCTTTAAGAGATATTGCACAAAGATTTCTTGAAATTGTAAATAGAAAAATGTGGAATAATTCTTCATCAGATGTCATTGAAAATTTAAAGAACATAATTATTAATACTGATTCAATAATTGAAAAAAATGAATTCTAAATTATCTACCTAATAGCGAAAGTCCATGACTATCTGTTCCGCATGTTTTTAGCATTGAATATTTATCTGCTAATTTATCTATTTCTGAACATACAAATAAACTAGGATTCCATACTTCATTAAGTTCATAATCGTACCAAACCTCTATTCCATCAATACCTTGTATTTTGGCCTCTGGAATTAATTTATAAAAGGGAATCCTGTATCTCGCTGGATGTGCAAGAAATGATAAACCACCAGCTAAATTTATTGATTTTATAACTGATTTAATATTTAAATCATTACCTATTGGAGACTCTCCAAGGATGTAGGGATTTAGGTATTTACTTTTTATATCTATTCCCAATCCAATTACATGTACTAAACATCCTAAAATCAAACAATTAATTTCTATTCCCGAAATTAATGTAAAGGAATCTTTAGGATAATTTTTGAGTATATTATTTTTTTTTATATATTCATGAGCTTTAATTGTATGATGATCGGTTATTGATAAAAATTTCAAGTTATTTTTATAAGCTTGATCTAAAAGTTCATATGGTTCTAAACTTCCATCACTAAATTTTGTATGACAGTGAAAATTAATATTATTAGGACAACTATTTTTATTAATATTGGAAGTTAATTTTACTAAGTCTTCCCTATTCATTACTTAATGAATTCTCATTTTTCTTTCTAATCTTTGCATATAATTGAATTGAAGCCAACATGAAAATAATTAGTCCAACTACGCTCCATGTAGCAATACTAGTTGGAAAATTATTTTTAAAAATAACTAAAAGTACAATTATAAATAATAATAAAGTAGGCAATTCATTTAATAATCTAAGGTTTTTTGCTGAAATGGTTGAAGTACCATTTTGTAATGAATACATTATTTTATAACAATAAGAATGATAAATTACTAATCCCAAAACAAAAGAAATTTTAATTTGCAACCACTTCTCACTTAACCAACTTGGTTGCATAATAACCATGCAAATAGCCATACTTAAAGCTAATATCATCCCGGGTGTTGTAATTATATTCGCCAGCCTTTTTTCCATCAAGGTGTATTGTTTATTAAAGGCAATTTTTAATTCATTATCCATATTTTTAGATTCTTCATGATATATAAAAAGTCTTACTAAATAAAAAAGTCCCGCAAACCAAACGATTACACCAATAATGTGAAGTGATTTAAACCAGAGATATGCTTCAGCTGCCAAATTACTAGATTAATTTAAAAATATATGTTTTTAATATAGTTATATTTAACAATATCAAGAAATCTATTTTTCAAAATTTAATTAATATTTATAACTCGTTAAAATATTCATATATATCATTAACTGAATTTTTTCCAAGTCCTTTAACTTTTGATAAATCCTCCTTACTAGCTATTCTTATCGCGTCTATTGATTTGAAATGCTCAAGCAATTCTCTTATTCTTGATGGTCCTAATCCACTGATTTGGGACAATTGAGATCTATTCATTCTTTTAGATCTTTTGTCTCTATGAAAAGATAATGCAAATCTATGTGCTTCATCTCTTACCCTTCTTAATAGAAGAACTCCTTTTTGATTTTCATCAGTATCAAGAGACTTAGTAAATCCTGGAATAAATATTTCTTCATTTTTTTTTGCCAATGAACATATAGTTACTTCTTCCTCAAGATTTAATTCTTTTAATGCTTTAATAGCTGCATTTAACTGTCCTTTTCCTCCATCAATCATTATTAAATCAGGCCAATCTGATAGAAGTTCATTGTCTAATTTACTGTTCGTTTTATCATTTAATATTGAAAAATCCCCTCCGCTTTCTTTAAATCTTGACCATTTTTTAAACCTTCTTTGTATTACTTCATATATCGAAGCAAAATCATCACTATGTCCTATAAAAACGTTTGGATCTTTAATTTTATATTTCCTATAATGCTGTTTAGAAGGAACCCCATCAATAAAAACTACTTGTGATGCTACAGGGTCACTACCTTGAATATGGCTTATATCATAGCCTTCAATTCTTTTAGGTTGTTCGCTTAATTCAAGTATTTGGGCAAGATCCTCAATTGATGATTCATTATCTTGTATCCCATTTAATATTCTATCTAATTCCAATTTCGCATTTTTTAAAACCATTTCTACAGTTTCATGTTTTTTATTTCTTTTTGGGATTAGGATTTTTACTTTCTTTTTTCTTAGCTCCGTTAACCAATCCTCTATGGTTGCTTGTTTTGGAAGGTTATATTGAATAAGAATTTCTGATGGTATTTCTACAGGTTCAACATTCATATAATGCTCTTCTAATATCTTTTGTAAAATAAGATTTTCATCTTCATTATTTAATTTTTGACTATAGCCAATTCTCCCAATGAGCTTACCTGATCTCATTTGGAAAATTTGTATACTAGCTACATTTTTTTCTGAAACTATTCCAAAGATATCTCTATTAATTGAAGAATCTGGTATTGATATTTTTTGTGATTCAGTTAATAATTTTAAACCTGAAATTTGGTCTCTTATTTTTGCTGCATTCTCATAATCTAAATCATTTGAAAATTGCAGCATTTTTTGTTGTAAAAATATTTCTAAGTCATCATTTCTTCCCTGAAATATCATAGATACTTGTTTCATTATTTTTTTATAATCGTCAGATGATATAACTTCTTGGCAAACACCTGGACATCTTCCTATTGAATAATTCAAACAAGTTCTATCTTTATAGACTGGCCTTGGTCTTTGTCTAAGTGGAAATATTTTTTTTATCGTAAATAATGTTCTCCTTAATAATCCGACATCAACATAAGGTCCATAATATCTATCTAAATTATTTCTATTTCTTCTTCTTCTTGTAATAAATATTCGAGGATATTTTTCACTCCAAGTTATACAAAGATATGGATATTTCTTATCATCCTTTAAAAGAATATTAAAATATGGTTTGTTTGTTTTAATTAAATTTGACTCTAAATTTAATGCTTCATATTCGCTATCTGTGACTATTATTTCTATTTCAGTTATTTGACGAACCATCAAACTTAATCGGGGAGTTAAATCTGAATAATTATTGAAATAACTACTTACTCTACTGCGTAGTTTTTTAGATTTACCGATATAAAGTAAGTTATTATCAATATCTTTAAAAAGATAACAACCAGATGACTTTGGAATTTCGGATAATCTTGATTTTAATAACTCCTTATTATTAATTAATTTATATTCAATTTTAAAATTATATTTGTTATTTATTTTTTCGATAGAGGAATTACTCATTTATAGTGGTTAACCTCCATAATTCCAGCCAGTTGAAGATAAATTTAGTGAGTCAACATCATTATTCAGATAAGCAGATTGCACCTCTCCTACAAAAACGGTATGGTCTCCATGCATAACACTTCCAACAACATTACATTCAACACCACCAACACTATCAACTAAAATAGGCAATCCAAGCTCACCTAAATTAAATTCAACAGATTCAAATCTACCTCCTAATGCTTTTTGAGGTTTAAAGAAAACAGCCGCTAGATCCTTTTGATCACTTTTGAGCACATTTAATGAGAACTTATTGGTTGACTTTATTATTTCATGACTAGAACCCTCTGCTCTAACAGCCATAACAACTAATGGTGGGGTGAAAGAACCTTGAGTCACCCAACTTGCAGTAAATCCATTCACTTCATTTTTATCCTCGTCTCTAACGCCACAAATAAATAATCCGTGAGGTATTTTTCTTAATAAGATTTTTTTTGCTTCTAGATTTAATGTCATAATTGATTTAACTAATAATATTATTTTAACTAAATTTCTTATTCGATCATAATAAATTCATGAAAATTCTTTATCCAGGTACATTTGATCCTTTAACAAATGGGCATCTTGATTTAATAGAAAGGGCTGAAAAAATATTTGGCAATCTAGTAGTTGCTGTTTTAGAAAATACCTCTAAAACACCAACATTTAATCTTGAAAGAAGAATAATACAAATAAAAAATTCTCTTTCTCATTTACCTAATATTGAAGTTATTTCTTATTCTGGTCTAACTGTTGATTGTGCAAATGATCTAAAAGCTAATCTTATTCTCAGAGGCTTAAGAGCAATGAGTGATTTTGAGTATGAACTACAGATTGCTCATACAAATAAATCACTTAATAATGATATTGAAACTATATTTTTATCGACAAATACAAATTATAGTTTTCTTAGTAGTTCTTTAGTAAAAGAAGTTGCAAAATTTGGTGGTGAAATTAATCACATGGTACCCCCCTCTGTTGAGAAGGATTTAAAAGACTATTTTAAATAATATTTTTTTAACAGGATCTCAAGTAATAAAGATCACGTAATAAATTAAAAGCTTTTTCTTTATCAATTTTATTAGAATTTTGGATAATGCTAATAATTATTGGCTTATCATTTTTATATAAAAAGCCAGATAATGCAAAGACATTCGAAAGAGTCCCAGTTTTGCCAAAAAACTTTCCAGACAATTCACTATTTACAAATCTTTTGGCTAACGTTCCTCTCACTCCCGTAATTGAAAGTGTAGATTGATAAGCATTAAAATCATTAGAATATCTCATTTTATCTAAAAACAATACAACTAACTTTGTTGTAATTTTATTTTTTCGAGACAAACCACTAGCATCTGCAAAGTATGCATTAGTTACTGGGAGGCCTTTATTTTCAAGCCATCTTTTCAATTTTATATAGTTATTATCGTTCCATGTATTTGAGGCATTTTTAAAAAGAGATTCAGCCGTAAAATTATGGCTTTCAGAATTTGTTAGAGTTAATAATGAAAGAATTGGAGTTGAATATACTTTATTTATCTCTTTAATATTTTTTAAATAAAAAGTTTTTTCTGAATCAAAAAAATCTATATTTATTTTTGAATTTGGAAATTTATTTTTTAAATAATTTTCAATAAAATTTTTTAATGCATAAATATCATAATATTTATTGTAATTACTTTCTATTGCAAGAGATGTAATTGGAGATCCATATTCGTAAAGTTTATCAGTATTTGTCCAACCATTAGGCCAATATAATTTTGAATCAATTTCTACAATTTTAAAGTTAATAATTTTATTTTCTTTAACATTTGAAATTAGTTCGATTATATGTTCATAATTAAGATCTGGATCACCTTGACCGTGTAAATAATAATCGCTTTTATTTTTATATAAGGAAGTTTTTAAATTATTATTTAATTTATATTTACTTAAAACATAAGCTGATGAGAATAATTTTTGGTTAGATGCCGGCAACCTTGGAACATCCTCATTGTAGGAACTTATTATTTCTCCATTATTATTAATAATTGATACACTAAAAGAATCATCAAGCGTTTGATTCAATAAAGCATCATAAGAAGGACATATTTTGTTTTTATTAATTATTCCCGGGAAATTAAAATAAATACTATTTAAAATAGTTATTTTCTGTTTTGTTAGTAAATATCTTATTAAGAATGGAGATGTTACTAATATAAGAACAATAAAGAAAAAAGAATATATTTTTTTTATCACAATCAATCTATAAATTTACAAAAATAGATTCATTGTCGGGTTTAATTTCAAATTCTTTTTTAAAAAAATACCTTTTATTTTCTTCTTTGAAAAGCAACCAGTTATTTGGATAAATATGCATAAGAGCAGCTTTATTTAAAGGCTGCAGAAAATAAATATTTTTCCATGTTTTGACAAAGTGTTTACGTCGCTCTCTAATAACACTTCCTATACCAATATTCGCATCTTCAAATTTTGGATTTAATGAATAATGCGTACCTTGATAATTATCAGACATTGGTTCAAATGAATCGAAATCATATGGCTGAGGTAGTATCGATATCATTACACTATCAATATTATTTATATTATTTGATTCATTAAATGATTTAAAAGTAAAGATTTTATCTTTGATATCGGGATAGTCTCTTTGAGCCAATGCCACAGCACCTTGATCAGCAAATGTTATGAATACATTATTATTTTTAGACAATATCTTGTAGATAGTTATTCCAATTCTGTTAAACTTCAACCCTTCAAAATTAAATTCTATAGTAAATCTTTTATTTGAATCTAATAAACTTGGAATAATTGCATCCTCCATATTCTTAAGAGATTCATTTAAATCTTTAGGTAGTCTGTAATTGGTTTCCATTAAAATTTGTCAATACATATTTGAATAAGTTCTAAAAATTTATCTATTTCTGACTTATTATTTATTGAACCTAAAGTAACACGAATATTTGAATATAGTTCATCATCTTTTAAACCAATATTTTTAAGTGTTGAGCTAGGTTTCCCAGATGAGCTTGAACAAGCACTGCCACTACTTATGGCTATTTTATTTTCTGACATGAAATTAACAATCTTATAGGCCTTTATAGGCTCAAATAGTTTATTTAATAGTAAAAAAGAAATATGACTGGGAAGTCTATGGTTAATACTACCCGTAATCTTTATATGATTATTATCTTTAATTTTTTGAAAAAAATAATTTTTAAGTTTATTAATATTATTAGAAGGAAATTCAGTTATGTAATCATATAATTTTATTTTTCCTTCAATATTCTTTAATGATTCATACATTCCAGCGATTAATGGCAAAGCTTGTGTACCTTGTCTAATTGAAAATTCCTGAGTAACTGATATGTCATTATTTTTTAAAATTTGTCTAGACTTTTCTTTTGTTAAAAGAATACCGATCCCTTTTGGACCTCCAAATTTATGAGCGGATAAACTTAAAAAATCACATTTAAGATCTTTCCAACTGAATATTCCATTACTTAATATTTGAGTTCCATCTAAATGAAACATTATATTTAATTCTTCACATTTGGAACCAATAAATTGGACAGGTTGTATTGTCCCAATTTCACTTTGACCCCAAATAATTGATACAAGCTTAGTATAATTGTTTAAAAATTTTTTGATATCAGAAATATTTAAAATTCCATCATTATTTACCGGCCATTCGTAAATAGTCCAATTTTGTTTTCTTAGTTTATTAGCACAAATAGTTGTTGCTTGATGTTCAACATTTGAAATAACAACCCTACCATTTTTAAATTTCTCATAGATATTATTAAATACAATATTTGTCGATTCCGAAGAACCAGAGGTAAAAATTATATCCTCTGGATCTGCTTCAAATATATAAGCAATTTTAGATCTAATTTTTTCAAGATAAGTAGAGCATTTTATCCCTAGCTCATATGTAGATGAAGGGTTATGCCAATAATTCCTATAAGTTGAATTAATTATATTTAAAACATTCTCAGATAACGGAGTTGTGGATGCATTATCTAAATAGATAAAATTATTTTCCATTAATTTACTAACATTGATCCTGAGAAAACCTTTTTAGCATTACCGGTCATCATTACTTCACAATCGTCTTTTGACCAATCAATTTTAAGATTACCTCCTGGTAAGGTTACTATGGTTTGTGAACTACAAAGGCCTAATTTATAAGCTGCCACATGGATAGCACAGGCACCTGTTCCACAAGCTAAGGTTGGACCTGCACCCCTTTCCCATACTTTTACTTTGATATTATCTCTATTTAAAATTTGACAAAAATGCACATTAGTTTTTTCAGGAAATAATTCATTTTTTTCAAATATAGGACCAAGTCTGGAAAGAACAATTGACTCTATGTCTTTTACAAAGAATATTAAATGAGGATTTCCCATTCCAACGGCATAACCCATATTATTAAAATCTTTCTCAATAAATTCGTGTGAAGGAATTGAATTTATTTTTTTTTCAATTGTTGTTGGAATATTTTCACATTCTAAAATTGGAACTCCCATTTTTACTGTAATTTCATCATTTATATATTTTGCAATTTTTAAACCTGCTTTAGTCTCAATTTTATATTCTATATTTTTATTTTTCATTGAATCATTTACGTGGAGATACTCAACTAAACACCTAATTCCGTTTCCACACATTTGTGCTTCAGAACCATCAGAATTAAAAATTATCATTTTTGCATAATTATCTTCATTAGGTTCTTCTATAAAAATCACACCATCTGCTCCAACACCAAATTGCCTGTTGCAAATTTTTTTTATATCAAATATTTTATTTGTCTTGTAATTTTTATAGAATTCATTTCCTCTAGAATCTATTATTACGAAATCATTTCCGTTACCTTGATATTTTTCAAAAGTTATATTTTTCATTTGTAATTCATATATTTTAAATTTTAATTATAAATTATTCCTTTTAACAATCTATTTCTATTTTATACAATGGATATTAAAATAATAATTTAACAAATAAAAATTAAGTGATTTCTCCAGATAAACAATATGAGGCTGATACCAATTTATATAATCCATCTGAAATAGAAAAAAAATGGCAGTCAATATGGACAGAAAACAATTTATACAAAACCGATGAATTAACTGAGAATAGCGATAAATTTTATGCCTTATCAATGTTTCCCTACCCTTCTGGTAATCTTCATATGGGACATGTTAGGAATTATGTTATTACAGACTTAATAGCTCGATTCCAAAGGTTTAAGGGTAAATCTGTCTTACATCCAATGGGTTGGGACGCTTTTGGTTTGCCTGCTGAAAATGCTGCGATTGAAAGAGGAATTAGTCCAAGTGTCTGGACTAAAAAAAATATTTCTCATATGAAGTCACAATTAAAGCTTTTGGGACTATCAGTTGATTGGGATAGGGAATTTGCAACATGTGATGAAAATTATTATATTTGGACTCAATATCTATTTTTAGAGTTATACAAGGCAGGGCTTGTATATCAAAAAGAATCAGAAGTTAATTGGGATCCTATAGATAATACAGTCCTAGCGAATGAACAAGTTGATTCAGATGGTAAATCTTGGAGATCTGGGGCTGTAGTTGAAAAAAAATTATTAAAGCAATGGTTTTTAAGAATTACTAATTATGCAGATGAGTTATTGAAGGATTTAGAAAAATTAGATAACTGGCCAGAAAGAGTAAAAATAATGCAAGATAATTGGATTGGAAAGTCAATTGGTACAAATATTAATTTCAATATCAATACCAATCCAGAAGAGAAAATTACTGTATTTACAACAAGACCAGATACTTTATTTGGAGTTACTTATTTAGCAATTTCTGTTAATCATCCATTAGTAAAAAATATTTCTGATCAAGAAACAATACGAGATATAGAAAATCTAAAACAATATTTGAAAAATAATAAAAATAATGAACTTGAAAAATTTGGAATAAAAATTAACTTAACAGCAATAAATCCAGTTAATTCTGAACCTATTCCTATTTGGGTGGCAAGTTATGTTCTCGATGAATACGGTACAGGTGCTGTTATGGGCGTGCCTGCTCATGATCTAAGAGATTTTGAATTTGCTAAGAAAAATAATATTGATATTAAACAGGTAATAATAAAGGATAAAAGTGAACAAAATAAAGAGCTTGAAGAAGCTTATGTAGAAAAAGGATATCTTGTTAATTCAAATCAATACAATGGCATAGAAAATACTATTGCTAAAATAAAAATTCCAGAGGAGGGAGTAAATAATGGATGGGCTGAAAATAAGATTCAATATCGTCTAAGAGATTGGTTAATCTCTAGACAAAGATATTGGGGATGTCCGATACCCATAGTAAATTGCAAAAAATGTGGATCTGTTCCATTAAAGCAATCGGAATTACCTGTTTCCTTACCAAAAGATATAGAAATCTCGGCTAACAAGATTAATGCTTTAGGTGATAATAATAATTGGATAAATACTACATGTCCAAAATGTGGAATAGCGGCAAGAAAAGAAACTGATACTATGGACACTTTCATGTGTTCATCATGGTATTTTTTAAGATATCCATCTTCAAAATGTTCTAATAAGCCATTTGAAAAGATTGAAATCAATAAGTGGTTGCCTGTAGATCAATATGTTGGAGGGGTAGAGCATGCAATATTGCACTTGTTATATGCAAGATTTTTCACTAAAGCCTTGAGGGATAATGAACTATTTGAAATAGATGAACCTTTCAAAAAACTATTAACGCAAGGAATGGTTCAGGCGGCAGCCTATAAAAACAATAAAACTGGTAAATATGTTTCTCCTTCCGATATTATTGACTTATCAAATCCTACAGATCCAATTGACAATTCTAAACTTGAAGTTCTTTTCGAGAAGATGTCTAAGTCTAAATATAATGGAATAGACCCTGAATCAGTAATTAAAAAATATGGAGCAGATACAGCAAGAATGTTTATATTATTTAAAGCACCACCAGAAAAAGATTTGGAATGGGGAGATACAGATGTTGAAGGACAATTTAGATTTCTAAGCAGGATTTGGAAGCTTTATATAAATTGTGCAAAAGATATAAATAGTAAATCTAATTCCTATCCAGATAAAGAAAAAAGTTTAATAAAGTCAATGAATATCGCTATAAAAGAAATTTCAAATGACATATTAAATAACCAATTTAATACTGCGATTTCAGAACTAATGAAGTTTTATAATTCATTATCAAATTCCATTAATGACGTAAACAATAATTTAAAAATTGATGCTTTAAAAACATTTTGTATTTTGTTGGCTCCATTTGCACCTCATATTGCAGAAGAAATATGGCATCTTATAGGATTTAAAAAATCTGTACATTTAGAACACTGGCCTTCATTTAATGCCGAGGCACTAAAAGAAGATTCATATGAACTAGTAATACAAGTGAATGGAAAAGTTAGAGACAAAGTAAATATTAATAATGATATGAGTGATGATCAAATTAAAGAATTGACTCTTAAAAGACCTAACATTTTAAAATGGACTCAAGATAAGGAAATAAGAAAAATAATTATTGTTAAAGGAAAAATTATGAATATTGTTGTTTAAGAATTTATTTTTTGAATAACTAATGAATTTGGATTTGACCAATCCCCCTTAACTAGATAATTATCATTACCGAAACACATTTCACGGAGTATAAAAAATATGGGTTCACTAACTGAATTATCAAATAATGATGTTATGTCATTTATAGAATATTCTCCACCTTCATCTAATAAATTACTTACTTTTTGTTGATACTCAATAATATTTGCAGCTGCTTTCTTTCCAGCTTCAACTCCAGGTTGATCATATGCATTTATATTTATCAATTCAGCGTAGAAGGATACAGCCCTCTCAAATAAAGCGATTAAGGCCCCTAGTGAAAAACAATTTAACTTTTCTAAAGTAATAGTGATACTTTGTCTGTCTTCACTAGAGAGTGCGGATCTGGTTCCTTGCAAAAAACCAGAAAGATATTCCTTTGGATTCTCTTTTTCATCAAAAATATTAGTAGATGGAGAATCTAATAATTCAATAAAAATACAAAAGAAATTATCAATACCATCTCTCAGTTGCTGAACATAAGCATGCTGATCTGTAGATCCTTTATTACCAAAAACGGAAATACCTTGATTAACTACTTCACCATTCCTATTAAATTTCTTTCCTAATGATTCCATTACTAATTGCTGAAGATATTTACTAAATACCTGTAACCTATCTCTATATGGTAATACGACCATATCTCTCTTCCCAACGCCATCCCCAGTTAAATACCAAGCAGATGACAATAATGCTGCGGGATTATTTTTAAAATCACTTATACGCGTGGCCTCATCCATTAATGATGCACCTCTAATGAAATCAAATATATTTTCATTAATAAGAGCTAATGGAAGTAATCCCACAGAGCTTGTAATACTTGTTCTTCCTCCAACCCAATCTTGCAAATTAAATATTTTCAACCAATTTTCAGAAGTGGCCTTTTTAAATAATTTACTATCTTTCATCGTTATAGCTATAGCATTAGAATTCCATTCAAGAGCATTATTTTCACAATGACTTTTAATAATTTCCATAGCAATTCTAGGTTCAGGCGTACCACCTGATTTGCTTACTACTACAAATAATGTTGTGGATAATTTTTCAGATAACTCTTCTAACTTTTCGCTAATTAAAAAGGGATCAACATTATCGATATAAGAAAATTTTAAGCCTCTAGAGCACTTCTGCAGTGACTCTGTAATAAGTAATGGTCCTAAACCACTTCCACCAATTCCTATCCATAGAACATCAGTATAGTTCTGTTGATTCTTATTCTTAATATCTCCATTTAAAATTTGTTTCCCAAATTCAGAGATTGAATCAATATCTGCGCTAATTTCCTCACCTATTTTTGAAGATGGTGAAATTGATGGATTTCTAAGCCAATAATGTCCAACTTGTCTATTTTCATCAATATTTGAGATTGCACCATTTTCTAATTCTTTTATTGATGAAAATACATCTACAAATTTCTCTTCTAAATTTTTTATTTCTTCATTTGTGAAATTAATTTTGCTTATGTCTAACCAAATATTTAATTTTTTATCAAACCAAAGATAATTACAAAATTTATCCCATGAGTTTAAATCTCCATTCATATTATATATTTGTTTCCTTTAGTTATTTACTAATTATATCTATACGCATAGTACATAGATTTGATTCATTTAAAATTGTTTAAATTTATATTTTCAAATAAATATGTTTTTGAATATAAATAATTAAATGAGAGGGTTTATTTTATTTCATATGAATTTATCATTGGATAAAAACCTTGGATAAATCATTTAATTACATAATTTCGCCTGAGATATCTGAATTTAGAAAATTTTCACCAAAATTAAAAATAGGTGTACTTGCTTCTGGAAGAGGAACTAACTTTCAGGAGTTAATTAATCTCTCAGAAAAAGGCGAATTAGATATAGATATAACAGTTCTCATTACTAACAAAGATGATGCAGGTTGTATAAAAAGAGCTAAAAGTGTAAAAATACCTCACAAAATAATAAGGGACAATGACTTTCCGAATAAAGAGCTATTTGAATTAGAAATTGTAAATAATTTAATTAATCACGATGTTGAACTTGTTGTTATGGCAGGGTGGATGAAGATTGTCACTCCATTTTTTATTAATAAATTCAAGAACAAGATTATAAATATTCACCCTTCATTACTTCCTGCATATAAAGGTGGTTCTGCGATAAAGGATTCTATATTAAATGGTTCAAAAATAACTGGTTGTTCAGTACATTTTGTTGAAGAGGAGGTAGATAGTGGATCATTGATAATGCAAGCTGCATTGTCAATTCTGAAAGAAGACAATATTGAAACACTTACAAAAAAAATACAGATACTTGAGCATAAAATTTTACCTCTTTCAATCTCTCATGCTGGTTTTTTGATAAGGAGTAATTCTATGGAAAATTATTAGTTAAATCAAGACCGTCATCCATTGAAAATCCACTCATAATATTTAAATTTTGAATTGCTTGCCCAGTCTGTCCCTTTAACAGATTATCAATCACAGATAAAATAATAATTCTTCCATTTCGAATATCTACTTTAACAGAAAGAAAAATTTTGTTTGTATTTTTAACCCATTTTGTTGAAGGGTATGTATCTACAGGTAAAACCTTAATATTTTTAAAATTTCTATAATAATTATCCAAAAGAATTCTGCAATCATCAGAAGTTAAACCAGGATCTCTTAATCTCCCATATATAGTCGAATGCATACCCCTTGTAATTGGAACCAAATGAGGTGTAAATAGCACTTCAATTTTATTTCCAGAAACTAAAGATGCTAGCTGCTCGATCTCTGAGGTATGTCTATGGTTTATCAATCCATATGCAGATAGACCCTCTCCACATTCTGATAAGAGTAGCTTTTGATTTGGTTCTCTGCCTCCTCCCGAGGTTCCGCTTTTAGAATCAATAACTATACCTTCATTATCTATAATTCCTTGCGATAGGTAAGGAACTAATGGAATAAGAGCAGATGTTGGATAACATCCTGGACATGCAATTAACCTTCCTTTTGAAATAGATTCTTTATTTATTTCAGGAAGACCGTAGACTGCTTCTTTACATAAATCATCATCATTTCTTTTATAAATAGCAGCTTCTTTTGTATATACTTTTTTCCATTCATCTAAGGACTTATATCTGTAATCAGCTGATAAATCAATAACTTTAACTCCTCTATCTAATAATTTCCTTGTCAATGTTGAAGATAGGCCACTTGGTAAGCAAAGCAAAGCAATATCTGCATTTTTTGAAATATTATCTACTGAAATTTCTTCTATATGAGGATCATTATCAAGATAAATAAAAGGGAAATTATCATTCCACTTTGATCCAGATGTTTTATTACCTCCTAAAAACGTAATTTTGTATTTTTTATTTTTCTTTAAAAGATTTACCGCTTGAATACCGCCGTAACCAGTAGCACCTACTATTGCAACATTCATTTCTTTGAATTGGCAGACTTTGAGATAGGATTATAAAGTGTTGAATTTAAGGTAACTAAAACACTATTTTTCTATATTGATAGGAATAATGAAAGAAACAAGTCCCAAATCAAATAATGGAACAATTTTGGATATAAATGATTCTTTTAAAATTGAATTTGATCCTATCAGTGATGCCTTGGCAGCTATAAGAAATGGTGAGTGCATAATTGTTGTAGATGATGAAAGAAGAGAAAATGAAGGGGATTTAATTTGTGCTGCACAGTTTGCAACTCCACAGCAAATTAATTTTATGGCGACCGAGGGACGTGGCCTTATATGCTTGGCTATGCAGGGTGAAAAACTTGACTCTTTAGATTTACCATTGATGGTAGATAGAAATACAGATGAAAATCAAACAGCTTTTACTATATCAATTGATGCTGGACCAGAAAATAATGTTACTACTGGAATTTCCGCTGAAGATAGGGCAAAAACTATTCAAGTTGCAATAAACCCTAATACAAAACCTGATGATTTAAGGAGGCCAGGACATATTTTTCCATTAAGAGCCAAAAAAGGTGGTGTATTAAAAAGGGCAGGTCATACTGAAGCGGCAGTTGATATTGCTGCAATGTCAGGTCTTTATCCCGCTGGAGTTATTTGTGAAATACAAAATCCTGACGGTTCCATGTCAAGACTTCCACAACTTAAAGAATATGCAAAACAGTGGGGAATGAAATTAATATCCATAGCTGATTTAATAAGTTATCGGTTTCAAACTGAGAGATTTGTATTTAGAAAATCTGATGCTGTTCTTCCAAGTATTTTTGGTAATTTCAAAGCTTATGGATATGTTAATGAACTTGATGGTTCAGAGCATGTTGCATTAGTTAAACAAAAATCATCAAAACTTAGCGAACCTGTACTAGTAAGAATGCATTCAGAGTGCTTAACTGGTGATGCTTTTGGATCATTACGTTGTGATTGTAGACCTCAGTTAGAGGCTGCTTTATCAAGGATAGAAAAAGAGGAAGAGGGAGTTGTTGTTTACTTAAGACAAGAAGGTAGAGGAATTGGTCTAATAAATAAATTAAAAGCTTATAGTTTGCAGGATGGTGGATTAGACACTGTAGAAGCTAATGAAAAATTGGGTTTTCCAGCTGATCTAAGAAACTATGGAGTTGGAGCACAGATATTAACCGATCTAGGGATAAAAAAACTAAAATTACTTACAAACAATCCTAGAAAAATTGCTGGATTAGGTGGTTATGGAATAGAAGTTATTGAGAGAGTTCCATTAGTAATTTGTCCAAACGATAATAATGCAGAATATTTAAGTGTTAAAAAAACGAAGCTAGGCCACATGATTGATGAAGATAATTCTAATTCCAGAAATATCGATCCATTTATATCAATTTTTCTTGACGGAAAATATAAATCTATTGATCTAGTTCCAATAAAAAATAACGTTATTAAATTCTGTAATGATATGAACGTTAATATTAAACTAGAAAGTACTCCAAGATTATTGGCTTTTTGGAATCGACCAAAATTAGTCTGGCGAATCTTACATGATCAGAATAGAACCAATTCCAACATTACTGATGAAGAAATAAAGAAAATAGAATTATTTATTCAGTTTTTATCCAATTATAAAAATAGTTCAAATATTGGAATTATTGTTTCTAGAAACATTGAACAAGCACTACACCCAAAAAATAGTATCAAATTAATCAATACTAAATTTACTATTAATAATGAAATCTTATATTCATCTACAAGAAAATTTAATCTAGATAAAGAGACATTTAGTATTGTTTTTGAAAGCTAAATTACTACTTTAGGGTCGCTTTAATAATTTTTGAACCATTAGTAAGCTTTAACACTACATCCATATCATCTGTCCTACCAAAAACAGTATGAACTCCATCGAGATGAGGCTGTGGTTCATAAACTATAAAAAATTGACTACCACCTGTATCTTTTCCTGCATGAGCCATAGAAAGTGAACCTTTAAGATGCTTATTGGAATTGATTTCACATTTAATATTATATCCAGGGCCTCCAGTTCCAGGAATCCCAGATACTCCATCACGAGTATTTGGACATCCACCCTGAGCCATAAATCCAGGAATAACTCTATGAAATGTTAGACCATCATAAAAACCATCACCAATCAACTTAGTGAAGTTTTTAACTGTATTAGGTGCATCGTCAGAGAAAAATTCAATATTAATGTTTCCAACTTCTGTCTCAAATAATGCAGTTGTCATGTTTTATTTGTTTAATAATTTATTGATATCTTAATAGCTAAAGTAACTTTTCAAGGTTATCTTTAATGGTATTTATATCAATGTTATCTTTTTTACTATTTTTGTCTTTCTCCCAATTTTCAACTTCTAGGTTTTTCTGAGGCGGAGAAATTAATAACCTATCTTCTGCTGTTTTAGGTACAAAATTTTTTTCTACTAATTTGCATTCATAATCTAATTTAATACAGAAATCTTTTATTTCCTCTATGTTGATCATTTCAACTGTTGGCAATGGAAAATCTTGAGCTTCTAGTAGACCACAATATCTTGTTGCATCATCCTTATCTTCAAACATAAGAACAATGGTCCTTCCTTTAAGCTCGATTGAATGAATTCCTTCCTTATCTGTTCCTGAATTATATAAAAGAACAAATATGTTCATAAGTTTCGATTTTTCTATTTATATATTATTTGATTAAGAATCAGAAAGTGATAATTCTTGTAATCTTGTATATAAAGCAATTTCTTCATCATTAATATCAGCAGGTATCACAACCAAGATTTCAACATATTGATCACCTACATTATCGTCGAAAGTTAAACCTCTACCTTTCAAACGTAACATTCTTCCTGTAGATGATTTTGGAGGTACTTGAAGTGTGACATTCCCATCAAGAGTAGGAACCTCTACAGCACAACCAAGAAGAGCATCATGAGGAAATAATTCTAATTTATAAAGAACTCTTAAACCATCTATTCTTAAGCCACTTTCCGTTTGAACTTTTAATTGTAGATAATGATCCTTACCTCCTCTTGCTATATTTTCAAGTCTTAATCGCCATCCATCTCCAGCGAATGGAGGTGTATCAACTTCTACTACAGTTTCATCTTCAAGCTCAATTAAAATTGAAGCTCCATTTAAGGCCTCATCAGGAGTTAATTCAATAACTGTTTCAATATCTTGGTGGAGTTTAACTGGAGGCGGTTCTTCTGGAGAGGTAGCAGGGTATTGATAATTGTTAAATTCATCATTATTTGTTTTTATCGATTCATCCTCTAATGATTCATAATCATATTCATCGAAATTCTTTGGAGAGTATTCATATCCAAATAATGAATCAAGATAATCTTGAAAATCAGGAAATCCTGTCTTGAATTTAATATTTTCGAAATCATCATTGATATTTTCATCCGAACTATAATTCCTTTTTTTAGGATCGCGTAAGTATTCGTAAGCTTGATTAATTAATTTAAACCTTTCTTCTGCATTAAGATCATTTTTATTTAAATCGGGATGCCACTTTCTTGCTTCTCTTCGAAAGGCCTTTTTAAGTTCAATATCATCGAAATCATGGGATAAACCCAAAATCGACAAATAGTCTTTTTTAGAGGAAGTAGTCATTGTCCCATGGATCATCGTCCCTAGAATTACCATACCTCGAATTTCTATAATTTCTATTCATTTGATTATCCCAAGGATCATCATCCCAATATTCATCTGAAAAAAGTTCATCCTTTAATGATCCAAATGTATTTTTAATACTTTGTAAAGGATTATTATCATTTTTCCTTTCTGATGCGAATTTTCTGTTTAAACCAAATAAAGCTTCTTGGAGAGCACTTACTGAAATTTCTAATTCTTGAGGATCATCATCATTCATATAATCCTCAACATCTTGTATGGCTTGTTCAACAGCTCTTTGTTGTCTTTCGGCTCCATAAGGTCCAAACTCTAAAGAGGCATCTCTAAGCCTTCTCTCAGCTTGCGCAATAAGAGTTAAAGCACTATTTTTTCTATCAATGACAGATCTCTTCTTTCTATCATCATTAGCCTTTGATTTTGCTTCTTCAATTATAGAATTTATCTCTTGTTCATTTAAATTAGAACCTCCAGAAATTGAAACTGTTTGCTTTCTTCCAGTTGTTCTATCAGTTGCACTAACTTCAAGAAGACCATTAGCATCGATATCAAATGCCACTTGAACCTGTGGTATGCCTCTTGGCGCTGGTGGAATACCTGATAATCTAAATTTACCAAGTGATTTATTTTCAGAAGCTAATGGCCTTTCACCTTGCCTTACCTGAACAACAACAGAAGATTGATTAGCTTCTGATGTACTAAAAACATCAGATTGTCTTACTGGTATTGGTGTATTACGAGGTATAAGTACCTTCATAAGACCTCCAATAGTTTCTAAACCTAAAGATAAAGGAGTAACGTCATTAAGCAATAGATCTTGCAAATCACCACTAATTATTCCGGATTGTATTGCGGCTCCAATTGCTACGACTTCGTCTGGATTTACTGATTGACAAGGATCGTTAGGAACAAGAGTCTTGACTAATTGTTGAACCATAGGGATTCTAGTACTGCCCCCTACAAGAACCACCTCATCTATATCTTCTGCGTTCCATCCGGAATCTTCTAAGGCGATTTGTACAGGCTCTAATAATCTATCTAAAAGATCTTGAGATAATGATTCAAATATTTTTCTATCTAAGATCTCTTCAATATGTAGTGGACCCTCTTTAGTAGTGGTAATAAAAGGTAATGATATTTTTGTTTTTAATAATCCTGATAATTCACATTTAGCTTTTTCAGCAGCCTCAGTTAATCTCTGCAATGCTTGTCGGTCTCTTCTTAGATCAATATCATGCATAGCAAGAAATTTTTCAGCAAGCCAATCTACTATTTTTGTGTCAAAATTGTTTCCTCCAAGTTGGGTATCTCCACAAGTAGCTTTAACATCAAATACACCATTGGAAATTTTTAATAATGAAACATCAAATGTTCCTCCCCCTAAATCAAAAACAAGAACATTATTTGAGGAACTTTTTTCAAAGCCATAAGCTAGTGCAGCAGCAGTAGGTTCATTTAGAATTCTATCAACTTTGATACCAGCCAATATTGCTGAATCCTTTGTAGCTTGTCTTTGAGATTCATTAAAATAGGCAGGGACAGTAATTACAGCGGAATCAACAGTATCTCCAAGATATGTTTCAGCATCATTTATTAATTTTCTAATTAATGAGCTGACTAACTCTTCAGGAGCATACTCTCTTTCTGTATTTGGACTAAGAACCCTAACACTCCCAGTATCATTAGCTTTTACATTATAAGGAACAGAAATACTTGTATCATCCAATTCGTCCCATTCGCTACCAATAAATCTCTTTAAGTTATAAAAGGTATTTTTTGGATTTAAAACAAGTTGTCTTCTTGCTTGGTCACCTATTACTATTTCTTTATCCTTTGTAAAACCAATTATTGAAGGTGTAGTTCTAGATCCTTCAGAATTTGCAATAACAATCGGACGGCCAGCCTCTATAACTCCAACAACAGAGTTAGTAGTACCTAAATCAATTCCAACTATTTGCCCCATGTTTTTAGATCTCTAAATTAAAGCAAAATTTACTAATAATTTAATTAATTTTTTTCATAGATATTTACATATAATAGTAAAAATCAAATTTTTTCAACTTAATTTAAATAAATAAGTTTATATGACCTGTCAAAATGATCACTTTTTTATTGTAAAAATCCTCTACAAATAAAATTGTTGGTGAAATTAACCAATATCAATTAAAATAAAACGGAGAGAGAGGGATTCGAACCCTCGATAAAGTTGCCCCTATACAGCATTTCCAGTGCTGCGCCTTCAACCACTCGGCCACCTCTCCCAAGGATCCTATATTAACTCTTTATCATCCCATTTTTGAGGAAAGTTATTTGAATAAGACTTTTACAGTCACTATAAAAAATATAGAAACCGGAAAGGTATACAAAGAGCAGGTTAATTCTGATGAATATATTCTTAATGAATTTGAAAAGAAAGGTTTTAAGCTCCCATTTTCATGTAGAAATGGTTGCTGTACAAGTTGTGCAGTTAAAATAAAGTCTGGTAACCTGCATCAACCTGAAGCTATGGGCGTATCTCAAGCCGTAAAAGACAAAGGTTATGCTCTTCTTTGTGTCGCTAAAGCAACTTCAGATCTAGAGGTTGAAACTACTTACGAAGATGAAGTTTACGATTTACAATTTGGACAATATTTTGGGAGAGGAAATACAAGAGTTGCCCCACCTTGGGAATTTGAGGAAGATTAATTACCATGTCTGAATTAAGTGAAATTGATGTACTGGAAGATCAAATAAGCTTATCCAGCTTATATGAAATAGCCAAACAATCTGCTCAGATTGGTAATGATATTCTTAAAATTAATTACAATAGAATACAAAAAATATCAACAAAGGGTAGAAAAGGTGATCTTGTAACCAATGTAGATTTGGAAGTTGAAAATAAAATAAAGGAATATTTAGTAGAAAAGACACCTAATATATCTATCAATGCAGAGGAATCAGGGAAATTAAATAAATCATCTGATTTAACATGGTGTGTAGACCCACTAGACGGTACAACCAATTATTCCCATGGATATCCATTTTTTGGAACTTCTATTGGTCTTGTATATAAAAATACGCCAATTATAGGTGCTATATCAGTACCTTATTTAAATGAACTATATTCAGCCTGTATCGGTTTAGGTTCGTTTTGCAATGATATTGAAATTAAAGTATCTAGTCCTCATAATCTTTCTGATAGTTTACTTGTGACTGGTTTTTCTTATGACAGATTTGAGACGGAGGATAATAATTATGCTGAATTTTGTTACTTAACACATAAAACTAGGGGAGTTAGAAGAGGTGGAGCAGCAGCAGTTGATCTAGCATTTGTTGCTGCAGGAAAGGTAGATGGATATTGGGAGAGAGGATTAGAGGAATGGGACCTAGCGGCCGGTGCTATTATTGTTAAAGAAGCAGGCGGGATTATTTCAGATTATCCATCGGGCGAATTTAATTTGAGTTCTGGTAGAATTCTGGCCTGTTCTCCCAGCCTTGAAAATGAAATAAAAAATGAACTAGATAAAGTTTGTCCATTAAAAAAAAATCTTTACACCTAAAAATTTTAAAAAACTAAAATGACAGATATAAAAGAAATTAAATTAGTAGACGTAAAAAACAACGCAAATATAATAAACAAATTAAATGATATTTATAAAATATGGGGTTATGAAGAAGTCTCTCCTTCGTTTATAAACACTTTAGAGACAATAAAAGGCCGAGGTGTTATTGATGAAAATGAGGTCATTGGAATTGTAAGTAATAATTCATTATGTCTTAGGCCAGAAATGACAACATCTATTGTCAAGTTATCATCTACTAGGTTAATAAATAAGAAAAGACCTATAAGATTGTTTACTAATGGAATTGTCTTTAACAAGAAATTAAATAATAAAAATTCATATAAATTGCAAGAAAAGCTGCAAAGTGGAATTGAATTAATTGGATATGATACAAAATATCCAGAAATTGAAGTTATTAATATATTGTTTGATGCAATAGATAATATTAATTTGAAGGATGGTTGTGATTTATGTCTACTAGTTAGTACCACAAAAATAATGGACTTGATCCTGAATAAATATAAGAATAATAATTTTGAAGAAATTAAGAAAAGTCTTGTAAATTTTGATCAAGAGAGATTATCTAAATTAGGAATTGATGAAGATGAAAAATATATACTTAAAGATTTGTTATTTACACGAGGTGAACCGATTACAATATTAAAAAAATTGAAAGGGATATATGGCACTAGTAAAAATCTTGATGACCTAAATTGTTTATTTGAAACATTATCAAAAATATCCAACAAATATGGTGTCAAATTACAACTTGATCCCACTTTTCAACCTCACTTGAATTTATATGAAGGGATAGTTTTTCAACTCATTGGAGATGATAGTAAAAATAAAAGCGTGATAGCAAAAGGGGGAAGATATGATGAATTAGTAAGATTCTTTAGTCCTAATGAAAAAATCTTAAATGGTATTGGATTTACAATTTCAATTGACATTTTAAGAAATTTAATTAAAGAAGAAAACATTGATAAAAAAAAGATTTTATTAATGTTTAAAGATTCCTATTTGTTAGAAAAAGGTATGTATGAACAAAAAGAACAACAGAAAAGAGGAAATATTGCCATATTACATTTAAATCCATGTGATGACTTGGCTGAAGCCAATCAAATAATGGAAGAAAATAATTGTAGTGAGATTTTGTGGGTTAAATAAAACCTTTTAAAATTTATTTAACTTTTAAATTCATATATTGTTCGGACAATACTCCTAATTAAACTTGATTAACTAGTTTTTAAGAAATAGGATTTATATGTTTGATTTTTTTTTAAATGGAAAAAGGCGAAATTCGTATTAATACCGAAAATATATTCCCAATTATCAAGAAGGCAGTATATTCTGACCATGAAATCTTTTTAAGAGAACTTGTTAGTAATGGTGTCGACGCAATTAGTAAAAGAAGGATGGCTTCTATGGCAGGTGATTGCGAAAATAATGAGGAAGCTCAAGTAAAAATAACAATTAACCGTGAAAAAAATATGTTAACAATTTCTGATAATGGAATTGGTATGAATGATGAAGAAATTAAGAAATACATAAACCAAGTTGCATTTTCTAGTGCAGAAGAATTTCTAACAAAATATAAAAAAGATAATGATGAATTCATAGGTCACTTTGGACTAGGTTTTTATTCAAGTTTCATGGTCGCAGATAGAGTTGATATATTAACTAAATCAGCAATTGGTGAATCAAAAGCTTTTAAATGGTCGTGTGATGGATCGCCAAATTTCACGTTAGAAGAATCAGAAAGAGAGACTATTGGTACTGATGTGATACTTCACCTACTTGAAGATGAAAAAGAGTTTATTGAGCCTGAAAGGATTAAATCACTAATAAAAAAATATTGTGACTTTATGCCAATAGATGTATTACTCGAAGGTGAGACAATTAATAAGAAAAATCCTCCTTGGAGAAAACAACCAAGTGAATTAAAAGATGAAGATTATATTGAGTTATATAAATACCTTTATCCTTTCCAGGGAGATCCTCTTTTATGGATTCACCTTAATACAGATTATCCTTATGACATACAAGGGATATTGTATTTTCCAAAATTGTCAGGTAGAGCTGATTGGGAAAAGGGAGAAATAAAACTATTTTGCAATCAAGTATTCGTAAGCGATTCAATTAAAGAGATAGTACCAAAATACCTTTTACCTCTAAGAGGAGTTATTGACTCTACAGATATACCTTTAAATGTTAGTAGAAGTGCATTACAAACAGATAGAAAAGTAAGGTCAATATCATCATTTATCTCAAAAAAAATAGCTAATAAACTGAAGGATTTGATAAAAAATTCTCCAGAATTTTATGCAGAAATTTGGGATTCCATTTCTGCTTTTATTAAAATAGGTGCTATAGAAGATGAAAAATTTGCTGATTTAGTCGATAGCAGTATAATTTTCGAAACAATAATAAATTCTGAGAAAGACGTAACTAAAGATATTGAAAATAAATCCCTCATTAAGTCTAATGATAAATATTTCACAACTCTTGCAAATTACAAAGAACGAAATAAATTAACTGATTCTAAAAAAATAATCTACTGTTCAGATTTGATTTCACAGTCAAGTGCATTAAATATCTGTTTATCTGATAGTAAGGAAGTTATTAAATCAGATCCCTTAATTGACGCACAATTTCTTCCATGGTTGGAAAGTAAAAATGAAGATTATCAATTCCAAAGAGTAGATTCAGAAATAAATGAACTAGAAGATAAAGAATCTAAAGAAATTGTTGATAAGGATGGCAAATCAAATACAGATAATCTTAGAGATACGATAGTTAAGGCCCTTAACAATGAGAAAGTAACAGTTAAAGTGCAGTCTCTATCAAGTAAAGATGCTCCACCTGCGATGATCTTGCTTCCAGAACAAATGAGAAGAATTAATGATATGGGTGCTTACATGGAACAAAAGATGCCAGGCTTACCTGAATATCATGTGCTCTTAATTAACAAAGAACATCCACTTATTAATGGTCTTAACAAAATTACAGGCAGCAAAATAATTATTGATAAAAAAGATCCTATTGAAAATCCATTGGCATCTAAAATTGCTATTCATGTATACGATATGGCTAAACTTTCTGTAGGTGGATTAGATCAAGAACAAATTATTAATTTACAAAATAATAATGCCGAATTAATTTCAGAATTACTTAATTCAACAAATTGAGTCATATGTTAAAATTTTTAAAGATATAACTCAAAAAAATATGTCAAGAGTTTGTGAACTAACTGGTGCTAAAGCTAATAATGGGATGGCAGTGAGTCACTCTCATATTCGTACAAAAAAATTGCAGCAAGTTAATCTCCAAAAAAGGAAACTATGGTGGGAAGAGGGCAAAAAATGGGTAAATATAAAAATAAGTACCAAAGCCCTAAAGTCTATACAAAAAGTAGGCCTAGATAAATTTGCTAAATCAAATGGAGTTGATTTAAATAAATTCTAAATTTGATGAGTAATTTAGTTGCAAGTATATTAATACCACTTATTCTCTTATTTAATTGTAATTCAGCCTTCTCTTTTGATTTTGCTCCAGAAATTGGCGATATGGCTCCAAACTTTCAATTAGAAGGTTTTAATAAAAACATAAAAACAAAATCAACTTGGGAATTAAGTGATTTTCAAGGTAAGTGGCTTGTTATGTATTTTTATCCTAAAGATTTTACAGCAGGCTGCACTCTTGAAGCTAAAGGTTTTTCAGAATTAAAAAAAGATTTTTCAAAAAATAATGCAGAAATTGTTGGCATAAGTGCTGACAATCAAGATTCTCATGAAAGTTTCTGCAGCGAGAAATCCATAAACTACACTTTATTATCTGATCCTGACGGAATTATTAGTAATAAATATGGTTCATGGATTCCTCCATTCTCAGATAGAAATACTTTTTTGATTTCTCCTAATGGGAAAATTTCTTATAGATGGATTAGTGTTTTACCTATAAATCATGCTAAAGAAGTTCTCAACGTTTTAAAGAAAAAAATATAAAATTTTGCACGAATTATCATTTGGAACTTGGTTAATACATATCTCATCAGTAATAGAATGGATTTTTGCCATATTAGTCATAAACAAAATTTCTACATATAAAAAATATAATTTATTTTTTTGGTTAAGTCTCGCTATGGTCCCAAACTTAATAGGTGCTATGTGTGCGATCACCTGGCATATCTATGACAACCAAGAAATTCTTTACGGTCTAGTATCACTTCAAGGAATATTTACATTTATAGGAAATTCAACATTGGCCATAGCTGCAATAATAATTTTTAAAGGAAAAGAGACTTATGAATGATTTATTTTTCAAAAGTATAGAAAAATTAGGTTCAATTGATAACACATTATTGTTTTCAATATCAATAATTCCATATGCAATATTTTTGTTTTACTTATATAAAATCAAATCTGTTAATATTTTTGTAAAAACAGGATTCTCCTTAACTGTTTTATTCGTATTAATAACTATACTGGTATCTATCTTCACACTAAATTATTACGATAAAACCCTTGTTGAGGTTGACTTCCTGCATGGCTTTGCAGAATCCTTCCTAACTCTAAGTGATTTTGTTATTTTGTTTGGATTTATAAAGTTGTTAAATAGTTTAGAAGTAAAAAACTCTTAAGACCTTTTACAATTTTGTGTTTTTTAGGCAAAAGTATTAGAGAATATATGAAAATAACGAATTTTTATGTTTACTACATTATTTGCAGCTGCAGATCCAGCAACTTTTTCTTGGTCTCCAAAGTGTGCCGTCGTAATGATTGCATGTAATGTTTTTGCTTATGCAATCGCTAGAGCAACAATAAGAAAACCTAATGAAGGTTTTGAAATACCTAATTCAAAATTCTATGGTGGTTTAAGTCACGCATCAGTTGTAGGTGCTAATTGCCTAGGTCATATATTCGGAATTGGAGCAATCTTAGGATTAGCCTCAAGAGGTGTTTTATAAATATTTATTTATTAAATTATTAATTAACTAACTTAAATTTCTTAACAATTTTATCTGCCATCTGATCAGGCATAAGTCCTAGTTTTACTTTACTCTGATCAGGTGAAGCATGATCAACTAAAACATCAGGTATACCTATTCTGTATACAGGAATGTTTATTTCATTATCGTTAAATAATTCAACTATTGCGGAACCAAATCCACCTATTAAGGTTCCTTCTTCCATTGTTACAACATTTTTAATCCTACTTGCTAAAGGCAAAATAAGATTTTTATCGAGAGGTTTAACAAATCTTGCATTAACAATGCATGCATTAATATTCATATTTTTTAAGATCTTTGCTGTTTCGATTGCTGATGCGACCATTGAACCATAAGCAATAATTAAAATATCTTCTCCTTCTTCAAGTATTTCAGCTTCGCCTATATTCAAAGGTTCCCAACCCTCATCCATTACAGCCACTCCTAATCCAGAGCCTCTTGGTATTCTTAAAGCTGTAGGACCATTATGGTTTATTGAAGTTATTAACATTCTCTGTAATTCAGACTCATCCTTTGGAGCCATCAATACAAAATTAGGTATAGATCTCATATAACTGATATCATACTGACCTTGGTGAGTAGGACCGTCAGCTCCGACTATCCCAGCTCTATCAAGTACAAATGATACAGGTAAATTTTGTATCCCTACATCATGAATTAATTGGTCGAAAGCACGTTGAAGAAAAGTACTATAAATAGCTACAACAGGTTTAAGACCATCGCAAGACATTCCTGCCGCAAGAGTAACTGCATGTTGTTCTGCTATTCCTACATCGATGTATTGATCAGGGATATTTTTTTGCAATATATCTAATCCCGTACCTGTAGCCATTGCAGCTGTAATACCAACAACTTTGCTATCTTGCTCACAAATTTTTAATAAGGTTTGACCAAATATTTTGCTATAACTAACAGGTTTAGGTTTCTTTGATGGAATAGACTTCCCAGTTGTAAGATCAAATGCAGACTGTGCATGATATCCAACCTGATCGGCTTCTGCATATGGATAACCCTTCCCTTTTGTTGTGACAACATGAACAAGTACAGGTCTTTTAAGTTTATGCGCAGCGTTAAAGGTCTTAACTAAATTACTAATATCATGACCATCAATTGGACCCATATATGTAAATCCAAGTTCTTCAAAAACAGCTCCAACCTTAGGCACAGATAATCGTCTAACGCTTCCTTTAATATTTTTGAGTTCTTCTGGGATATCCTTACCAATTAAGGGAATATTTTTTACACTTTCTTGAACACTATCGGACAAAAATTGCAATGGTGGACTTACTCTTACCTTATTTAAGTAAGATGAAAGGGCTCCAACCGGAGGTGAAATAGACATGTCATTATCGTTCAATACTACAACTAAAGGGGTATTTGGTAAGTGACCTGCATGATTTATAGCTTCTAATGCCATTCCTCCAGTTAGTGCTCCATCTCCAATAACAGCGACACATTTATAATTTTCACCTTTTCTATCTCTTGCTATTGCCATTCCTAAAGCAGCAGAAATAGAAGTGCTTGCATGTCCAGCACCAAAATGATCAAATTTACTTTCACTTCTTTTTAGATATCCAGCAACTCCATTTTGTTGCCTTAGAGAATCAAATTGACTGAAACGTCCTGTAATTAATTTATGAGGGTAACCTTGATGTCCTACATCCCAAACAACTTTGTCAAAATCAAGATCAAGAGTTTGATATAAAGCCAATGTCAACTCAACAACACCTAGTCCAGGACCAAGATGTCCTCCACTAGTGGATACTACCTGAAGATGCCTTTCTCTAATTTGACAAGCAATTTCCTCTAATTGTGAAACTGTTAAGCCATGAAGTTGATTTGGATGACTTAACTCACTTAAAAGCATTTAACAAAAATTGGTATCTGTATAATCTAAAACGCCGAGGTGCAAAATGAGTATTTTTTTTGAAATAGATCATGTAATGTTTTATTAGATTAATAATTAATGCTAAAAATATATGTATGAATGATTATTTTGAAAAAATACTTCGAGCTGAAGTCTATGAAGTTGCAAAAAAAACACCTCTTGAGAAAGCTCATAATTTAAGTAATACACTTAATAATGATGTTTTTCTAAAAAGAGAAGATCTTCAGGATGTATTTTCATTCAAAATAAGAGGTGCATATAACAAAATGAGTAAGCTTACTAATTCACAGCTTGCTCGGGGAGTAATTACTTCTAGTGCTGGTAATCATGCTCAAGGGGTTGCACTTAGTGCCCTTAAGTTAAATTGCCAAGCAACCATATTAATGCCCATTACCACACCTCTAGTAAAAGTTAATGCAGTAAAAAATTTAAAAGCAAAAGTTATATTATTTGGTGATAATTATGATGAAACATACAAAGAGGCAATAAGAATTAGCCAAGAAAGAAATTTATGTTTTATTCATCCTTTTGACGATCCAGAAGTAATCGCAGGACAAGGAACTATAGCTGTAGAACTTGAACAGCAGCTTAAGGAAAAACCTTATGCGATTTATATTGCTGTTGGTGGTGGAGGATTAATATCAGGAATTTCTCTATATATAAAAAAAATATGGCCTGAAGTAAAAATAATAGGTGTAGAGCCTGAAGATGCAGACGCCATGACAAAATCATTGGAAGAATCAAAAATTGTGGAATTATCTTCTGTTGGTCAATTTGCAGATGGAGTGGCGGTTAAAAAAATTGGTAAAAATACTTTTGATATTGGCAGAAAATATATAGATAAGATGATTACCGTTAATACTGATGAAATATGTGCTGCTATAAAAGATGTTTTTGAGGATACTAGATCAATACTAGAACCCGCAGGAGCATTATCAATTGCAGGGATGAAAAAAGATATTTTAAATTCGAATCATTCAAATAGAAAAATGGTTGCGATTGCATGTGGTGCAAATATGAATTTTGAGCGGCTTAGATTTGTCGCAGAAAGAGCAGAACTTGGTGAGTGTAAAGAAGTAATGATGGCTGTTGAAATCCCAGAACGTCCAGGAAGTTTAATTGATTTTTGTAAGTTACTTGATAATAGAAATTTAACTGAATTTAGCTACAGGATGTCGAATTCAAAGAATGCCCAGATCTTTGTGGGAGTTCAAGTCTATGGATTAAATGATAAAAAAAATCTTTTAAATTTATTTAGAAATTCTGAGTACTCATTTATTGACATAAGTGATGATGAATTATCTAAAAATCATCTAAGACATATGGTAGGTGGAAGATTACCAAAGAATTTTAAAGAAATGGATAATAGTAACTTTGTTGAGCTTTTATACAGATTTGAGTTTCCTGAAAGACCTGGCGCATTAATAAACTTCTTAAATAATATGAAATCTAATTGGTCTATAAGCGTGTTTCACTATAGGAATTATGGAGCTGATGTTGGGAAAATTGTTATTGGAGTTTTAATCGATAAAAATGAGATTTTAGAGTGGAACAAATTTGTAAATATTCTAGGCTATAAATTTTGGGATGAAACTCAAAACGATACATATAAATTATTCCTTGGTGCATCAGATTAAATTTAAGCTAAATTAGGAAAGATTTCGGTAATTAAAATCAATCAATCTGATCTAAATACCAAGCCAATATCTGATATAGATTTAGTTACTAAAGTTGAAGCTGTTCTATATTTGAAAGGCAGGCCAATAACCAAAAAGGACCTTTCAGAAATTACTAATTCTGATATAAACTCAATAAATGATGCAATTAAAGATCTAAAAAATAAATACTCTGATCCCAACTCAGCTATTGAATTAAATGCAATTAATAACAGTTTTTCTCTCGAACTAAAATCTAGTCTTAATGATTTCGTCGATGATTTACTTCCTTCTGATTTGAAAACATCCGAATTAAGGACATTGGCTACTATTGCGATCAAAAAAAAGATCCTACAATCGGATCTTATACTTATAAGGGGTTCAGGTGCATATGATCATATTAAAGAATTATTAGAAAAGAAATTTATCGTCAAACGAAAACAAAAAGATGGTAGATCATATTGGTTATCATTATCAGAAAAGTTTTTTCAAACTTTTGCTGTAAGTAATGAATATCTCTCAAAAATAGGAAGCAGTAATAATAAGCAGCAATAATAAGTAAATGTTAGGATATATTAAATTACGACAAGATAATGTTATCTGAGATTTTTGCAGTTTTAGGCCAAACTTTATCAATTTATTCTTTCATATTGATAATAAGAATTTTACTTACATGGTTTCCAGGTATTGATTGGAGTAACGGCGTTTTATCAGCATTAACTTCTATCACAGATCCTTATTTAAACATTTTTAGAGGTATTATCCCTCCAATAGGCGGATTTGATATTTCATCCTTATTAGCTTTTTTGCTTTTAAATGTTATACAAAATTTAATTACAAATCTCCAATATGCAAGCATAGGTTATAGCTGAACTTATCTATCATCTCCAGAACCTCTTATCTTTCCCTTAGCAGATCTTAATTGTAATTTTTCAAGGTTTTGTAATGCAACATCCTCTAAATTGAAATTTAATTCTGTACAAAGATTTGATATGTACCACAAAACATCTCCTAACTCTTTTTTAATACCTAATTTTGATTCGTTATCAAATATTCCGTTTTTATCTCTTATAACCTTTTTCACTTTTTCTGCAACTTCTCCAGCCTCTCCAACCAA
Source organism: Prochlorococcus marinus XMU1402 (assembly GCF_017696205.1). Lineage (NCBI taxonomy): Bacteria > Bacillati > Cyanobacteriota > Cyanophyceae > Synechococcales > Prochlorococcaceae > Prochlorococcus > Prochlorococcus marinus. Next base: position 837,421 of record NZ_JAAORD010000001.1, on the reverse strand, counting down.
TCCAAGAGTTGGATAAATATTATTTGAGCCTAAATCTGGATATTGTGCTGTTTCTCTCGCTTTTCTCTGATAAGTTTCAAAATCCATGACTTAAATAACTAACTTTGGGTATGGTAAATTTATTTATATCTAGCAATATTATCTATATATGTCGAATATTGATTTAAAAAGAAGAACAAAAATAGTAGCGACTATTGGTCCTGCAACTCAATCTGAAAAGATAATTACAGATTTAATTAAAGCTGGAGTAACAACATTCAGATTAAATTTCTCACATGGAGATCATAAAGATCATGCTGAGAGAATAAAAACCATAAGGGAAGTATCAAAAAAGTTAGATATAGATATTGGAATATTGCAAGACCTTCAAGGACCTAAAATACGATTAGGGCGCTTTAAAGATGGGCCAGTAAAAGTTAAAAAAGGCGATAAATTTACACTTACATCAAATGAAGTCGAATGTACAAATTCTATTGCAAATGTAACCTACAACAAACTTTCTCAAGAAGTTAGCGAAGGGAAAAGAATACTTTTAGATGATGGAAAAATAGAAATGATTGTAGAAAAAGTTGATACAAAAGCTAATAATTTGGAGTGCAAGGTTACTGTAGGAGGGGTTCTTTCAAACAATAAAGGTGTTAATTTTCCAGATGTTCAATTATCAGTAAAAGCATTAACAGAAAAAGATAAAGAGGATTTAAAATTCGGCTTATCTGAAGGAGTTGATTGGATCGCCCTTAGTTTCGTAAGAAACCCATCCGATATAAATGAAATAAAAGATTTAATAAACGAAAATGGCCATTCAACTCCTGTAGTCGCAAAAATAGAGAAATTTGAAGCAATTGATCAAATTGATACTTTATTACCTTTATGTGATGGGGTTATGGTTGCAAGAGGTGATTTGGGAGTAGAAATGCCTGCTGAAGAAGTCCCACTTTTACAAAAGGAATTAATTAGAAAAGCTAATTCTTTAGGTATCCCAATAATTACAGCGACCCAAATGCTTGATTCTATGGCTTCGAATCCAAGACCTACCAGGGCCGAAGTTAGCGATGTTGCTAATGCAATATTGGATGGAACAGATGCAGTGATGCTTTCAAACGAAACTGCAGTTGGTGATTATCCTGTAGAGGCTGTAGAAACAATGGCGACTATAGCTAGAAGAATTGAAAGGGATTATCCACTTAAAGCTATAGAGAGTCACTTACCTAGTACTATACCAAATGCTATTAGTGCAGCTGTAAGTAATATAGCTAGACAACTTGATGCAGGAGCAATAATCCCTTTGACAAAATCAGGTTCTACTGCTCGAAATGTAAGCAAATTCAGACCACCAACACCTATCTTGGCAACTACTACAGAGAGGGCTGTAGCAAGAAGATTGCAACTCGTTTGGGGAGTTACTCCCATAGTTGTTAAGAATGATGAAAGAACAGCAAAAACTTTCAGTTTAGCTATGCAAATTGCTCAGGAGATGGGAATTCTAATTCAAGGAGATTTAGTAGTTCAAACTGCAGGGACATTAACTGGTATTAGTGGCTCTACTGATTTAATAAAAGTAGGTTTAGTTAGGAAGATTGTTTCAAGAGGAATTTCAATTGGGGAAATTGGTGTTACGGGTAAAGCAAGAATAATAAAAAATAATCTTGATATGTCCTTAATTTGTCCCGGTGAAATATTATTTGTCCCAGAGGAATTAATGGAAAATATTCCACTTAGTAAAAATATTGCGGGTATTGTTACTAACCAAAATGTAAATGATGTTTACGCATTGTTTAATAAAAATAACGTAAAGATATCTACAGTATGTAATTTAGATAATTTAGCTAATCATCAAATTAGTAATGGCGACCTTATTACATTGCAGCTTAATGAAGGCGTTATATACATGGGGCAAATTGAAGAAGATGATGAAGCATTAGATAAATATAAATATGTCTAGGAATATCTCTATAAAAGAAGCTTTAGGAATGGCTACAAAAACATTAGTATCGAACAAATTGAGAAGTTCGTTAACAATGCTTGGGATCATAATAGGCAATGCATCAGTTATTACACTTGTTGGACTTGGAAGAGGTGCTCAAACATTAGCTAAAAACCAACTAAGTAATTTAGGTGCGAATGTTCTATTCATTGTTCCTGGAAATAATGACACAAGAAGAAGAGGTATTTCATTTCCTAAAAACTTAGTTTTAGATGATGCAGTAGCAATAAGTAATCAAGTCCCAACAGTTAAAAAAGTTGCTCCTCAAATCTCTGCTAACGAAATAGTGCAATCGAACTCAAAAAGCCTAAATATATCAATAGCAGGAGTTACTCCGGAATTTCTTGATGTGAGGAGCTTTGAAGTAGATAAGGGAAGATTTATATCAAAAAGTGATGTGAATAGTGCAAGAAGTTATGTAGTAATTGGTCCTGATCTGAAAGACGAGTTTTTCAAAGATAAATCATCATCACTAGGCAGAAAAATCAGAATTAAAGATCATACATATGAAATTATCGGAATATTAAAACCAAAAGGTGCAGTATTTGGAAGTAATCAAGACAAAAATGCATATATTCCATTAACCACGATGGTAAATAGGATTACTGGGAAGGATCCTACATATGGAGTAAGTTTAAGCTTCATAAGTGTGGAAGCAATAAATAAAAATGCAACCAGTGCCGCTAAATTTCAAATAACTAACCTATTAAGGCAAAGACATAAAATAATAAGAGATGATGACTTTGCAGTTAGATCACAAGAAGATGCATTAAATATAGTAACTAACATTACAAGTGGGCTAACGTTTTTATTAGCAGGTATTGGCGCAGTCTCCTTAGTTGTTGGAGGCATAGGAATAATGAATATTATGCTCGTTTCTGTTAGCGAAAGGACTGAAGAAATTGGTCTTAGAAAAGCGATAGGAGCTAAACAGTCAGATATATTAATTCAATTTTTAATTGAGGCATTGATTTTATCTACTATTGGAGGATTAATAGGAACAACAACGGGATTGTCAGGTGTTTTTCTTTTATCTCTAATAACACCACTGCCTGCATCTGTAGGAATCACTACAACTTTTTCCACTATGATCATTTCAGGATCAATAGGATTAATATTTGGCGTATTACCAGCAAAAAGAGCTTCTAAATTAGATCCAATTGTTGCATTGAGAAGTTTATAAATAGAAATTTTATTCATGCTCAATTTTTATAAATTAATTGAGATACTAGTGAGTCTTCAATCTCTAGTAATAACGACAATGTTACCTATTTATATTCCTCTACCTTTTATATATAAATCTAGTAATAACTTTGAGTTGCCTATCACATGGCAAATTCCAACCGTAATTTTATTAACACTTATATTCCATAAAAAAGTTGTTTTCAGAGCATTTTCTATATATATAATTTTGGGGTTATTTATATTTCCTGTCTTTCATCAAGGAGGTTCAATGGGTTATTTGCTCACTCCAAATTTTGGTTATTTATTAGGTTATTATCCATTAATCAAAATAATTGATAATTTAAACACTAGAAATAAAATAAACGTTAGAAGTTTTTTAAAAAACGGATTTATAGCAATAGTTGCTATGCATTTAACTGGAATATTCTACAACTTCGTACTAGTAATATTGTACAGTCAATTTAATTTATTTTTATATAATTTAGGGAAATACTCATTAGGTAAAATTGGATATCATTTTTTAATGCTTTTTCCACTTTTATTACTTATTAAACCTATAGAACGTTTAAAACATAACAAATAATGATTAAGAAAATACAAACAAAATTATATTTTTTTTCATTAAGTATTTTTATTGTTCTAATAGATCAGTTTACGAAATATTTAATATTTTATAATTATAAAATTTTTTTAAATAAAGATTTTCTTTTATTCAAATTTGACTTTGTAAAAAATTACGGAGCAGCATTTAATATATTAAGTGGTAGTAGAGTATTTTTATCTTTAATAAGTATTTTTTTCTCTATATTAATTATTTATTTAATGTTTAGGAAGAATACTTTAAACTCAATAGATCTATATTCTTATAGCTTTATTCTTGGAGGAACTATTGGTAATGGTATAGATAGGATATATAGAGGCTTTGTAGTTGATTTTATAAATTTAAATATTATAAATTTTCCAGTATTTAATATTGCTGATATATCTATTAATATTGGTTTCATTATTTTACTGTATAACATTTTTAAAAATAATCGATAAAATGAATTACTTGAAATTAAAGTACATAAAGTATGTAGTATTGATATTATTTCTTTATATTATATTTTCTATATTTGTAAGAATAGTAAATATTTATACTCTTTTATTTTTAATTATAATTATTTATACTTTTTATAATATTGATAAAAAATTATTTAAAAAAATAGTTTATAAAGTTATATATAAAAATAAAAAAAATACACTTTCATTCAAAAATGCATATGGGGCTGCCAAGATAAGTTTGGAAGGAGTCGAGAAAATTAACAAAAAAATTAGCGATAAAGTAAAAGCTGAATTGTTAAATTACCAAAAAAATAAACTAGAGTCCCAATTAAAAACAGGAGATTATAAAGTTACTCTTTTTGGAGCAGGTTCCTCAGGAAAAACATCTATAGCAAGATCCTTATTGAAAAATATTGTAGGAGAAACCTCAGCAAAAATAGGTACAACTAAGCAAATTAATAGCTATAAAATTCGTATACCGATTTTAAAAAGAAACATTAATATTGTAGATACTCCTGGTTTATTCGAACCATCTAAATTAGGAGAAGAAAGAGAAAAAGCAACAATAATACAAGCATCAAATTCTGACTTAGTTCTTTTTGTGTTAGATCAGGACATAAATAAATACGAAAACTATTTAATTAAAGAATTATTGAAATTAAGGAAAAAAATAATAATAGTTCTAAATAAATGTGATTTGAGGTCTAGAGATGAAAATAACCTTATCAAAGAAAATATAATTTCCATAACATCCGCTAGAAAAAATAAAATTTCAGTCGTACAAACAATTGCGGTCCCTCAAAAATCTACCTATACAAAATCTGATTCTTTAAATTTAATCCCTGAGGTAGGAAGTTTATTTAGAGAAATAATTGAAACCCTCGATAATAATGGTGAAGAGTTATTGGCTGATAATATTCTTTTTCGCTCAAATAAGTTAGGTATTAAAAGTAAAAATTTCGTACAAGAACAAAGATATTTAATGTCCAATAAAGTTATTAAAAAATATATGTGGATAACAGGAGGGGTAATACTAGTTAATCCACTACCAGCTATTGATTTTCTTACTACTACGTCCGTAAACCTTCAAATGATAATGGAGTTATCAAAAATATATGAAATAAAACTTACAAAAAAAGATGCAAAAGATTTGGCGACTTCATTGCTAAGCGCATTGGCTAAACAAGGAATATTAAAAGGGGGTCTCGCCATTCTTTCTCCTGCTTTAGCTACAAGCTTTACTAAAATAATATTATCTAAATCTATCCAATCAGTTACAGCAGGCTGGTTAATAAGAATAGTAGGACTAAGTTTGATTGAATATTTTAAAAATGGTCAAGATTGGGGTGATGGAGGAATTCAAGAAGTAGTAGATAAGATCTATAGAATAAGTAAAAGAGAGGATATTTTAAATAATTTCGTAAAAGAAGCTATTTCAAAAATTGAAATGAAAAAATATTTTAAATCAAATAAAAGTTTACCTCCATTTACTAATTAATATTGGATAATTGATCATTTAGATAAGTTCTGAAATCAAAGATAGTTATTAATAGTAAATAAGCAATGCAAATAGCTATAGAGATAAACCCCGTTACTATTGCAATAATTTTTGGTCTTCCCATATTCATTAGTTAAGCATCAAGAAGTCTCAAAAGTTCTTCAATATGAGAATCCTTGGTATTGTAATTTCCCATGACAACCCTTAAAAAATATCTACCTTTAAATTTTGGTCTAGAAAGCATAAAATTATTATTAATTAGTTCATTTACTTTAGTTTGAGTCCATGCATCAGAGTCTTTTTTCTCAAGTTTATTTGGTAAGAATGAAACAATATGAAGAGGACCTGAATATATATCAAAATTATTTTTACTAATATTTTTTACAAAAAATTCTTTTCTTTTAATTGATGATTTTAATATATTTTCTATTCCTTTGAGACCTAAAAAACGTAACCCAAGCCATAGTTTGATAACCTCTGCAGGTCTAGAACCTTGTATGCCTATTTCTCCTCTATTTATAATATTTTCTTTAGATGATATATACGGTAGTCCAGTATTAAAAGTATTTTCTAAAGTACTCATATTTGAAACCAATAACAAAGATGAAGTCTTTGTTATACCAATAATTTTTTGTGGATTTATCGTTATCGAATTAGCCTGATTAATATTATTTAGACCTTCTATTGGAATAGAAGTTATAGCAAAAATCCCTCCAATTGAACCATCAATATGTAACCATATGTTTCTTTGTTTACAGATTTCACTTATTTCTTTAATAGGATCAATGGCTCCTCTTACAGTTGTCCCAAGAGTGGCAACAATAGCAAATATTTTTTTATTTTCTGTTGAACATTTATCAAAAGAGTTTCTCAGATCGTTTATATCCATTCGACCATGATTATCAGTTTTAATCCTGACTAGATTCCTAGTATCAAGACCCATTACTTTTATACATTTAACGAAAGAAGAATGAGCATCTTCACTAACAAGTAATACAGAATTAGGATTTGTAGCTAATCCAGCATTATTTCTAGCTGCAATAAGTGCATTCAGATTACTTAATGTACCTCCGCTAGCAGCTATACCTCCTGAGGAATCATTAAACCCTATTTTCTTGGCAAACCATTTGCATAATGATTCCTCAAGCAAGGTTACACTTGGTGATAATTCGTATGCAAGAAGATTATTATTTAAACCAGCAGCAATCAAATCTCCCAAAATAGAGAAAATTAAAGGTGGGGGATCAAGGTGAGCTAGTGAGCCAGGATGAACAGGATTATATGAATAATTCAAAAGAGATTCAATCTCAGAAAATAAATCTTCCTCAGAGTTACCATCATCCGAAGGCATAATACAATTGAAACTCTCATCAAAAGGTAAAGGACCATTTTTATGAGCTTTAGAGAACCAGTCACAAAGAATTTGAGTTGTTTTATTTAGCAGAGTAATTAAGTTATCGTTATTCCCTGAATACGAAGGAAAGTATATATCTTTTTTATTAATTAAATCTTCAGTCATCAGATAAGATATCTATTAATAAGTTTATTCTTAATATTTGTAAATGAGGTATATTTTTGAAAATGTAAATAGTAATTATGATGAACAGAAAGGAATAAATACTTTAAAATACACCAAATGGATGAGTTCTATTTTAAGAAGATCAGAAGAAATTGGAAAAGTTGAATTACCAATCTGTTCAATAATTTTAGATGAGAGAGGAAGATGTATTGGAAGAGGGGTTAACAGGAGAAATATAAATAATGATCCATTGGGTCATGCTGAAATTATGGCATTAAGGCAGGCATCTCTAATAAAAAATGATTGGAGATTTAATGAATGTATTATCATCACAAATTTAGAACCATGTACTATGTGTGCATCGGCACTTATACAGGCAAGGATGGGTAAAGTTGTTTTTGGGGCCTACGATAAAAAAAGAGGTGGATTGGGCGGCTCAATTGACTTATCGAAGCATAAAAGTTCCCATCACAAAATGGAAATAGTAGGAGGTATTTTAGAAGACGAATGCAGTAAGAATTTACAATTATGGTTTAAAAAGTTGAGGACTCAAAAATAGAATATTTTTTTAATTCAGTATCAAATAGGTTTAATAATCTATCTACATTCTCCTCACTTGAGTTAAAGCCCATTAATCCTATGCGCCAAACCTTACCAGACAATTCTCCAAGTCCATTTCCTATTTCTATTCCAAAGTTTCTTAAAAGATGATTTCTAAAACCATCTCCATCTACTGCAGATGGGATCTTAACTGTTGTAAGGGTTGGCAATCGATAATCCTCTGATACATGTAATTCCATGCCTAGACTTTCTAATCCTTTCCAAAGTTTCTTTGCATTAGTATTATGCCTATACCAAACATTCTCTAAACCTTCATTTGCAATTAATCGTAAACCTTCTCGAATAGCAAAATTCATATTTACAGGGGCCGTATGATGATAAACGCGATCAGAACCCCAATATTTATTTAAAAGAGATAAATCTAAATACCAGTTTGGGACTTTTGTTTTTCTTGAACTTAGTTTATCTTCAGCTCTCTTATTCATTGTAAAAGGACTTAGTCCAGGCGGACAGCTTAATCCTTTCTGGCTACAACTATACGCTAAATCTATTTTCCATTCATCTATCAATAGTTCAAGAGCCCCAAGGGAAGTAACTGCGTCAACTAAAAACAAGCAGTTATTTTTTCTACATACTTCACCAATTCCATTAAGAGGTTGTAAAACCCCACTTGATGTTTCAGCATGGACGATAGCAAAAATTGCTGGTTTTTTAGTTTCTATTTCATACTTGATTTCTTCATAAGAAAAAGATTCACCCCAAGGTTTTTCCATAACAGATACATCTGCTTTATATCTTGTTGCCATATCAACAAGTCTGTCTCCAAAATATCCTTTTTTAGCGATAAGAATTTTTTCTCCTTCCTCTATAAAATTAGCTATTGATGCTTCCATAGCTGCACTTCCAGTACCACTCATTGGAAGAGTCAGACGATTATTACATTGCCAGGTATATCTAAGAAGTTGTTGAACGTCAGACATCAATGAAATATATGCTTCATCTAAGTGGCCAATAGGATTCAAAGAAAGAGCGCTTAAGACTTATGGATGTGCGTTTGAAGGACCAGGACCTAATAAAAGTCTAGAGGGAACATAAGTCTTTGAGAAATGAGATAAATTCTCTTCATTTAAAGCCGAAATAAGTTTTGCTTCCGTCAAAGCATTACATTTAATTACTTTTAAATTAAACTAATATCTCCACATAAGCGATATTTATTTAAAGAAATTAATTCAATTTAAATATTTAAGTAAACAATTATTAAACTTATGACTTGAAACACTAAAAGAAGACATCAAGTCTTAAAAAAGTTACCCTTGATACATAACAAGAATCATCGAGTTATTAATTTCATATAAGGTATCACAAAACTATGTCTAAATCCCCTCAAGATGTTTTAAGTCAAATTAAAGACGAAGGAATTGAACTCATCGATTTAAAATTCACTGATATTCATGGAAAATGGCAACATTTAACCCTTACATCAGACATGATAGAGGAGGATTCTTTTACAGAAGGTTTGGCATTTGATGGCTCATCAATAAGAGGTTGGAAAGCAATTAATGCCTCGGATATGTCAATGGTTCCCGATGCAAGTACAGCTTGGATAGATCCTTTTTATAAACATAAAACTTTAAGTATGATTTGCTCTATTCAAGAGCCAAGAAGCGGGGAACCTTATGATAGGTGTCCAAGAGCATTAGCTCAAAAGGCTTTAAAATATTTAGACTCGACTGGTATAGCAGATACTGCATTTTTTGGACCAGAACCAGAATTCTTTTTATTTGATGATGTTAGATATGACTCTAAAGAAGGAGGTTGTTTTTATAGTGTAGATACTATTGAAGCTCCATGGAATACAGGGAGAATTGAAGAAGGGGGAAACCTAGGATACAAAATACAATATAAAGAAGGATATTTTCCAGTAGCTCCAAATGATACTGCGCAAGATATCAGATCTGAGATGCTACTTCTTATGGGTGAATTAGGTATCCCCACCGAAAAACATCACCATGAAGTTGCTGGTGCAGGCCAACACGAGCTTGGAATGAAATTTGATTCGTTAATAAACGCTGCTGATAACGTTATGACTTATAAATACGTTGTCAGAAATGTTGCAAAAAAATATGGAAAAACAGCAACATTTATGCCAAAACCTGTTTTTAACGACAACGGAACAGGAATGCATGTTCACCAAAGTTTATGGAAGAGTGGACAGCCACTATTCTTTGGTGAAGGATCATATGCAAATTTATCTCAAACAGCAAGATGGTACATCGGAGGCATACTTAAACATGCGCCATCATTCTTAGCATTTACTAACCCAACTACTAATAGTTATAAACGATTGGTTCCAGGATTCGAAGCACCTGTAAATCTAGTTTATTCTGAGGGTAATAGATCAGCTGCGGTAAGAATACCCTTAACAGGACCAAGCCCCAAAGCTAAGAGATTAGAATTCAGATCAGGTGACGCACTTGCAAATCCTTACTTAGCATTCTCTGTAATGATGCTTGCTGGTATTGATGGAATTAAAAATCAAATTGACCCTGGTGATGGAGTAGATGTAGATTTATTTGAACTTCCAGCTGATGAACTTGCAAAAATAGATACTGTACCTTCATCTCTAAATGATTCACTTAATGCGCTAAAAGCAGATAAGGATTATCTATTAGCTGGTGGAGTATTTACTGAAGATTTTATTGATAACTTTATCGATATAAAATACGAAGAGGTACAACAACTAAGACAAAGGCCTCATCCACATGAATTCTTCATGTATTACGATGCATAAATAAAAGAAAACAATAGTTTAAATTAATCAATTTGAGAAATATCACAAAATATTCTCAAATTGATTTTTTTTTTGTTGGAATATATATATATAAATCGAAAAATGGCTAGGGAATCAATTTCAAAAATTGCATATAAAACGCTACAACAAAGTAAAAGCATTGCAGGTTTCGCTCACAAGCAGATTAGTTCAAGATTGATGAACTTTATTCTTCCCGATTCTAAACTTGAAAATTTTAATATAGACAGAGATCTTCTTATGCAAATCCAAAATTCAATGGATTTATTAAGAGAAGAAGATTGGAATGATGCTGAAAAAAATATATATCCAAAAAAATTATTGTTTGACGAACCATGGCTTAGATATCTAACTCAATATCCTAAAATTTGGCTTGATATGCCTAATACATGGGATAGACGCAGAAAACAAAACTTTGATGATCTTCCAAAATCAATTGATAAAGATAATTATCCTCAATATTACTTGAGAAATTTTCATCATCAAACAGATGGTTATTTATCAGATTTTTCAGCTAGCATTTATGACCTACAAGTTGAGATACTTTTCAATGGCAGTGCCGACTCAATGAGGAGAAGAATAATTAAGCCAATAAAAGAAGGACTTGAAATTTTTAGAGATAGAAAAAAAAGTTCTATAAAAATACTTGATGTGGCTACAGGATCAGGAAGAACATTAAAACAATTAAGAGCAGCATTTCCTAAAGAAAAAATTACAGGCATTGATTTATCTGATTCATACTTAAAAGAGGCAAGTAGATATATTTCAGATTTAGATGGAGATTTAATTCAGTTGATAAAAGGTAATGCTGAGGAATTACCTTTTGAAAATGATAGTTTTCAATGCATTTCTTGTGTTTACCTATTTCATGAATTACCCAGAACAATTAGAGCTAAAGTATTAAATGAATTTTTTAGAGTTCTTGAACCCGGCGGAATATTAGTATTAGCTGATTCAATTCAAATAAGTGATTCACCTGACTTTACATCCGTAATGGAAAGCTTCTATAAATCTTTTCATGAGCCTTTTTATTGTGATTACATAAAAGAGGATATAGATTCTAAAATTGAGGATGTAGGGTTTAAAGATGTAAAATCAAATTCCTTTTTTATGACCAAAATATGGTCTGCTGTAAAGTAAAAAAAAAACTTCTATGACCTATTGGGATAAAGATACTATTCAGCTTGTTCAAAGTCTTAATGACAAATTAAAGATTGATCATTCTAAATGGCATAAAGATAAAGGAAATAAATATAAACGAGCTGCAGAACTAATTTCGGCTGGATTATGCCATTTAATTATATCTTGCAATGACAAGGAAACTATTGAGTATATAGAAGAAAGTGTTAAATGGTTAAAAGAAATAAACGTAGATCAACCTTGCCCTAGTAAGAATCACCTTTTTAAAGCCAACTGAAGCCTATTACCTTTACTACTCCATCTAATATCATCAAAACATTCATTAATAATGTATAGGCCACGGCCGTTTACGCTAGTTATTTTTTTTGGTAATTTGTATTCTCTTTTTTTTATTTCTAAACCATTCCCTTGATCTTGAATTTGCCAAACACACCAATTAGGAGTAATTATTCTTCTTACTCTGATATTTTTTTTAGGATCTAATTTATTTCCATGTTTTACAGCGTTAACTAGAGCTTCATGTAAACCAAGTTTTATAAGATAGCTTGATTGAGAATTTTTAATAGGTTCTAATAATTGATCGACAAATTCATTTAACTGTAATGATGATTCGAATTCGTAGTTTGACCAGTTAATTTTTGGTCTTTTAAAAAATCTTATTAAAATATTTTTGCCCCGGAATAAGGACATAATAATATTTTTACACTGTCTTAATTTTAACTTATTAAATACCTAAATTTAAAGAATATTATTGTGTCTCTTTGAAATAGCAGGATGCCGTAGGATGGAGTCCATAAGTCTTACTCCTCTTAGTTGGTTTATTAAAGGCATATGTCCATCAGGCGCATCCAATGACCAGCAAAAAGATCCAGGATATCTAGTCCATAAGCCCTCTTTTTTCCAACCTATTTTCGGCCACATTAATTCATATTTTTTCCCTACTGATTTTAATATCTTTGCTTGAATTGAAAATCCAAATCTACCAGTAGAATAAATAGTCCATAATCTATCCATTGTTTCTAGATCTTTTCCTGACATATTTTTAACTTCACTGTAGAAAACATATCCACGTTTTTCAGCTAATTTTCCAGCTAATTTTCTTAAGTAGGAACTTGTTAATCTATCTGCATCTTCAAATTTTTGCTCAACTAACATCAATTGCAAATCTTCATAATTAATATCAATATCTGAATATGTATTAAACCAATTATTGAATTTAGAGTTTTCAAAGAATTCTGGCTTAAATTTTTTTAAAACTTGCAATATCCAACCACCAGCCCAGTCATCTCCCTCTCTATCAAACATATCAAACAGTGATGGGCCAAGATTAAAAATATTTTCGACTTCAGATTCTATTTGAATTAATGAATTTATTCTTTTTCTTTGATTGGAATCTACAAATTTTTTTATAAGTTCTAATGTAGCATTACTATAGTTATCTTGTTCTTTGTTATTCATTTTAAAAAATTCAATCTAAAAAGTAAAAACTATCCATGTATTTCAAAAGAAAAGAACTAGAGAAATTTAGATGTTTTAAAGGACCACTTATAGATGTTAGGAGCCCGAGTGAATATTATAAAGGACACATGCCTAATTCTATTAATATTCCTCTATTTGATGATGATGAGAGATCTATAATTGGTACAATTTACAAAAAAGAAGGTAGAAAAAAAGCAGTCATAGAGGGATTAAAATTTTTTGAAAAAAAAATTGAATTACTTCTTGATAATTTATTCAAGAGTATTGATTCTCATCCAACTATTCCTAATAAAAATAATGAATTATTTATCAGGATATATTGCTCTAGAGGAGGAATGCGTTCACAAAGTATTGGATGGTTATTAGATAAATTTAAATTAAATATAGTTACACTTAATGGCGGATACAAAGTATATAGAAGATGGGTATTAGATAGTTTTTCAAATAAGTTGAATTTAGTAGTTATTGGCGGGAAAACAGGAACAGGGAAGACAAGATTATTATCATTACTTGATAAATATAAATATCAAACTATTGATCTTGAAGGATTTGCTTGTCATAGAGGAAGTACATTTGGAGGTTTAGGAATGAAAAAACAACCTTCAAATGAACAATTTGAAAATATAATTGCAGAAAAGTTAAATTATTTTAAATGTTCTAATAATATTTTTGTAGAAGCTGAAAGTGCAAATATAGGTAAATGTAAAATTCCTCATGAATTCTTCAATCAGATGAAAAACTCTAGGAGGATTGAAATTATAAGGAGTGAATCTAACAGGTTAGATGAGTTAATAGATACTTATAGTGTATTTAAAAAAGAGGAACTCCAAGAATCAGTACTAAGGATAAAAAAAAGACTAGGACCGCAAAGAACAAAAATAGCTCTTGAATCAATTCATAATGAGAAATGGGACTTAGTTTGCAGATCAGTTTTAGATTATTACGATAAGTGTTATGAATATGAAAAGGTTGGCAAAACTAATATAGAGATAATAGATTTAACTGATAAAAAATATGATGAAAGTATCCTAGAGTTAATAAATAATGTTTTATAAAATAACTACAAACGAATATGAAAAATATTTCCTAAGATAAAAAATTATTAACCGAATATTATGACGACAAATAAAACTGCAAAAATACAATTTTATGAGGGAACTGATGAACCAGTAGTGCCTGAAATAAGACTAACTAGGAGTAAAGATGGTACCACCGGTCAAGCATTATTTTTGTTTGAAAAACCTCAGGCATTATCTTCAATTACAGACGGTGAAATCACAGGTATGCGGATGATAGATTCCGAAGGTGAAATATTAACTAGAGAAGTTAAAGTAAAGTTTGTTGATGGAGAACCAATATTTTTAGAAGCGGTTTATATTTGGAAGAACACACCAGACTTTGACAGATTTATGAGATTTGCAAATAGTTATGCCAAATCAAATGGATTAGGATATTCTGAAAAGAAGTAGAAAATCATGAAAATTGAATAGTTCATCATATTTCAAGTTAGTAGTAATATTAATCACTTTATTAATAGTATGGACTTTAAGGGATTTTCTCCTACTAATAATTTGTTCTTTAGTAATTTCAAATATTGTATGTAATTTATCTAATCAAATCCAAAAAGGTTTGAAAATTCCTCGATCGATTTCTTTGTTTCTTGTCTTAGCCGTCATATCAGTAATAATATTTACTATTTTTATTCTTGTATTACCTCCGTTTATAAAAGAATTCAATGAAATACTAGTTGACATTCCAAATGGTTTATCAAAAATAAATACATTGATCAATACAAATCTGAACAAATTTAATAGCTTATTTTATGGCGAACAATCAGAAAATGTTATAGACATATTCAGTTTAATAAATAATGTAGTTACCATTCCAGATGTCTCAACTATTGCAAAAGCTATTCAAGAAAGTTTTAAGAATTTAATTAGTATTGCGGGGAATCTAGGTTCAGGTCTTTTGAGATTAATATTCGTATTAGCAGTGAGTTTGATGATTTCTATTGAACCAAAACAATATAAAGAAAATATACTTCTATTAATACCAAAAAATTACCGTAATAAATTCAGAAATATTCTGGAAAAATGCAATATTGCATTAGCAAATTGGACCTTTTCTATGGTTATAAGCTCATTATCAGTAGGTTTATTATCATTAATAGTTTTATCTATATTAGATGTCAAATACGTAGTCTCGAATGCTTTAATAGCAATGGTTCTTAATATAATTCCGAATATAGGTCCAGTTATTAGTGGTATATTTCCAATCTCAATTGCACTACTAGATAATTTTTGGAAACCACTGGCAGTTTTAGGATCATATGTAATCATTCAAAATATTGAAAGCTATATCATAATGCCATCTATAATGAAGAAAAAAGCAAACCTACTTCCTGGTTTGACATTAATATCACAATTTGGATTTACCTTCATTTTTGGTCCATTAGGCTTAATACTATCTCTTCCATTAGCAGTAGTAATACAGGTTTTAATCAAAGAATCATTTAAAGATATTTAAAAACTACTTAATTAATTTTTTATATAAATATGGGTATGAAAAAAGTATAAAGATAGCTAAGGGATGTTTACCAATAGCAAAATATAGAGAACTAAAAGTAAAATGATCAAATAATATTCTTAGCTCAGTAGAAAGATCTATTAAAACTAAAGAAAATAAAATTATCAAATAGTAATTCAATTTCATAAAACAAGAAGCTTAAGCTCAATCTTTAAGCAACAAAGATGGAGCCAATAAAATACTTGAATAACTTCCAACTATAATTCCTAATGATAAAGCCAAGGAAAACCAAAATAGCGAGTAAGATCCAAACAAAATTATGCTTAATAAAGGAATAAGTGTTGTAATACTTGTAAAGGTTGTTCGCCTAAAAGATTCGTTTACTGATAATTGAATAGTTTCGTTATAGCCATCTTTATTTGATTTTAAATTCTCACGAATTCTATCAAAAATAACAACAGTATCATTTACAGAATAACCAGCAATAGTTAACAATGATACAGCAAATAGACTATTTACCTCGACAGATAATATGATTCCTAACCAGGAGAATATACCGAAAACAATTAATAAATCATGGAATAAAGCTAATAATGCAAATAATGCATATTTTTTATCAAATCTAATGGTTATATATAAAGATATTGCAAATAAAGAAACCAACAATGAAGTAACACAATTAGTAAGTAATCTTTTCCCAAGCTTTGGACCTATTAATCTTGAATCCTTACTCTCATAATTCAGAGGTCCAATAATATTATCAAGATTAGCAATAAGATTATTTGATTCTTCGATACTTAAATAAGGTGTTCTTATTGAAATTAATTTATTATTATTTTGGAATTGTAATTTAATATTATTTAAAAGATTTTTATTTTTAGAGTTCTTTCTTAAATTTTCCAAAACTGAATCAGGAGAAAAATTAGAACATTCTGCTTCACAAACTCTTTCTATCCTTAGTTCATTTCCCCCAACAAAATCCATCCCTAAATTTATAGGTTTCTTATAAGAAGTATTAAAAGTAGAATATAAAATTCCTAGAAGACTCATCAAAATAAGAACAGTTGAAAAACCAATTATCCTCTTTTTATTTTTTATTAGCTCAAGATTGTATTTCATGGGAATTTATAAATAAAAAATTTAATTTGAAAAATTATTCCTTGGCAGATAAAGATCTTTTTGTCTCAAAGATTGATATGTTGTAAAAAATCGCAAAATAGTTTTAGAACAATTTAATGATGTAAACAAGCTTATCAAGACTCCAATACCTAATGTTGCTGCAAAACCCTTAACAAAATTTGTTCCTAATAAAAACAATACAAAACAACTTAGAAGAGTTGTAATATGGCCATCAACTATGGATGAATTAGCTCTTTGAAAACCGCTATCAATAGATCTTGTAAGAGTATTACCATCATATAATTCTTCTCTAATTCTCTCAAATATTAGAATATTTGCATCAACAGCCATACCAATGCTAAGTATAAGACCAGATATTCCAGGTAAAGTCAAAGTTACAGGAATCAATGAATATAGGGCTAAATTAAAGAAACCATAAAGTACTAGAGATAGAACTGAAACGAAACCTAAAATTCTATAATTAAAAATCATAAATATACCAACAAAAATTAATCCACTAATAGCTGCATAAAGACTTTTTAAAATATTTTTAGATCCCAACAGAGCACCTATTGTGTTAGTTTCTACTATTTCAATTGGCAATGGCAATGAACCTCCTTTGAGTTGAACTTCTAATTCTCTAGCATTTTCAGCACTAAAATTACCGCTTATTGTTGCTGATCCACCTGTAATCCCAGTATTAGCAAACTGATTACCAACACTTGCTTCACTGATTGATTCGCCATCTAGAATGATAGCCAATAGTTGATTAGTGCCAGCAATTGACTTTGTAATTTCTGCAAACTTTTCACCTCCTGAATTACTAAAAGTTAATAAAACTTCCCAATTGCTATTTGTTTGTTCTTGTCTCCTTCCAGCGTTAATAAGATCCTTACCAGATAAATCTGTTTTAATAAATAAATTTGTAATTTCATTATCAACATATTTTTTGATTTCAATTAACTTCCTATATAAATCATTACTAGTAGATGAGTAATTCAATTCTTGCTCTATATCTTTAAGATCATCTTGAATAACTTTTAATAAATTATCATCATTTTGATTTTTTTCTGCAAAGGAATATTGTTCAATTAATTCTTTAATACTCAATCTTTGTAGTTGCAGAGTTTTTAAATCTTTTGATGTTCCTTGTTTTTGGGTTCTAAATTCTAATAAAGCAGTCTTACCTAATACCCTTGAAGCAACTAATGGATTTTGCTCTCCTGGTAATTCTAAAATCAATTGATCTCCACCAAGGGTTTGCAAATTAGACTCAGAAACTCCTAAATTGTTAACGCGCTTATCTATAACCGAATTAACTGCTTCAAGTTCATCCCTTGTTACCTTACCTTCCTCTTTAATAATTTGTAGTGTAAGTTGAGAACCCCCTTGTAAATCCAATCCCAACTGTAAGGGATAATTTATTAATAAATAAACAGATAAAGTAAGTAGAAATATAATAAAAAAAAGCCAACCTTGCCTTCTTTTCATTGTCTATATACTCCCACTAATTAAGTCTTCAACTTTTTCAACTATTTGATGTGGTTGGATTATTGTTAAATTCTCAAGATTTCCATTATAAGGAGTAGGAATATCCTGACTAGATAATCTAATTGGTCGGGCATCAAGATCATCAAAACACTCTTCTGTTATCAAGGCAATTAATTCTGCACCAATACCTCCAGTCTTCATACATTCTTCAACAATAATTACTTTATTTGTTTTTTTTATTGATTTTGAGATGGTTTCCATATCAAATGGTTTTAAACTTATTAAATCTATTAACTCAACATCTATTCCTTTTTTTTCTAATTCTTCAACAGCCTTAAGGCAGTGATGTCTCATTCTTGAATAGGTCAATAAAGTAATATCTTTCCCTTCTTTTACAACGTCAGCCTGATCTAAAGCGCAAGTATAATCACCCTCAGGTAATTCTTCAGATAAGTTGTATAGAAGAACATGTTCAAAAAATAGAACCGGATTATCATCTCTTATAGCTGCTTTCATTAAACCTTTAGCATTTGTGGGTGTACTACATGCAACAATCTTTATGCCAGGAACTGCATGAAAATATGCTTCAAGTCTTTGACTGTGCTCAGCACCAAGTTGACGACCAACTCCTCCAGGTCCTCGAACTACTGCTGGTATTTTATAATTTCCGCCACTTGTATATCTAAGCATACCCATATTATTTGATATCTGATTAAAAGCTAAAAGCAAAAAACCCATATTCATTCCTTCTACTATTGGTCTTAAGCCAGTCATTGCTGCACCCACAGCCATACCTGTAAAACTATTCTCTGCAATTGGTGTATCTAAGACTCTTAACTCACCATATTTTTCATATAAATCCTTAGTTACCTTATATGATCCTCCATATTGACCAACATCTTCCCCCATAACGCAAACATTTACATCATTTGCCATTTCTTCATCAATTGCCTCTTTCAAAGCATTAAATAATAATGTTCCAGCCACAATTAATTACCTAATTAATCACATATATAATCCTACCACTTTGAATAATTCAACCTCCTTCAGCGAAGGTTATGAGTAGTAATATTGATAAAATCATTCCAGGTGAAAGCAAAAGGACTAAAAGGCCTAAGTCATGTAGAGACATTCAAAGAAAGTGTTTTCTTAATAATATTGGCAATTCAATTTTTCTTCAGAAAAAAACTGCGAATAAATACAATAAAAAGTCCTATCCCTATAAAAGCAAAAGAGAAAGTTAGCAAAAATGATAATCCAATTATTAAGGTATTAATACTAGAAGAGATATTTTGGACTATTTCAGAAGTATTAGATGGTTTATGTACTGAAAAATAAATTGCAATTTTATTACTTAAAAAATAAAAAAAAATAAATAATAAAAAACTTGTTAATGATCCTACAATAAAATTTAATGGTCCTTTTTCGGGAATGTTTTTTTCAATATTCTCCTTACTATTATCAGCCACAATAAAATTTTGTATAAAAAAATTTAAATGAATGTTATTCCTTTTTCAAGGAAAGTGCAAACCCATGAATCGTAACCTTTATTTCTAAACAATTTATAATTTGCAGTTAATGCTTTTTTAGCAGTCTCTATATCTTTAAAGAGTGCAAAGCATGTAGGACCTGATCCACTCATTGAAAATGTGAGACAAGTTTCTAATTTAGAAAGTAAATATAATGCCTGCTTTACAGAATCATTTCCATTTTCAACAACTAACTGCAAATCATTTTTAATAGATAAATGTTGATTATCAAAATTTAAGTTATTTAAACCATTATCTCTTAAATTTTTTCTTATTTTCTCAATCATTTCTCTATCAGTAAGATATTGATCACAATATCTATTACTATATTTTTTATAAGTTTCAGCTGTAGATACTGATACATTTGGATTTTTTAAAAGAATTACTCCATATTCAAAGTTTGAATCTAATTTCTCCAAAATTTCTCCTCTTCCAAAACATAATTGAATACCACCATTTATAAAAAAGGGAATATCTGATCCCAAAGTTGATGCTAATGAACATAATGTTTCTTGATCTAAGTTCAAATCCCATAACTTATTAAGACCAATTAATGTTGCTGCTGCATTACTGGATCCACCAGCTAATCCTGCGCCAATTGGAATATTTTTTCTTAAAAATATATTCGCACCGTAATCTATATTTGATTTTTTCCTTAATAGATTTGCCGATTTAATAATTAAGTTATCATCAGATAAGCTTAAATCATTACAATCAGAATCAAGTTTAATTAAACCTTCATTATTAATTTCAAATTCTAAATAATCAGCAAGATCGATATTTTGCATAATCATTGCTAACTCATGAAATCCATCCTCTCTTTTACCAATAACTTCAAGGTGCAAATTTATTTTGGCAGGAGATTTTATATTAATTTTCGTTTTAGCTAAATCTTGCATATACTTAAATTTTTATTTTTTAATTTTAATACAATTTTCTGCAAGCTTAATCCATTGGTCAATTGAAATATCTTGTGGTCTTAAATTAAAACAAACTTTTGAAGATTCAGATAATTCATTTATCTCTTCATTTGAAAGTATTGAATTAAGAGTATTTCTAAGCATTTTTCTTCTTGAATTAAATGAAATTCGAAGAAGTTTATCTATATATTTTTCTAGACTAATATCTAATCTTAAATCATTTTTAATTGGTTCGAAAACTACTAAAGAAGAATAAACTTTTGGAGGCGGACTAAATGATGAAGGGGGTACATCACATATTTTTTTTATTTTTGATAAAAGTTGCATTCTTATACTAAGCGCACCAGCATTGGAACTACCTTCTTTTGACAAAATCCTATCTACAACGTCTTTCTGCATTAAAAATATTATTTTTTCGTAACTATAGTTTCTTATAATGCCCAATCTACCTATGAAAATATCCAATATTGGGCCAGTTATATTGTAAGGAATATTTGCAATCACTTTTGTAATCTTCTTATTAACTGAATCTAAATTTACAGAAAGAATATCTCCCTGCTGAAGTGAAAACTTATCATTATTATTGAATTTATCATTTAATAAATTTATTAAATCTTTATCTAATTCAATTGCATGTAATTTTTTAATTTCTGAATCTAATAACTTAGATGTTAAAGCTCCTTTACCAGGACCAATTTCTAAAATAAAGTCATTTTCATTAAGAACTGCAATTTCTTTAATTTTTTCTAATATTTTTTTATTTACCAACCAGTGTTGTCCAAATCTTTTTTTTTGATGATAGTTTTTAGAATTCATCTAAAAGATAAATAATATGTTTAAATTAAATATGAATTTATTTAATACTTTATATCATGAGCTTATCAAAAAAAGATTTAGATAAACTCAATAAATTTAAAAAAAATAAAAATTTAAATAACGAAAGTAAAAATATAAATAATTTTGCAAATATTATTAATAATGATAATTTAATCACTAATCCACTTAATTCAGAAGATCCCAATAAAATTTTTTATTCGTTAATTGATAATTCAGAATCTTTAGAAGAGACCTCTAACGTTAATAATTCACTAAGAAAAAGTGAGATTAATCAAATTAATATGAATTCTAAAAAAGATAATTTTTCCAAGAAATTAACAACCGAAGAGGAACTATATGATGAATTTAATTATCTTCTTGATGAATAACTAGTTTTAATATTTACTTATGCTTCAGAGTAATAGATTGGCAATTTACGCTATCGGAAAAATAAAGAAACTTTGGATTAGAGATGGAATTAATCAATACAAAAAAAGAATGCCTGAACTTATCATTAATGAGTTAAAAACTTTTAATTTAAATAATCTTAGATCCAATAACAATATTATTATCTCCCTTAGTGAAGAAGGGAAACAGTTTAATTCAGTTGAACTATGTTCCTTACTCTTGAATTTTAAAAATAAAAAAATTAATTTCTTAATCGGTGATACTGATGGAGTTAGTTCAGATATAAAAGAAAAATCAGATCTTGTATTAAGCTTGTCTCCTTTAACTTTTCCTCATGAATTAGCTAGATTAATCCTAATCGAGCAAATCTATAGAGCTATTTCTATATCTAACAACTCCCCTTACCATCGTTCTTAAAAAGATTAGATTCAATCTAAAATTAATCTATAAAAGTTTAATAACTAACTATTTTTTGATTTTTTGCTATATAGTACATATATACTATTAGCTTAAATCTTGGATTATTTAGATTCGACTACTAAAAAATTTAAAATCCCCTTATTAACTGATTCCGTATCAGCAGGGTTTCCTTCTCCTGCAGATGACTATACAGAAGAAAATATTGATTTAAACGAACATTTAATATCTAATCCGTTTAGCACTTTTTTTCTTAGAGTTAAAGGTGACTCAATGATAAATGCAGGAATTAAAGATAAAGATTTAATAATAGTAGACAAGAGCTTAACAGCCAGGCCAGGGAATATCATCATTGCAATGATAGACGGAGAATTTACAATAAAAAGATTATCTATAAAAAATAATGAATTATATTTAAAAGCAGAAAATCATAATTATCCTGATTTTAGATTTAAAAACCATATTGATGTACAGATATGGGGAGTTGTTATTTATTCAATACATAGCTATTTATGAGAACTTCAAATATTGATGCAATAGCTCTTATAGATGCTAATAATTTTTACGCGTCATGTGAGCAAAATATTAACCCTCATTTGAGAAATAAACCAGTAGTAATTTTATCTAATAATGACGGATGTATCATTGCGAGAAGTCCTGAAGCGCGAGCTTTAAAAATTAAAATGGGAACTCCGTATTTTAAGGTCAAAGAAAGATTAAATAAATTAGATGTAGCGGTCTTAAGCTCAAACTACTCGCTTTATGGTGATATGAGCAGAAGACTAATGAATTTACTGAAAAACTACTGTGAACAGATAGAAATTTATTCTATTGACGAAGCATTTATCTCTATTTCTAGACCTAATGACGAAAATCTATATCCTTGGGCAAGAAGCATAAGATCATTAATATATCAGAATCTAGGGATTACCATAACAGTAGGAATAGGAGAAAATAAAGTAAGAGCAAAAATTGCTAATAAACTAGCTAAAAATATTGATTATTCAGCTGGAATATTTGATTTAACTAGAACCGAAAATGAGAATAATTATTTGAAAAGAATTAGTATAGATAAGATATGGGGAGTCGGGAAACAAACCTCTAATTGGTTACAAAGTAAAGGTATTAAAAATGCGAGAGAATTAAGAGATATGGAAGAAAATGAAATCACTAAGAAATTAGGCATCGTAGGGAAAAGACTGCAATTAGAACTGAAAGGCCATAGATGCCTGCCTATAGAAAAAAACAAGAAATCAAAAAAAGAAATTCAGATGAGCAGGAGTTTCGGCACGCCTATCACAAAATTAGAAGACTTAACTCAAGCACTGGCAACTCACGCAATAAAAGCGTCTGAAAAAATGAGAAGTCAGAATTTGCAATCATCTAATATTAGAGTATTTGCTAGAACCAGTAAATATTCAAGTCAAAATTATCAAAGAAGTGCTCATAGAAAACTTATAAATGCAACAGATGACACAAACAATATTTTAAAAATAGTAGTTGAATTATCTAAAGAAATTTATAATCCCGAATATAAATTCTCAAAAGCTGGAGTTTTAATGCAGGATTTAACAAATAGCGAATATTTACAGCAATCAGTTATCAATTACAAATCTCATAAAGACCTAAAAAAATCAAAAAATCTTATGAGAACAATTGATTTATTAAATAAAAGATTTAAGAACAATGCAATTACATGGGCCATTACAAAAAATCCACAAAGTTGGATGATGAATAAGAATTTCTTAAGTCGCTCATCTACAACTGATATAGAACAGATACCAACTATAGTGAAATAAACAAAATAAAATGGAATTTATAATATTTTTGAGCAAATTAGATAAAGAGATTCTTGACTTAGTAGTAAAAGCAAACTACGTAGTTGAAGAAAATAAAATTGAATGTCTCTTAAACAAAGAAATAAAAGGACTACATAATTTTGAAGAAAAAAAAATAATAATATGTACTGAAAATGCAAAAAGGAAAACGAGTTATAGAAATAAAAAACAACTACTAAGCAAAGATAACTTCAAAACAGAAAGGGCAATAAGAAAAGCATTAAGACATGAAGTAACTCATGTGATACAAAGATGTAACAACAATAAAACAATAGGGGATATAAAAAAATTAGAAAGTAAATTGCATCAAAGTAAGAGAAAAGCATTAGAGTTTTCTACTTCAAATTTTTCTGGGAATTATGCAAAAGAAGTAGAAGCTTATGTTCTTGAAGACAAACCCAAAAAGGTAAAAAGAATGATTAAAAAATACTGCCTATAAATTTAAAGAAAACATATTAACTAGCGGCGAAATTGCCACAACGTTGCTTATCTAAAAAGTTTATATGTTCTCTCTCTAAGTAATATAATTCCTGAAATTTAATAGCATCTGAGTTTAAATCCTTAAAAAGATCATCTATCTCTTTATTTGTATTTGATGAGCCTGAAGAAGGACTATCGATTAGAATAGATATACAATTTTCTAAAGTTTTTAATCTTTGAGATCCCCAAGATTCGATCAAGTGTCTACATCTTTTTAGAGAATTATATTTCTCAAGAAGTGATAATGTTCCAAGTAAATTGTCTTTAGGATTACTCAGCAATGTTAAGAACAATTCATTTGGATTAATAAAAATATTAATTTTATTTGATGATTCAGGAGAATTAAGAACTACGTAGTCAGGCAGAAGTGAAATTAAATTAACAGAAGAAAAATCTTTTTGAAGAATTTGACTATTTGTTTGTTTTAAATCATTTAAGTAGTTTAAACCTAAAATATTTTGTTCAATTTTTGAAATAGCTTCCCATAAACTTTGAATATAAGAAGTATTAAAACCATTAATTTCTCTTTTGAGAAATTCATCACGAATAAATAGCCTGAGATCAGGACAGTGTAAATAATAAAAAATTATTTCCGATTCATTTTTTTCTCTTCGAGAGATTTCATTTGGTTGTTCAAATTTTTTTGATCTACCATGCCAACGAAATCCCTTAACTTGATTTCTTAAATCCTGTTCAAACTGTATTGCTAGCCTAGCTTGTCCCTTACTTAATTGTTCGGAAACTTTTTGTAAATAATGAGTTCTAGTTGATGATTGAGGTAATTTACTCAACAATTTTACCAATGAAAATATAACACTCTGGAAAACTTCAGATTTAGTTAAATCCTTATCTTTAAAAATCTGATCAATCTCCCAATCAATCCAAAAGGATGAATTATCAATTAAATTGAAATAATCTTCAGGGGTATGACTATTCAAATATTCATCAGGATCTTTAAAATGACTTAGTTGAAGTATCTTTAGATTAATTTGATCATGGAGAGATAAGCTTTCGACTTCTTTTATTACTCTTTTTGTAGCTGAAATTCCTGCACTATCAGAATCAAAATTCAAAATTATATTTTTATTATCTGTGCATCTACATAGTTGAGAAATTTGATACTTATTTAATGCGGTACCGAGAGAAGCCACAGAATTAGAAATACCCTTTGAGTGAAGAGAAATAACATCAAAGTAGCCTTCAACAATAATAGCTTTATCATTTTTTCTAATATTGCTTGAAGCTTTTTCAAATGCAAACAACATTTTTCCCTTTTCAAATATCTCTGATTCTGGTGAATTAAGATATTTGGGTTCTTGGTCATCAAGAGATCTTCCTCCAAAAGCAACTACTCTTCCCTGCATATCATGTATTGGAACAATTAATCTATTTCTAAAACGATCATATATCTTGTCAGATTTATCTTTAGAAATTGCAAGACCTGAAGCTAATATTAAATTAATAGGAAACTTTTCTACCTTTGATAGATAGTCAAATAAGTTATTCCATGAATTTGGGGCAAAACCTAATTCAAAATCATCAATAATCTTGTCACTAAAGTTTCTCTTTGATGTTAAATATTTCATAGCTTCAAAACCAGAAGAATTATTTAATTGAGACTTGAACCAATTTTTAGTGACTCTTAAAATTTTATAAAGCTCTTCCTTTCTAGATAATTGTTTTTTATAAGCTTCAACTTGGGGACCCTCAAGATTTTCAACATTAATATTATTTTTTTTAGCGAGAGAAAGTACAACATCTGAAAAATTTGCCCGTGTAAATTCCATTAAAAATTTAATAGAGTTTCCACCAGCACCACAAGAAAAACAATAATAGAATTGTTTAGTTGGTGATACAGTCATAGATGGCTTAGTATCATCATGAAAAGGACAAATTCCAACAAATTCCTTGCCTTTTTTCTTAAGAACAATATGTTCAGATATAACATCAACAATATCTGCCTTTTCCTTAACCTCTTGAATAGTTCTTGGGTGTATAGAATGAACCATTGAGATTTTTATCAAAAAATAAATAATGATTTATTTGTTATAGGTCAAAATCAAATAAGAATCTACTTAATTTCACAATAAAAATATTTTTAAATGATAAATATTACCGTATTAGAAAAAAAATTTAATTCACTGAATAAGTTTAATTTGGTATTTGCTTCATTCTTCTTTAGTTTGATGACATTGTGTGTAAAAAATATTGATAAAAGGATACCTATTTATGAGTTGGTTTTATTCAGATCATTGTTAAGTTTAATTATTACATTATTTATAATTAATCTAAAAAATATAAATCCTTGGGGCAAAAATAGACCTTTACTTATCTTAAGAGGTGTTTTAGGAACTTTAGCTTTAGTTTGTATTTTTTATGCGATAAGAAATATGCCCCTTAGTATATCTACTGTCATTCAGTACACATATCCTATATTTATATCTATATTTGCTGGCATATTTATAAACGAAAAAATAACTAGGAATATAATTTTTGCCTTAATTATTGGCTGGATTGGAATATTAATAATATTAAATCCAAGTCAGTTATCAAATATAAACGTTGAAATTGAAAATGTTTCGATTTCAATAGCATTTATTGGAGCTATATGCACTGCATTAGCTTACGTTACAGTTAAGAAACTTTCATTTACTGAAGATGTTTATGTAATTATTCAATATTTTCCACTTATTTCTTTTATAACTTTATTGCCAATTGTATTAATGAACTGGGTTACCCCTAATTGGAATGAATTAGTATGGATAATTGGAATTGGCTTATTTACTCAATTAGGTCAGACTTTCTTAACTATAGGATTAAAAAATTTACCTGCTACCGAAGCCTCAACAATTAACTATTTGCAAGTTTTATTCGGCTCAATTTGGGGAATTTTGTTTTTTAGTGAAATAATAAACATAAACTTTTTAATAGGGGCCACACTAGTTTTATTAGGAACTATTATATCCACTACCAAAATAATCAAAAAGACATAGAATAATATAAGAATAATAAAAAACGGTGAAATTTTTCTATTTAGCTTTATTATTTTGTTTTTCTCCTATTGTTCAAGTTAATGCAACAACTCCTAAGTCAGTAACCTGTACAAGAACTGAATATAGAGAGGAATATATTCCTGGGACAAAATCAAGCCCAGGATACGTAAAAAGTTATGAAATGGATGTTGAAATACCCTGTGGAGGTCAACGCCAAGTGGAAAAAATTGATGACAATGACTGTAGTGAAGGTACAGTTATTGGGGGTCTTCTTGGTGCTGGAATAGCACTTTCCTCCAGTAGAGGAAAAGATAGATTTTGGGCAGTGCCTGCTGGTGGTACAGCAGGGGCACTAATTGGATGTCAGGTGGATGGTGGTTAATTGATTAGCTGGATAAATGGAGAGTTTGTTGAATTATGGCAAACAAATCAAAAATTTTTTGTTTTAATAAATTGTCAAGGAATAGGATACGAAATACAAATATTAGAAACCTTTTTTCTCAAATTAAAATCAAATCAGATAACTAATAAAAATATTACTCTTTGGATAAAACATATTAAGAAAGAAGATTCAGATTTACTATTTGGTTTTACATCAAAGGATCAAAAGAATTTTTTTATTGAAATTTTAAGTATTCGAGGTGTTGGATCTCAAATTGGAATGGCGATATTAAATAAATTTTCCATTAGTGAAGTTTTCAATGCAATAAAAACTCAAAACAAAAAATTAATCTGTTCCGTGCCTGGTATAGGGCAAAAAATGAGTGATCGGCTAATTTTAGAATTAAAAAGTAAATTTAAAAGTGAAATACAATTTGAAGAAGAAAAAGGAAAAGATGAATTTGAGATTATGGATCCCGAAATTAATAAAATGATGGAGGACCTGCAGTTAACTCTTCAATCATTAAATTACAAAAATAAAGAAATAAAAACTATCTTACCCATTCTTATTAAAGAAGTCGATATCCTAGATAAAAAAGAAAATAGTTTATCATTTGAAAATTTATTGAAATTAGCTATGGATTATCTAGATAAAGATATTAGTAATTTATCTATGTGACGTAGTATTATGGATTAAGGAAAATAAATTTTATGTCATTAGATACAGCTGAAAAACAGGAGCTTATTGAAACTCATCAGGTTCATCCAACTGATACAGGATCAGTTGAAGTTCAAGTAGCAATGCTTTCTAAAAGAATATCGAAATTAAGTGACCACCTTCAAGGAAACATTCATGATTTTGCTTCTAGGCAAGGATTATTAAAAATGATTGGTAAAAGGAAAAGATTACTAACCTATATAAAAGACAAAAACGTTCAGAAATATCAAGATCTAGTAAAGAAAATTGGAATCAGAGGATGATTTCAATTAATGAAAAGAAAGCAATCCAAAAAAAAGACACAAAATAAAAAGAAAAAAGTTTTTTCTGAGAAAGATGCGTTTGCTAATTTAGAAAAAACATCTAATACTTTAACTACCAAAAAGAAAATATCTAATGGGATACCTAAATATGTTGCTGATAGAATGGCGAGAAGAATTTTTTTTACAGCAGGCATACCAACAATATTAGGAATGTCGGTTTTTGTTGTTAGCTACATTATCGTTACAAGAAATATTGCTGAAATACCTCCTTCCTCAACAATTGCTGTTTCAGCTTTGTTTTTCTTATTAGGTCTCGCAGGATTAAGTTTTGGAATATTATCAGCTAGTTGGGATAAAGAGCCTGGATCTTTTTTCGGTATTGAAAATATTCCATTGAATATAGAACGAGCAAAAGCAGCCTTTAAACCTGCAACTCAAAATTTTGAAGATAATGGTTAATCTAGGATACTAAAGATTTCAAATTAACTTGAAATGATTTATTTTCTAATAGTTTGCATGCTCCCTGAATATCTCCAATACAAAATTGTTCCCCAAATTTAACGTAGGTAACGCTATTTTTACTTCTTACTGCAGCTAAAACTGGAATCTTTATTCCACATCTACCTTTATCTGGTTTAAATTTAATTAAACAGTCTCTCAAAGTATTTTGTACTCTTACATCTGATGCTTGAGAACTTTCAAGATTAATAATAAGCAATTTGAGGTTATCTATTTCTCTACAATCATCAATTATTAATTGAGTCTTATCACTCTTTTTATCAATTGTTGCCCACAATAATAATCTAGTATCAGTCAAAAGAAATTCTGATAATCTTACATAGGTTTTTGGAAAAACTACTGCTTCGCAACTTCCAGAAAGATCTTCTAGCTGGACTATAGCCATCCTATCTCCTTTTCTAGTTGTGATTTGCTTCAAATCAGGAATCATGCCAACTAAAGATACTTTGGTTCTATCTTTGGTTTCTTCTAACTGCGAAATGCTTATGGGAGAAATAAGTTTAGCTGGCTTAGTTAAATGTTTTAGAGGATGATCAGATAAATAAAAGCCTAAGAGCTGCTTTTCTAACTTTAACTTTTCAATAAGTGAATAATCATCAACCTTAGCTAATTGTGAATCTGAAAAAGCAATATTAGAAAATTCTTCTTTAGAGTCAAATAAATTTCCTTGCCCGGATAATCTATCACGATTTCTTGAAGAGGCCCACTCAACAACGTGTTCGAGATCTGACAATAACTGAGCTCTATTATTATCATTTGAAAACTCATCTAGTGCTCCACAATGAATTAAGGATTCAAGACTTCTTTTGTTAAGAACACTAGAAGGTAAACGATCGCACAAATCCGATAATGACTTAAAGATTCCAAAACTATTTCGGTTTTCAATTATATTTCTTATTGCGGAATCTCCTAAATTCTTAATTGCAGATAACCCAAATATAATCTGATTATTTTTAATAGTGAAATCAACCCCTGAAAAATTAATGCTTGGTGAAATAACTTCTATTCCCATCGAATAACAATTGGAAATATATCTTTGCATCTTGTCGCTAGAGCCTGCATTTACACTTAAAAGGGCTGCCATATATGCAACAGGAAAATGGGCTTTTAAAAATGCAGTTTGATAAGTTACAGCCCCATAAGCCGTTGAATGACTTTTGTTAAAACAATATTCTGCGAATAAAACCATTTGATCAAAAAGATCATTTGCTAATTTTTCATTTACACCTTTCTTCATAGAACCTTCTACAAAAATACTTCTATGCTTAACCATTTCAGATACTTTCTTTTTCCCCATTGCCCTTCGAAGTAAATCGGCATCACCTAAAGAATAACCTGCCAGGTCTTGTGCAATTTTCATAATTTGTTCTTGGTAAACCATAATTCCATAGGTTTCAGTGAGAATTGACTCAATAAGAGGATGAGGGAAATCGACCTTTTCATTCCCATTTTTTCGATTTATAAATTTAGGAATAAGGCCTGCATCAAGAGGACCAGGTCTATAAAGAGCAAGTATTGACGAAATATCCTCAAGAGAGTTAGGTTTGAAATCCTTAACAACCTGTTTCATACCAGAAGATTCAAGTTGAAAAATACCTTCAAGATCTCCTCTCCCAATAAGCTCAAAGGTTTTCCCATCATTTTGAGGTAACTCATCAATATTTATTTTCTTCCCAGTAGATTGATTAATAATAGAAACTGTCTTTTCAATCATCGTAAGATTCTTAAGCCCCAAGAAATCCATTTTCAATAATCCAAGTGATTCGATATCATCCATAGAATATTGGGTTATTATTTGTCCTTCATTGTTTCTTTGAAGAGGTACAAGTTCGTCAAGCGGATCTGATGCGATAACAACTCCAGCAGCATGGACTCCATATGTTTTATTAGTTCCTTCAATTCTCAAAGCTAAATCAACCCATTTTTTTACTCTATTATCATTAATATATTTGTCTCTAAACTCTTGGCTAGGAGAATTCCTATCAATCATTTCATTTAGTTTATAAGGTTTCCCTCTTACAACTGGTATTAACTTAGCCAATTTATCAGCCTCACCATAAGATATGTCTAGAACTCTTGCAACATCTTTTAAAACAGCCTTAGAGGTCATTTTATTGAAAGTAATTATTTGCGCAACCTTATCCTCTCCATAACGATTAGTAACATAATCAATAACTTCGTTTCTCCTATCAATACAAAAGTCGGTATCAATATCTGGCATGGACTTTCTCGCTGGATTTAAAAATCTCTCAAACAACAATCCGTGCTCAACTGGATCTATATTTGTGATTTGAAGGGCATAAGCTACTAATGATCCTGCCGCAGAACCTCTACCTGGTCCTACTGGGATAGAGTTATCTCTAGCAAATTTGATGTAGTCCCAAACTACCAAAAAATAATCTGGGAAACCCATATCTTTTATGATTTTTAATTCGGCAGTTAGTCTATTTCTATAGTTCTCATCAACTTCTGTAAGATCATTTTTTTTAAGTCTTTTTAAAAGACCTTGGTTAGATAATTGTGTTAGGAAAGAAAATGAATCTGTATCTTCATTGAGAGGGAATTTTGGCATTCTGTAATTACCAAACAAATCAAATACTTCAACTTTTTGGGAAATTTCTACTGTATTATTTACTGCCTCATTAATTGATTCATCATCAATATGATCCTTAAAAAGTTCAAGCATTTCATTTTCACTTTTAATGTATTCTGTGCCTGTATATCTCAATCTTTTTTCATCACTTATTAGTTTTCCGGTTAATACACAAAGCAACGCATCATGTGCTTCAACATCCATATTTGACAAGTAGTGCGCGTCGTTAGTAGCGATGACTTTTATTTGGTGTTTCTTACCAATTTTTATCAATTCAACGTTAACAATTCTATCCTCAATAGAGCCGTGATCTTGTATTTCTAAATAAAAATCATCTGCAAATAAATTTTTATACCAAAGAGCTATATTCTCTGCTACGTCTAATCTACCTTTGAGGATAGCTTGAGGTATCTCTCCACCAAGACAAGCTGTAGAAACAATAAGACCATCACTATATTTACTTAAAAGAGATTTATCAATACATGGTCTAGAAAAAATGCCACGACCTCTCATCCCATTTAAATGACTAATTGTTGTTAACTTAACTAAATTCTTATAACCAGTATAATTTTTTGCTAACACCACCAAATGATATCTTTTTTCTTTTTTAGGTTGAGGATCATCAATAGAACCATTAATCACATACATTTCATTACCAATTATTGGTTTTATGCCTTTCTCTTTACACCTCTTGACTAAATCGAGAACACCATACATAACTCCATGATCAGTAAGAGCTATAGATTCCATTCCAAGTTCAGAAGCTCTTTCTACAATTTTTGAAATTTGACTGGCTCCATCAAGTAAGCTGTAGTCACTATGATTATGAAGCGGAACAAAACCCATATTCAAATAATTTATATATATAAGATAGAGAAAATTTCAGAAAGATCTATACTTTGTGATTACAAATTAATTATTAATACAAATTTAGAATACTGGTCTGTTCTTAATTACCTGCGCATCAATTTCGAAAATATTTGCGGCATTCAATATCCGATTCTCCTCTAACACATTTCCAATTAATTGAAGTCCTATTGGTAAACCTTTAGTATCAAAACCACAAGGAATACTTATAGCTGGTAGTCCTGCCAAATTAGCAGGAACAGTTAATAGATCAGACAGATACATAGAAAGAGGATCATTGGCAAAATCACCCTTTAAAAAAGCGGTAGTTGGGCATGTCGGAGTTAATAAAATATCTACTTTTTTGAAAGCATTATCAAAGTCTTTTCTAATTAATGTTCTAACTTGTTGTGCTTTCTTGTAATAAGCGTCATTGTATCCAGCAGACAAAGCATAAGTTCCTATTAAAATTCTTCTTTGCACTTCATCACCAAATCCTTCAGCTCTGCTTTTTGAAGTCATATCGAGAAGATTAGAACATTCATTCGATCTATAACCATATTTAACTCCATCGTATCTAGCCAAATTTGCAGATGCTTCAGATGGTGCAATTACATAATATGTGGCAATTCCATCGTTAAATCTAGGACATTCAACTTCAATAATGTCGGCTCCTAAAGTTTGAAATCTTTCAACAGCAGATAGAACTGAATCTTTAACTTCTAAATTTAAGCCGGGATGTTCAAAGCATTCTTTAATGATCCCAATTTTTAAATTCTTTATAGATTTATTTAAATCATTCAGATAATTTGGTACCGGTTTATCAAGACATGTTGAATCTAAGGGATCTTTACCAGATATTGAATAAAGAATTTCAGCGGCATCAGAGACAGTATTTGTAATTGGGCCAATTTGATCGAGAGAGCTAGCAAATGCTACTAATCCCCATCTACTTACTCTGCCATAGGTAGGCTTGAGCCCAACAACTCCACAAAAAGAGGCTGGTTGTCTTATTGAACCTCCAGTATCAGAGCCTATAGCAGCGGCAGATAATCCAGCAGCAACTGAAGCAGCACTGCCTCCTGAACTACCACCAGGAACTCTATTAATATCCCAAGGATTCGAAGTAACTCCAAAGAAAGAAGTCTCTGTTGAACTACCCATTGCAAATTCGTCCAAATTTGTTTTACCTAAACAAATACCTCCTGAAGACCATAATTTACTTGATGCTGTAGATTCATAAGGTGCAACAAAGCTTTCGAGCATTTTACTTGCACAAGTAGTTAGGACTCCCTTAGTGCAAATATTATCCTTAATTGCTATCGGGATTCCTGCAAGAGGAGGAAGTATTTCTCCATTTTGAATTAATTTATCTATATATTCAGCTTGTATGATTGCATTATCTTTTGTAGTACATATATAAGAATTAATTTTGGGGTCTTTGGAATCGATTTTTAAAAAAAAATCATTAATTAATTCTTTAACAGAAGCATTTTTATTATTAATTTCCTTTCTTAAAGAATTAAAATTCATTTCTCAACTTTTTATCAAAATATAATTATCAAAAGGTTAATGGTTCATCTTTTTTGCAACGAACTAGACTATGTTTAATTTCAGTAGAGCCTTCATCAGTAAGGTCTTTCATAAATGAAGACATATTATCTTTTAAGCTTTTTTTTGTAAGAAAAGGACCATACCAGTAGGTGGTATTAGGATTTTCTGTCTCAATTTTAGCCCACCAAGCTAATCCAAGTTTGTTTCCAAAATTTCTAATCAATTTTTTAGATCTTTGTAGATCGTAAATTCTTGTTAAATTCTATACAATTTTGTAGTTAAAATTCAATAAATTTCTATTAATTATATAAATGTATTGAAACAACCATATTTTAATGAGTATAAAAAGTAGTAACTTTTAAAAATTTATTTACAGGTTAAGTGAAATATTGAAATTGCAGCAGCGACTGAGGCGTTTAAACTTGATGTTTTACCTTTAAGAGGAATGCTTAATAGAAAATCACATTTTTTTTGAGTAAGTAAAGAAATTCCTTTATCTTCAGCTCCTACTATTAATACTAAAGGGGGTTTTTCATTAAACTTTGAAAGCGATAATTTAGCATCTCCAGATAATCCTACAACAAGAAAGCCTTTTTGCTTTAGCTGTTCAAGTGCCCTATTTAAATTAACAACTCTACTTACTGGTAAGTGTTCCAAGGCTCCTGCTGCTACTTTGGCAACTGTTCCAGTTAAGCCTGCAGATCTTCTTTGAGGAATGATAATACCATTGCAATTAAAGGCCTCTGCTGATCTAATAATTGCACCAAGATTATGTGGGTCAGTAATACCATCTATGGCAAGAATAATAGGATTTGAAGTTTCCTTTTTAGAAAAATCAATTAAATTTTCTAGTGATATTGTTTTAGAACATGCCAACTGCAATGCAATACCTTGATGTGAAGCACCACATGTCAATTGTGAAAGTCTGCTCCAAGAAACTTCTTCGATAAGGACACCTCTAGATTTAAAATCCTTGAGTAAAATGTAAAACTTCTCTGAAGAAAAGATTTCTGAAGTACACCAAATCCTATTAATATATCTTTCATTAGTAAGGGCTTCAAAAACAGAATGCTTTCCCCATATCCAATCATCAAAATTTCTTTTATTTGCTGTCCCTTCAAAAATATCGGAAGCTTTATAAGGCGATTCAGAAATATATTTGGGTATTGGCTTTCTATTGCTTAAAGATGAATAATTACTTTTATTTTTATAACTTACATTTATATTATTAGTGCTCTTTTCAGAAGAATTTTTCAAAAATTTGTTATTTCTTTTTGAAGAATTTTTATTTTTAGAGTAAAAATCAGAATTAGAATTTTTCTTGTTTGGTTTACTATTTTTTCCAGAAAAATTATTTTTAGATGAGTATTTCATTAATTCATTTAATTTTAATTTCAAGATACTTAAAAAGGGTTGATAATCTTTGAGGATCTTTTAGAAATAGCCAACCAATAAGAGTTTCAAAACCAGTTGCTCTTGAGTATATGGTCGGGTCTGACGATTTTGGGTATCTCTTAGTTTTATTTCTAGCACGTCTAATTAAATCGATTTCATTTGCATTCAATAAATGTTCAATTTGACTTAAAGAATTTGATTGAGATTTTGCTTTTACTTCGTTTACAACTGATAAATGGAGTTCTTTTGATTTCAAAGGAAAATGAACATATCTTAGTCTTTGATGAAGTTCCCATACTGAATCACCCAGCCAAGCAAGTTGAATAACACCTATTTCTTCAGGATTACCATATGGAACCAAGTTTTGAATCCAATAATTCAATTTTTTAAATAAGTTAAGGCATCTTCAAGACACGACTTTAAATTTAGAAAGTCGCCCAAACGAACAAGTTTAATTGTTTGAGCAACTCTAGAATTACCAACAATTGAAAAACCTAATTTTAACTTTTTACATTCTTTAGCCGTCTGAACAAGAGCTCCAAGTCCCGATGAATCTAGAAAATCAATTTTTGTAAGATCAATAACGAATGGATACTCATTTTTTAAATTATTACTAACAAAATTTTTAAATTGTTTTTCTGAGAAGGCATCAAGTTGGCCTTTAAAAGTAAAAACAATAATATTTGTTCTTAAATCAATGTTTCCTCTAAGAGAAACCGTTAACTTCTGAAAATCTTCTATTTTTAATTCCTCCAATAAATGTATCAAATGTAATTATCAAATCAAAAGAAAACAATATGTCAACATCTTTCTAACATTAGAGAAACAAATTTTTTAAATAAATAATCTGAATCATGAGGTCCAGGTCCTGCTTCCGGATGAAATTGAACACTAAATATAGGCTTATTATTAACTTCTAAACCAGCAACTGTGTTGTCATTAAGATTATGATGAGTAATTTTGACTATATCCTTTGAGAGAGAATTTGGGTCAATAGCGAAGCCATGATTCTGGCTAGTTATCTCAATTTTATTATTCTTGCCACAAGGATGATTTAAACCACGATGTCCAAATTGAAGTTTATAAGTTGCCCCCCCTAAAGCTAATCCAAATATTTGATGACCAAGGCAAATTCCGAACATAGGTATTTCACCATATTCAATAAGTGATCTTGCTAAATCTATTCCTTCATTAACGGAGGAGGGGTCACCTGGACCATTTGAGAAGAATATTCCATCAGGTTTATTAGATAAAACATCTTTTAAAGAGGATCGATAAGGTAAAACTAAAATTTCGCAACCATGAGAAACTAGTCTATTCAAAATTGATTTTTTTATTCCAAAATCAATTGCTACTATTTTTAACTTTTTAGTCTTTTCTAAATATTTTTTTCTAATATCAAAAGTTGTTTCTGAGGGTTTTTGCCATAAATATTGTTGCTTTGTAGTAACTTCTTTTGATAAATTTAATCCTTCCATTTTTGGAATTTCAGATATCTTTTTTAAACAATTTTCAACAGTTTTATCTTCAGAGGTTAAAATTCCGTTCATCGAACCATTAGATCTTAAAATCTTTACAAGGGCCCTCGTATCAATTCCATAAAGTCCTATTATGTTTTTCTCAACTAACCATTGATTAAAATCCTTTAGAGATCTCCAATTGCTATTGTTAGACGAATAATTTCTAACAATTATTCCTTTAACGTTAATACTAGATTCTGAATCTTCAAGATTAATACCAGTATTTCCAATTTCTGGATAAGTGAATGTTAAAATTTGTCCATAATAACTTGGATCAGTAATAACCTCTTGATATCCGGTCATTCCTGTATTAAAAACTATTTCACCAAAAGCAGTACCAGAAGCTCCAAAAGAAAATCCCGGAAATACAATACCATTACTTAAAACTAATTTTGCATTTTTCTTATATGGATTAATCATCAATTTGTAATTAATTCATCAGATGATAAAAAATGTTTTAAAAGTAAAAAATTGTTCCAGGGATCTCCTTGATTAATTGCAAATAAAGCTCTATTAAAGCCTTTATGAAGATCATCCTCAATTCCGGCTACCCAGAGAACTAATGCAGTATTCAGAGCAACAACTTCTTTATGAGATTCTTCCCCAGTACCATTTAAAACAGACTTTAATATATCCTCGTTAGAATTATTATTAGAAACTACAAGCTTATCGTTTGAAATATTTTCATAGTTAAAATCTGAAATATTTATTTTTGAGCATCGTAATTCACCATTCTCAACAAATACTAATTTATTTTCACCCTGAAGAGACGCCTCATCAAGGGCTCCACAACCATGTACTACTATTGCTCTATTCATGCCCATTTTTAATAGTGCACTACCCATGGGCATCAAAAGATCCTCTGAAGCAACGCCCAATACTTGCGCATTTGGTCTTAAAGGATTTACCAATGGTCCAAGTTGATTGAATACAGTCCTTATACCAAGAGCCTTTCTTAATGGAGCAAGTTTGATTAAAGATTTATGCCAAACAGGTGCAAACAAAAAAGTTATTCCAATTTCATTTACTGCAGAAACTACTTTTTCTAATGAACAGTTTAAATTCAAACCAAGATTCAACAAAACATCAGCAGAGCCAACTTTTCCGCTAGCACTTTTATTGCCGTGTTTGGCAATTTTTACCCCACAAGATGCAGATACAAAGGCTACTGCTGTAGAAATATTAAAAGTATTAGCACCATCTCCACCAGTTCCACAAGTATCTACCATGTTTAAATTTGGTCTTTCTACAGGCAATTCACAAACATTTAAGAGTTCCTCAGCCATAGAAGACAATTCTACACCTGTGCATCCTTTAGCTCTCAAAGCGCTCAGAAATGCTCCTGTTTGAACATCAGATATTTCATCATTAAGCCATCTTTGCATTAATGATCTAGAATTTTTTTCATCAAGATTAGAACCTTCTAGCAAAATATTTAGAATTTCTACGTTTGATAGATTAGATGACATTTAATAAATAAAAATTATTTAGATAGAATTTAATTTGAGGTATCAAAACCTGACCCAACTAAATCTTTATTTGTATTAGAAGGCCTAAAGCTTTTTGACCAAATTTTCTTTGTATTTGAAAAAAGTTCATTTTTAGTAATTTTCCAAAATTTTAAAATTTTTTCAATATCGTTTTTTATTTCAATTTCACCAGGGAAACCGTTATAACGATTTATCAATCTAGCTAAATTAATAAAGTCAAGATCTTCTGGTATTTCTTTACTGATAAGAGAATCTACAATATTCTTGTCTGTTTCATGTAAGGGATGAGTTTGTTCGTTACTCATAGAAAAAAGATGAATCATTTCTAAAATTAGCTCACATATTTAAAAATGAAACATTATCTTAATCATATTGGCAAAATAAAATGAAAAATTTAAAGTTAAAAGTTATATCTAAATACCTAAAACCATACAAAAAAGAATTTTTATTGGGAGCTTTAGCCCTTTTAATAGTAAATATATTGAGCGTTGTAATACCACTTCAAGTAAAAAATATAATTGATCAATTACAAAATAATTTCTCTTCAGAATTTGTTATTTCTAAATCATTATTTTTAATATTTTTAGCAACTTGTATGGGATTAATTAGACTATTTTCAAGACAAATTGTCTTTGGTATAGGTAGAAAGGTTGAAGTGAATCTTCGTCAAAAATTATTCGATCATTTACTAGTTCAAGACCCAGAATGGATCCAAAAAAAAGGAAGCGGAGATATTATTAGTAGAGCTACAAGTGATGTCGAGAACATAAGGCGGCTTTTAGGTTTTACTGTTTTAAGTTTATGCAACATTGTCTTGGCTTATTCTTTTACAATTCCGTCAATGTTTTCAATAAATAAAACATTAACTATATCTACGTTAATGATCTTTCCATTTATTCTTGGAATTGTGAGCTTATTCGGAGGAAGAATGGTTAAACAAAGAAAAGTTCAACAAGAATCATTATCCAAACTTAGTGATTTAATTCAAGAAGATCTTTCAGGCATAAGTGCAATAAAAATTTATGCACAAGAAAATGCAGAAAAAAAAGAATTTAGTTTATATAATAATGCTTATCGAAATGCAGCGATAAAACTTGCAAGAACTGCGAGTACACTATTCCCATTGTTACAAGGTATTTCATCAATATCATTATTAATTTTACTAGGATTGGGTACATATCAATTGGAGAGTGGATTTATTTCAATAGGTGGTTTAGTAGCTTTAATCCTTTTTGTAGAAAGGCTCGTTTTCCCAACAGCTCTTTTAGGTTTCACAATAAACACTTTTCAACTCGGTCAGGTAAGTTTAGATCGGGTAGAAGAAATATTTCAGAATAAACCAAATATTAAAGATGGTTCAAACAGTAGATTCTTAAAGAAAAAAGTAGAAGGGTTATTAGAGGCAAGAAACTTAACCATAAAATATCCCGGATCGATATTTAATTCACTAGAAAATCTCAATTTTAAAATTTTTCCTGGAGAACTAATTGCGATAGTTGGCCCTGTAGGTTGTGGCAAAACCACATTAGCGAAGTCTCTTGGAAGAACTATTGAAATTCCAGGGGGTCAATTATTTTTAGATGAAATTGATATAAAAAATATTAAATTAGAAGATCTTAGAAAAAATATTGCAATAGTTCCACAAGAAGCATTTTTATTTACTTCTACAATCTCAGAAAACCTTCGTTTTGGGAAACCTAAAGCTTCTAGGGAATTAATTAAAGAAAGTGCTGTAAAGGCTGGTTTAATCGATGATATAAATAATTTTCCTCAAAAGTTTAAAACAATTGTTGGTGAAAGAGGTATCACACTTAGCGGTGGACAGAGACAAAGAACAGCACTTGGAAGAGCATTACTTGTAAATTCACCCGTCGTTATTCTTGATGACGCATTAGCAAGCGTAGACAATAAAACAGCAGCAAGAATAATTGATGAAATGCGAAAAAGAAGTAAAAAAACTATTTTGATGATTAGTCATCAATTATCTGTGGCTGCAACTTGCGACAGGGTTTTAGTTATGGATAAAGGAGAAATAGTTCAAGA
This sequence comes from Prochlorococcus marinus XMU1402, assembly GCF_017696205.1. NCBI lineage: Bacteria > Bacillati > Cyanobacteriota > Cyanophyceae > Synechococcales > Prochlorococcaceae > Prochlorococcus > Prochlorococcus marinus. The sequence goes on along the minus strand of NZ_JAAORD010000001.1, from coordinate 796,343 downwards.
AGGTCATCATCAAGATTTAGTAAAGGAGAATGGTCTATATAAAAAACTATGGGATAGAGAGCTAGCCACTAATATTATTAAAAGCTAGAATTAATTTTTTTTCTTATGATAAAAAAAATTTAAATTATGTTTGAATTTCTAAAAAAAATTATGAATAATGAAAAGCTCATTTTAATTAATGATGGTAATTTATTCCATAGAATATTAAAGTCAGATATTAGAAAAGATCCTAATTCACAAGAAGATGAAATAATATTCGGGTGTGGTTGTTTTTGGGGAGCTGAAAAATGTTTTTGGAAACTTCCAGGAGTTGTAACAACCTCAGTTGGGTATGCTGGTGGTAGTAAAAGTAACCCAACTTATTATGAAGTATGTTCAGGTTTAACTGGTCATGCAGAAGTTGTTAGAGTTATTTGGGATAAAAGTAAAATAGATATAAGTGATCTACTAAAAATGTTTTGGGAATGTCATAACCCTACACAAAAAGATAGACAAGGTAATGATATTGGTTCGCAGTATAGGTCAGCGATATATTATAAAAATGAAAATAATAAGAAAATTATATTAGCTAGTAAAGAGCAATATCAAAAAGAATTAAATAAAAAAAACCTTGGTTTTATTGAAACAGAAATAAAAAAAATTAATAATTATTTTTATGCTGAAGATTACCATCAACAATATCTTGCATCAGAAGGAAGCAGGCAGTATTGCTCTGCTTCACCTACAAAAGTTAAGTTGGGAATTTTTACTGGAAGTAACTTTAAATTAAAAGATTATGTATGGGAAAACTTTAATTGGGAGGTAGAAAAGTGTGTATTGAGATCTGATAACAAACCTGTTAAAGAATAACATTTAAATACCTCTTATCTTTATAGTAATAATACGGGGCGTAGCGCAGTTTGGTAGCGCACCACTTTGGGGTAGTGGGGGTCGTGGGTTCAAATCCCGCCGTTCCGATCATTTATCATCATCACTTATAAGAGATTTATATAACTTATAAGAGCTTATCCCTACGGCAACGAAAGTAAAAGATGAGAAAAAAAATAAAACTAAAATCGTAAGATTCGAAACTTCAACTTCACCAAGATGGAACGATGTAAAAATATGCATTTGTTATTTTTTTTTAAACATTAACATAATTACAAAAAGTTTTTTTTACAACCATTCACAAATTTAAAAGGATTACAACAGCAAATACAACCCTGTAAATAATAAATATTTTTAAACCATTAGAAGATAAATATTTTAATAGGAAATCGATAGCAAATAAAGAAGAAAAAAATGTTGAAAAAAGACCAAAAATTAGAGGAATAAAAGTAAATGAAGATAATTGATTGAACGAAGAAATAAACTCGACGATCGCGGCAAGAGATATAGATGGTATACCCAAAAGAAAAGAAAATTTTGCAGCATCCCCTCTTTTCCATCCTGATATTAGAGCTGTAGAAATAGTTACACCTGATCTTGAAAAACCTGGAATAATAGCAAAAGCTTGGGAGCAACCAATTAAAAAACTATCTGAATATTTATGATTGTTTAGACTTATGGAACCTTTTTTCGAAATATCTGCTTTATACATAAACATTGCCATAAAAAGAGATACTAATGCAATTGATAAATTTGAACGAAATACTTTATCAAAAAAATATGGGAAAAATAATTTTATGCTCCCACCAAGAACAACAATTGGGATAGTGCTAAAAAATATAGACCTAAATAAACTTACATTTATGAAATAATCAGAAATATTTTTAGAAGTTTGACTTTTTAATTTAAGAATATCGTTCCTAAAATACCAAATCAGAGCAAAAACACTTCCTAATTGAATAATTGCAGACAAGGAGGGTCCAGGATCATTGAGACCTAAAAGAAAAGATATTACTTTCAAGTGAGCAGTACTACTTACTGGAATAAATTCTGTTAAACCTTGAATAATGCCATATAAAATAAATTCTAAATATTCCAAAACTTATAAATCTTCCTAATTTATTAATAGCAAATTACAAAATACAATTTACATTTAATAGGTAAAAGATAATATAAATCAATGAAAAAAAATTCTATTTTATTATTATTATTTCTTGTTTCTCCATTTTTTTTTCCTGGCACATTAAAAGCTAATTATTGGTTAATAATTGGTACATATAGACAGGGACCAGGAGGTAGGCCAGAAGTAAGCGGAATAACAAGTCCATCATTACACTCAATTCCAATGAAAGACTTGGATGCATGTAATGAGGCAGGTGAAAAAATAACTAATGAAATATATAAACCTGTTTGGCAATTTGATAGTAAATGGACTTGTGTATTTGGAGGTGATAATTAAAAAATTATCTTTTAACATCGTGCGCACAGCCATCGCCTTTATAATTTTCACTTTCGTAAAAATCATTTTTTGTGCCAAAGTAAACGGTGAGTAAAACAAATGGCAAACTTAATATAAACAAAATAGTTGTTAAATCCATAATTAAATAGTCAAATTAATAAGGTTATAAAAATCTAAATAACCACCTCTTAACTAAACTCAACCTAATAATCGGTTGGACCTTTTATCCCAAGATAAAAGAAGGCTCCTAAACCAACTAGAAGTAAAACCCCAGCAATGGCCGCTGATGGCACAAAGCCGCCTATTGCAAATGAAGAAAAATAAGTCATTACAAAAACTAAAACTAAAACTAGTTTGATAATATCAATAAAAAATTGGTATTTGTAAAAAATTTTGACTCTAAGACAATTAAGAAGTTAAGTTTTATTAGGCCACTAAAGTTGAATCTTCATTCTCTGATGAAACTCTTATTCTCTCTTCCAACTTAGGACCGTAAAGTTCATTTCCCCATATTTCAACTCTCGAATCGTTTGGAGCCATAAAAGTAAGAATATCAGTTGGGAATAAAACCCTCTCCAGAAAAAAGTTTGATGGACCAATACACCTCAAGACGACCATTCTACTCCCTTCGTTTTTGTAAGAAAACTCAACCATTCTAAAACAACAAAAATAATATCAATTAAACACTATTACTAGCAATCAAAAATGTATAAAAAATAACTGAAAAAAAGAAATTTTATAAATTTAATCCCACCTCAACTAAATTTCTCCCTTTATCAATTAATAACAACGCATAGGAATTAATATCATCGAAACTTTCATGAGGAAGAGAAATGTTAAGCATCCTCAAGAAATTAGATAATTTTTCTTCTTGAAGGGCATTTCCTTTCTGTAGAAGCATTTCTTTTTCTTGATTTGTCTTCCAAATATTCATGTATTCAAACTCCAGTGGCTTTAAGTGCCAAATATTATCTATCAAATTCCAAACATCTAAATATTTATATAAGTTTTCTTGAATAATATATCTATAAGAAGATTCATGAGGACTAAACATTGCTGAATTTATATGCTGATAATTAATATCGCTGGCAAAAGGCTTTATTCCCAAAAACCACCCTTCAATAATTAATAGATCAGGATTATCTGATCTCCAATGGGATCTATCGCCCAAGCCATTTCTTAATGATTTATCGAATACAGGAACATTCAATTCTCCATTTAATTTCCAATTAAATAGTTTCTCTTGCATTAATTTTACTGAATGGCTACCAGGAAAACCTCTTGACACATTCCAGGGATTATTCTTAATTGCCAATTTCATTTCATCAGATGGTAAATAAAAATCATCAATTGAAATAACAGCAATTTTAAAATTTAATTTTAAAGATATTGCTTCAAGCCATTTACCCAAAGTTGTTTTGCCTGTTCCAGGTAGAGCTGAGATCCCAATTATTTTTCGATCAGAAAAATTATTTTGAAATTTATAAGCCTGAGATAAAAGAGGTAAAGCCAAACCCCAAATCCAATCATCATTTACTTTATTACTCCAATATTGATCAATTGAAAAAATATTTTTTTGATTATTCCAATAATTAAACCAATCGGTCAGTGATTCCCAACCAATATCACAAATTAATTTTTCAAATTTATTAAGAGGGAAATTAATATCTAAGTCTTTCACGTTTCTATATTATTTATCTAAGTTATTTATTAATTTATTAATTTCATTTTTCCAACCATATCCGTTTGGTTCAGACGCTAAAGTAAATTCAAAATCTTTTAATTGATTTATTAAATTTAAATTAGGTCCATCTTTTCCTGGTATCACGATTTTAATATCTGAGTTTAAAAGTAGAGGCAAATCATTTGGAGAATCACCTAAACCTATAATTTGAATATTTTGAATGTTTGAATATTTTTTAAGAGCATTTATTGCTTTTCCTTTATTAGAATTTTTAGATAATAGGTGACTCATTCTATTTCCCTTAAAAATATCTACTTGAAACTTTTTACTGCAGATATTAATTTTCTCTTCTAAAAAAGTTGGTGGATTTAAAAAAGGCATACTCCAATGTCTATCGCGCATTAAGTTCAAGGAATTACCTTTTAAGCCTGTAAGCTGAGTTGCTTCTTGATCAGTGAGATTATTAAGAGGAATAAGTTCATAGTCAATTTCTTTAGAAATAAAATTTAAGATTTCCTCAAGATATTTGTATTTTTTTCCTAGAATAATTTCCCCATTAACCTTTTCGAGAGATTCACCATATATTGCTGCACCATTTTCAACAATATAAGGATCAGTTAAATTAAGCTCCTCTCTAATAACTTTTACTTCTGATGCTGTCTTACTTGTACAAAGAATTACAGGTATGGATAATTTTTGTAATTTTTTTATAGTTTCTTTAGCAGGTGTTAAGTCATACGAATGATCCATTAAAGTTCCATCAACATCACTCACGACCCAAAGAGAAGAATCTTCAATCATTTATAAAACACCAAGCCAAATAACTTGAAAAGGATCAAGAATTATATTTTTCCAATTGTATTTAGTAGATGTTAAAAAGTCTCTCATATTTAAATCATTGTCAATTATTTCTGGCAGATCATTATCATGTAATTGGAAATTAATTTTATTTTCAGTCACATTATGGATTGTAAAAACAGATTGTGGACCATTACCTCTTTTGATGACAACAATATCGCTTCTACCTTTAGACAAACATTTCATTTCGGAATTAGGATGAAATTGCTTTAAAGTTGATCTGATATCCATAGCATTACGAAGATATTTTAAGTTTTTATTAGCATTAGATTCAGGATTATTTAAAACAGATAAAAGATTGTCTGATTTAAATTTTTCTCTATTGAGGTCTCTTCTTTGACCTGTCATAGAAAAACTTTTAATATCATTTTCAGAAGCAAGTAAAGCTGGCAAATAAAAAGCAGGAACTCCCTTTAAAGCCAATACTAATAATTGAGTCAAAATAAACCTCTTAAATTGGTATCGATTAGGATCTCTACCTGAATCTTCCATAGCACTCCACCAACTAATATTTAATTCATATGGTTTATCCTCACCATTTGATAAACGTCTATGGCTTACTAGTCCCCCTCTTCTCTCACAATTAATCAATAATTCTTTAATTCTCCGCTCATTCATTAAACCCTCTAGAGCTCTTAACCCTACACCATCATGTGATGCAGTGAAATTAAAAAGAGTAGTATCATGCGGTAACTTTGGCCAATCATAAATCCATGAATTTAAGATGTCAGCTCTTGAAGTAATAATTGCTTCTAGTAAAAGAGGAGGCAATGGAAAATTATATGCCATGTGGGCCTCATCTTCTGGAATAAGATAAGACAAATTTTCCTTTTGAGGAACATTGGTTTCTGTTATTAAAACCCCGTCATCAAGAAGATTATTTAAAAGAACTCTTAAAATTTTCACAATCGAATGGGCTTTTGGCAAATGTAAACATGTTGTTCCTGATTCTTTCCAAATAAAACCTACAGCATCTAGTCTGAACCATTTAATTCCATTAGATAAATAAGTAATAATTAAATTTAAAAACTCAAGATTCATTTTTGGATTTTGCCAATTCAAATCGATTTGGTCTGGGCCAAAAGTTGTCCAAACTTGTTTAGGACCATCTTCAGTATTTATTTGAGAGAACAAAGATGAACTTCTTGGTCTAACAACATTTGACCAGTCAAGATTTTGTTCGGGTGAAAAAACTTTTGATATTCCTGATTCTTGAGATTTAATAAATTCTTGAACCCATGGGTGAGATGATGAAACATGGTTTAATACCAAATCAGCCATTAAATCATGATTTTTTGAAATACTTTTAAGATCATCCCAACTACCAAATTTATCTTCTAATGATTCAAAACTAGAGACAGCAAAACCTCCATCACTTGTGGATTTAAGAAAAGGAAGAATATGTACAACCTTAGAAAGACTACCAAAATAATTGATTAATAAATCTCGAAGAGTAATTAATGTTGCCTCTCCATTTTTATAAATGCTATCTGCATAAGTTATTAAAACTGAATAAGATTCATCCCATCTTTCCTTATTACTTATTTCTTCATAAGCAGATTTCTCTGAGAAATCATCTAAAATCTGTAATAATTGATTTGAAATTAATTTAATCTCTTCTGTAGTATTATCTGAATAAATTGTTTTCAACAATTTATAAAGTTTTAATCTATCTAATTTTTTCTCTGAGTCAATTTGCTTCACTTTGAAAAAATCATTGAAGTATTAACACTATTCTGCACATCAATTAGAAAATGGACTTTCAACAAGGGTTAATCACAACAATACATGAATATGGTGTTACAAGAAATTTACTTAAAGAATTAAACAAAAGTCTAAAAAAAAGATCAACTAGCATTTTAATACCTTGCCTATATGAAGAGTTTGAGCGTCCAGCATTAAAAGACATAAGAGAAGTTTTAAAAGACCTTACAGGCTTAAATGAGTTAGTTATTGCTCTCTCTGCAAAAACTATTGAGCAAGTTGAAGCAGCAAAATCATTTTTTGACTCAATGCCATTTCCAGTTCACGTTCAATGGACTAATTCTCCCTCTGTAATAGAACTATTAAAAAGCCAAGAAAAAAATGGCTTAGAACTTTTAGGAACTCCAGGCAAAGGGTGGGCTGTCTGGCAAGGCATAGGCGTTGCGACGAGAAAATCAGAAGTTGTCGCTCTTTTTGACGCTGATATTAGAACTTTTAGTCCTTTGTATCCCTCAAGAATGATACTTCCACTTCTAGATGAATCATATGGAATATCATATGTAAAGGCTTTTTACAGCAGATTATCCTTAGAAACCAATCAATTGCAAGGTAGAGCGACAAGATTATTTGTGGGTCCCTTATTGGCAAGTCTTGAACAATTAGTGGGGAAGGGTCCCTTTTTACAATATCTTCAATCATTTAGATATCCATTAGCTGGTGAGTTTGCTTTCACTAAAGACCTTGCTATGAATTTACGAATTCCTTGTGACTGGGGTTTAGAAATAGGTTTATTATCAGAAGTTTACAGGAACGTAAGAACCTCCAAAATAGCCCAAGTTGACCTAGGTTTGTTTGATCATAAACATAAGAATATTGGTGATTCATCTAAAGAAGGATTGCAAAAAATGTGTACAGAAATACTTTCAAGTGTTTTAAGAGGTCTTATGGAGCATCAAGCAGAGACCTTGACAAGTACTCAACTAGCGACCTTAGAAGTTCTGTACAAACGAGTTGGGGAAGATCGAGTGAAACAATTTGGATTAGATTCAGCAGTTAATCAACTGCCATACGATAGGCATGAAGAAGAATTATCAGTTCAAAAATTTGCCAAACTATTGAGACCTGCTACTGAAGATTACTTAGCTTGCCCTACTACACAGCAGCTACCAAGTTGGTCAAGAGTTCTATCTTGTGAGAACAAACTACAAGAAGATTTGGCAATTGCTGGTTCACAAGATATAAAGACAACAAAAAAAGAATTAATTAAAAACTTCTAAAGTAAAAAGTACCTTTGAGCCATTGGGACTTTATCAAGAGGTTCACAAGTAAGAAGTTCCCCATCAGAAAAAACTTCATAAGTTTGAGGATTAACTGAAATATTTGGTAGTTTATTATTAAGTTTTAAGTTTAATTTATTAATACTTCTAGTATTTTCTACTGCAATACATTTCTTTTGTAAGCCTAATTTATTTGGAATATTTTGATCAATTGAATTTTTACTTAAAAAGGTAAAAGAGCTCTTAATTAGAGATTGTCCAAAACTTGCAAACATTGGTCGACCATGTACAGGACCTGGAGTAGGAATTGAAGCATTTGCATCACCCATTTGTGACCAAACTATAGATCCTCCTTTAACAACTAATTCTGGCTTTACCGCAAAAAAAGAAGGTTTCCACAATACCAAATCCGCAATTTTACCCTTTTCTATAGAGCCAACATATTTATTGATCCCGTGGGCTATTGCAGGATTAATTGTGACTTTAGAAATATACCTCTTTACTCTGTAATTATCGTTTCTATCAGAATCTTGCGATAGCGGCCCCCTTTGGACTTTCATTTTATGAGCGGTTTGAAAAGTTCTTGTAATAACTTCACCAACTCTTCCCATAGCTTGAGAATCACTAGCAATAATCGAAAAGGCGCCAATATCATGCAAGATATCCTCAGCTGCAATAGTCTCTCTTCTGATCCTTGATTCGGCAAATGCAATATCTTCTGGGATTTTAGAATCTAAATGATGACAAACCATTAACATGTCAAGATGTTCTTCTAATGTGTTTCTCGTATAGGGTCTTGTTGGATTAGTACTACTTGGAAGAACATTTTTTTCTCCACAAATTTTAATAATGTCTGGAGCATGACCTCCACCTGCTCCTTCGGTATGAAAAGTATGAATAGTTCTTCCTGCAATAGCGTTGATAGTATCTTCAACAAAGCCTGCCTCATTTAAAGTATCAGTATGAATACATACTTGTACGTCAAATTTATCTGCAACATTAAGACAAGAATTTATTGTAGAGGGAGTAGTCCCCCAATCCTCATGAAGCTTCAATCCACATGCACCAGCTTCAACTTGATCAATAAGATTGCACTCGTTTGTTGAGTTTCCTTTTCCAAAAAAACCTAAATTCATTGGAAATGCTTCTGCAGATTGAAGCATTCTTGAAATATGAAAAGAACCAGGAGTGCAAGTAGTTGCATTTGTTCCAGTGGCAGGACCAGTGCCTCCTCCCAACATGGTTGTAATTCCCGAGGCTATTGCAGTATCAATTTGTTGGGGACAGATAAAGTGAATGTGCGTATCTATTGAACCTGCAGTAAGGATATGGCCTTCTCCAGCTATTACTTCTGTTGATGCACCAATAACAATATCAACATTATCCTGGATATCAGGATTACCAGCCTTACCAATTTCAAAAATCATTCCATCTTTTATACCCACATCAGCCTTAACTATTCCCCACCAATCTACTATCAAGGCATTAGTTATTACAGTATCTACAGCTCCATCAGCTCTTCTTACTTGAGACTGTCCCATCCCATCTCGAATAACTTTACCTCCACCGAATTTAACTTCATCTCCGTATGTAGTTAAATCCTTTTCTACTTCTATAAAAAGTTCTGTATCTGCAAGCCTTACTCTATCTCCGGTAGTGGGTCCATAAGTTTGCGCATAAGTATTTCTGTCAATTTTATAGGACATAATTTTAAGTATCTAAAGAACCGTTAACCAATGAATTAAAACCATGTGCAATTCTTAAACCTGTATATGGAACTAATTTGACATCAGTTGTATCTCCAGGTTCAAATCTAATTGCTGTCCCTGCAGGAATGTCAAGACGCATACCAAGTGTTATTTCTCGATCAAAAATTAAAGCCTTATTAGCTTCAAAAAAATGATAATGAGAACCAATTTGTACTGGCCTATCTCCAGAATTAGAAACTTTTACTGTTTTAACTTCCTTACCAAGATTTAATTCGATTTCACCTTGTGCAGGAATTATTTCGCCAGGAATTAAATTACTCATAACTAGTTAATCGGATTGTGAATAGTAACTAACTTTGTCCCATCAGGGAAAACTGCTTCTATTTGGACTTCATCAACCATTTCAGGAATTCCCTCCATAACTTGTGATTTTGAAAGCCAAGTAGTTCCCTCTGACATTAATTGACTTACACTTTTTCCATCTCGAGCTCCTTCAAGAACTTGAAAACTCAAAAAAGCTATTGTTTCAGGATAATTAAGCTTAAGACCTCGACCAAGTCTTCTTTCAGCTAAGAGGGCAGCAGAAAAAATCAATAATTTATCCTTTTCTTGAGGTGAAAGATGCATAATAAAAAATTAATCTATAAATTCTTAAAAAAGGTTCTTTCTGAACATAATTAATAATTCATAGAATCTTGTAAAGGCCATACACCTTGATATTTTGGCTCACAAAATCCACTAACAGACCTAATTTGTTTCCAAATACAAAAAAAACATTTCCTAGCTTCTTGAGAAGAACTACCAAGGAATCTTACAGAGATTCCATTTTCAAGGATTCCAATAGATAAATTATTATCAGTTTTATTGAAAATCTTTTTTATTTTTGCCACAAGATTATTTATTTTTGAAGGAGAAAAATCTTTTTCGCAAATCCAAATTAAGGATCCAAAAACAGGCATGTAATCCATACCTGACTTGGCCACATAACTTCCCTTAGATAATTCAATTTGATCAACATATTCCCAATCATCATATAAATCATTATTTCTCATAATTTCTAATTTAGACCTAAAAATTCCACTCTCAATAGATTCTCCGGAAGAAGATCTTCCAAGTCTTATTAAATCAGTAAACAAAAAACTTGAAGTTTCTGAAATAGATACTTTAAAATTTTGCTCATATAAACCATTTGCAAAGATAATTGTTTCTTGGGGGAGATATTCCAAATGAGAATTATCAAGAATATTTATGAGATTTTTTTGCTTTGAAAAAGTTCCTTTTGGATTGATTTTAGAAATCCCAACTGATCCATATACTTTCTGAGCTGAAGAAGTAGTTAACAATACTTTAGTGTTTTTTTCAAGTTTCACCTCAAACTCAAGTAAATCACCTCCAACCAATCCCCCTGCCGTATGAAGAACAGGTAAAATGCATCTGCCCTCCTGATCATGAGTAGACTTTAATAACTTGTAAGGAGAAGTTGATTTAGATTTAAAGATTGTTTTATCAACATTTCCTAAACTTGCTTTATTATTGAAAAAATTTAAGAAACAATTACCTTCCCAAGAAGTTTTAATCATAAATTGTTTTCTTTAATTACTAAATTAAAGTAACCAAAAAATTTGATTATGAGAATGAATAAACAAATAGTTGTTACTGATTGGATTAAGGAAAAACCTCAAATAGGTTCATTTTTAAAACTTACCCTAAGTTCAGATGAAAGAAGAATCTTACGAGGTAAAAGATTAACTGATTGTGATCAAGAAATAATTTTACAATTACCTAGAGAGGGAAAATTAAATGATGGAGATATTCTTTCAACTAATGTATCCAATTTTTTTGTAGAGATAATTGCCAAAACAGAAAATTTAATTGAAATAAGTTCCAATTCTAAAATTGAACTTATTAAAACTGCTTATCATCTAGGAAATAGGCATGTAGAAGTAGAAATTGAAGAAAATATTCTTCTAACAAAAGGTGATTACGTAATTGAAAATATGCTTAAAAATTTTAATGTTGACTTCATAAATACCCAGAAAAAATTTTTTCCGGAAAGAGGTGCCCACAGTCATGATTAAAAGTCACTTATTAAAGTATTTATTAATAAGCCCCAACTTACCAGTTGGAGGATTTTGTTATTCCGAGGGATTGGAGAGTTACTTAAATAATAAAAATTTGAAAGATTCAAATTCAGTAAAAGAATTAATCATAAATGAACTTAAAATTGGTCAGATTAAACTAGATGCAAAACTATTATTAGATTTTTTTGATATTTTCTATGAGCTAAACCAAGGCGTAAATTTAAAAAGTAATTTGCATAAGCTATTGAGTTTGGATAAATGGATCCTCTCATCAAAAGACTCGGTCGAAATGAGAGAACAACAAAATCAAATGGCAAAATCTCTCTTTGATTTAAGCAAAGAATTTGGATTTGAATATCTATATAAAAAAAATAAAAAAAATTCATGGCCTTTAGCGTGGAGTTGGGCTTGTTATTGTTTTGAAATTGCGAAGTTAGAAATGGTTGAGAATTTTTTCTATGCGTGGAGTGCAAACCAACTTAGTGCAGCATTAAGAATTATTCCTATTGGTTCAACAAAAGCACAATTAATTCAAAGAGATTTATTAACAATAATTTCAAAAGTTTCTAAAGAAATTATGGACAAAAAAATTGATGACCTCTATTTTGGCAATGTAGGTTTAGCTATGGCCCAACAAAAACATAATGACCTTTATACAAAACTTTTTAGAAATTAATTTATGAGCAGCAAATTAAGAGTAGGAGTAGCTGGGCCTGTAGGTTCAGGAAAAACTGCATTAGTAGAGACTCTTTGCTTAGGCTTGAAAAAAAATTATGAGATCGCAGTTGTCACCAATGATATTTACACCAAAGAAGATGCTAACTTTCTAATAAATAAAAAAGTTTTAGAAGAGGGAAGGATTATTGGTGTAGAAACAGGAGGTTGTCCTCATACAGCGATAAGAGAAGATTGTTCTTTAAATAAAAATGCAGTGGTAGATTTAGAAAACAAATATAATCCTTTAGATTTTGTTTTTGTAGAGAGTGGAGGTGATAATTTAGCATCTAGTTTTAGTCCAGAACTTGTAGATTTATCAATATATGTGATTGATGTATCTGCTGGAGACAAAATTCCTAGAAAAGGGGGGCCAGGGATAACAAGGTCAGATTTATTATTAATAAACAAAATTGACTTAGCAGATATGGTTGGTGCAGATTTAAATATTATGAAAAGTGATACTGAATTTATGAGAAAAGGAAAACCATGGTTTTTTACCAACCTAAGTAAAGGTATTGGAGTTGAAGAAATAACTCATTTTTTAGAGTCACATATACCCAACAATCGAAACTAGAAAAATAATTATTTATATATATTGGATTCAACAAAAAGTTACGACTGATACAAAACGAATCCCCACTCGTTAATAACTTTTACTTTATCCCCCTAATGAGGGTCAATTACCTAATTTATCCTAATTCATGAGAATTTCAAGGCGTATTTTGGCAGGATTAGCTACTGCCTCACTTGCTGTCACAGCAACTTCATGCGGTGGAGGTGGAACCTCCGGAAGTTTCGACGACACAGTAACCGTTGGTATTTTGCATTCTTTATCTGGAACAATGGCAATTTCTGAATCAACCCTTGTTGATACTGAAAAAATGGCCATTGAAGAGATAAACGCTGCTGGAGGTGTAACAGTTGGCGGTAAAAGCTACAAAATAGAATACATAGTAGAAGATGGTGCATCTGACTGGCCTACTTTTGCTGAAAAATCTAAGAAACTTATAGACCAAGACGGAGTTCCTGTCGTATTTGGTGGATGGACATCTGCTAGTAGAAAGGCAATGTTACCAGTCTACGAATCAAAGGATGCTTTCCTTTACTACCCAATTCAATATGAAGCTCAAGAATGTTCTAACAACATTTTCTATACAGGAGCCACACCAAACCAACAGTCAGAACCAGCTACAGATTTCATGTATAAGCGTTCTCCCGCAGCTGGTGGAGATTTCTTCCTTGTAGGTTCTGATTATGTTTTCCCAAGAACTTCCAACACAATTACAAAAGCTCAAGTAAAACAATTAGGAGGTAAAGTTGTTGGTGAAGATTACCTTCCATTAGGAAATACTGAAGTTGCTCCAATTATCTCAAAAATAAAAAAGGCGCTTCCTGAAGGTGGAATAATCATTAATACACTCAATGGTGACCAAAACGTTGCATTCTTCAAACAGATTCAAGACGCAGGTATCACTCCTTCAAGTGGTTACTACGTAATGAATTACTCTATTGCTGAAGAAGAGATTAGTACAATTGGTCCTGAGTTCCTTGAAGGTCACTACGGCGCTTGGAACTATATGATGTCAATTGATACTCCTGCATCTAAGAAATTTGCTAAGAGTTTCAAGAAGAGATGGGGAGCAGATCGAGTTGTAGCTGACCCTCAAGAATCAGCATATAACATGGTTTATCTATGGAAGCAGGCAGTTGAAGATGCTGGCACATTTGACGATAATGCAGTAAGGGAAGCTTTGGTTGGACAAAAATTTGATGCGCCACAAGGACCGGTCGAAGTGATGCCTAATCACCACTTATCTCAAACAGTGAGAATTGGCCAGATTAATGCCGAGGGTGGATTTACAATTCTCGAAGAGACAGGAGTTGTTCTACCTCAAGCATGGAACCAAAAACATCCAAGTTCAAAAGGATTTGCATGCGATTGGACAGATCCTTCAAAAGGAGAAAAGTATAAGCTTTAATCTAATTAAAACCTATACTTCAAAATAAAAGGAGGTTGTTAATACCTCCTTTTATTTTATATATTCAAATATTTTCTTTTTTAAATTGGAGTTACTTCTCGATAGTCTTTTTAATGGTGTTGCGATCGGATCTGTACTACTTGTTGCTGCATTAGGTCTTGCAATTGTTTTTGGTCTTATGGGTGTAATTAATCTTGCCCATGGAGAACTTATGATGCTTGGGGCTTATACAACATACGTAACACAATTAATTTTCAAATTACCTATATTAAAACCTTTTTACAATTCGTACATAATAGTTTCTATTTTCCTTGCTTTTATTGTTAGTGGAGTTGTAGGTATTCTTCTTGAAAAAACTATAATAAGAAAGCTTTATGGAAGTCCACTAGAAACACTTCTCGCTACATGGGGAGTAAGCTTAATTCTTCAACAATTTGTAAGAAGTGTACCTTTATCTTATGGGACTGGTCTAGTTATAAGTCTGATAATTGGTTTATTCTTACCAACAACCTTTCCTTCGAAAATAAAAGAATCAATAAACTTCAAATATTTTAAATTTAGTACTTGGATATTAGCAGCTTTAACTGGGGTCCTTACAGGTGGCATAATCTCATCCTCTGTCAGCAAACTTAGTAGAGCAAGCGCTCGAAATGTTGATGTAACAGCACCCTCATGGATGAGAGGTCAAGTAGAAATTATTGGTACTGCATTTCCTAAAACAAGATTGATGATAATTGTCATTACTCTTATCTCTGTTATTGCAATAACATTATTTCTTAATCAAAGTGCTTGGGGGATGCGTATAAGAGCAGTTACTCAGAACCGACAAATGAGTGATTGCCTTGGTATATCTACTGAAAAGGTGGATATAATTACTTTTGGAATTGGATCTGGCCTAGCAGGAGTAGCTGGGGTAGCAGTATCTCTTTTGGGTTCTGTAGGACCAAATGTGGGCGGAAACTATATTGTTGGTTGTTTTATGGTTGTAGTGCTGGGAGGAGTAGGAAATTTATTAGGAACAGTATTTGCTTCATTTGGAATAGGAATAATGACTGATTTAATTGGTGCTGGAAGACTCTTATCAATATGGCCAGATATGCCTTTACCTTTATCAAACACAATCAACTTTTTTGCAACCACTAGTATGGCAAGAGTAATGATATTTGCACTTATTGTTATATTCTTACAATTTAAACCTACAGGTTTATTTCCCCAAAAAGGAAGGATGGTTGAAAACTAATGTCCTTTAGTAAAATTAAATTTGATAAAAAAATAGTATTATCATTTTGGGTAATATTAATAGCTCTAATTATTGCAGCACCAACCTTACTCCCTGTATTTAGACTAAATCTTCTTGGTAGATACTTATCTTTGTCCATAGTTGCTCTTGGTGTCGATCTTATTTGGGGATATACAGGTTTACTAAGCCTTGGACAAGGTATATTTTTTGCATTAGGTGGATATTGTGCCGCAATGTATTTGCAAATAACCAGCTCTACTGAATTCCCAAATAATATTCCTGAATTTTTTGCCTTATATGGTGTTGAAAAATTGCCTTTTTTCTGGGAACCGTTTAGATCGCCAATTTTCACCTTCTTCGCTATCTGGATAATTCCAGCATTGGTTGCGGGTTTAATTGGATTTCTTGTTTTCAGAAATAGAATCAAAGGGGTTTATTTTTCTATACTTACTCAAGCTTCCCTTCTTGTATTCTTTAACTTCTTTAATGGACAACAAAAACTTATAAATGGAACAAATGGATTAAAAACAGATGTAACACAACTATTTGGTCAGATGGTAGGTTCTGAATCCATGCAAAGAATATTCTTTTGGATAACCGCCATACTAGTAATAGCCGCATGGTTTTTTGCAAAGTGGGTAGTTAAAGGAAGATTTGGAAATATTCTTATAGGAATACGAGATGATGAACCAAGAGTTAGGTTTACAGGATATAACCCAGTTATATTTAAGACGATAATATTTTCTATTGCTGGAGGTCTTGCTGGAATTTCGGGAGCTTTATATACTGTTCAGTCTGGAATAGTATCACCACAATTTATGACAGTTCCCTTTTCTATAGAAATGGTTATATGGGTTGCTGTTGGAGGTAGAGGAACCTTATTGGGAGCGATACTAGGAGCAGTTTTCATCAACTATGCAAAAAGTCTAGTAAGTGAAGCTTTACCTGCTAGCTGGATGTTTATCCAAGGAGGATTATTTATCTTAGTTGTAACAGCTCTGCCTGAGGGAGTTTTAGGATGGATTCAAGGAGATGGTCCTAGGAATCTTCTTCAAAGATTTGGTTTGAAAAGGAAGATTGAAACCTATCCAAGCTTAGAAGTTAACAATAAGGAGGGAAATAATGAATAATACAGATCTTCTAAATTTAATAGATATTACTGTTAGTTTTGAGGGTTTTTTAGCTCTCAACAAACTTAATTTAAATTTAAAGAAAGGAGAATTAAGAGCTGTAATAGGACCAAACGGGGCAGGTAAAACAACATTTCTTGATGTAATAACTGGAAAGGTTAAGCCAACAAAAGGTAAAGTAATTTTCAAAGGAAAATCTTTAGTAGGTAGAAAGGAGCATAAGATTGCTCGACTTGGAGTGGGAAGAAAATTCCAAAGTCCAAGAGTCTTTGAAAATCTAACAGTTAAAGAAAATCTTGAAATATCTGTGTCAACTCCTAAAAGCCCCTTAAACCTCATAAATAAAAGTATTAAGGATGAGCAGCTTAATGAGATTGAACGTCTTATGAAGATTGTCAATTTAGCTCAAAAAGTTGAATCTAAAGCTGGTTCTTTATCACATGGCCAAAAACAATGGCTCGAGATAGCCATGTTAGTAGGACAGAAGCCAGATTTAATGTTAGTTGATGAACCTGTTGCTGGTTTAACTGATGAAGAAACTGATCTTACGGCTGATTTATTAAAATCATTATCAGGAGAAAATACTGTAGTGGTAATAGATCACGATATGGAATTTATAAGAAGACTTGATAGTAATGTTTCAGTATTAAATCAAGGCACAGTATTATGCGAAGGAACAATGGAAACTATACAAAAGGATCAAAAAGTTATTGATGTTTATCTAGGAAGGCCTGAGGATTAGTTATGACAAACTTACTGGAAATCAAATCATTGAATACATATTATGGCGAAAGTCATATTCTCAGAGATGTAGATTTGAATGTTAAATCAGGAGAAATGGTTTGTTTGATTGGAAGAAATGGAGTTGGCAAAACAACTTTATTGAAATCACTTATTGGTTTGTTAAAACAAAAAAAAGGCGATATTTTTTTGATTGGCGAAAATATCAATAGAAAAGCACCTCATCAGAGGGCGAGGAAAGGAATGGCTTACGTTCCTCAAGGGAGAGAAATTATTCCATATCTATCAGTTGAAGAGAATCTTATGTTAGGAATGGAGTCGCTGCCAGGTGGATTATCTAAGAACAAGAAGATAGATCCATTTATTTATGATCTCTTCCCAATCCTAAAAGATTTTCTACAAAGGAAAGGAGGAGATCTCAGTGGTGGACAACAACAGCAACTAGCTATTGCAAGAGCATTGCTGGGAAAACCCCAACTACTATTACTTGACGAACCAACGGAAGGTATTCAGCCAAATATAGTTTTAGACATAGAAAATGCAATCAATCAGATAATTAGAGATACAGGAATTGGTGTTTTATTAGTAGAACAACACTTGCATTTTGTAAGACAAGCCAATAGATATTATGCGATGCAACGCGGAGGTATTGTTGCAAGCGGAAATACTAGTGAGTTGAGTCAAGCAGTTATAGATAAGTTCTTAAGTGTTTAAAGAAATTATCCAGATTACTCAAAACTTTTATTCATTTTTCGCACCTTATTAGGTCAATACTGTTTGGATGTTCATTTATATACTTATTAAATTCCATTGCTAGTGTTCTAGCCTCGTAAGCGTCAGAAGCATAAAAACAATTTTCTAATCTTATATTTTGAAAATCACGGTAATGTACTGTATATGGCTTCAACATATTATTTTTTTTCATTTAATTTGCTAAAAAGCAATCGTTCTACATATCAACCATGCATATATTCAAAAATAAAAAGTACATCTTTTGTTGTTATCAAAATATATTCACTTAATTTATGTATTTAAAAATACTTTATAAAGAAAAAGAAATTAATCTATTTTTTTTTATTTTTAGAGTCTTGCTTTTTACCTTCTATTAAAAAAACAAATTTAGATAAAATAAATCCAAAAACTGGAACCCAAAACCTTTTATAAAAATATTCCATAAAAATTAAGCAGCCAATGATTGGTCATCTCTAGTTTCATTTTTATTTATAAGCTTCAAATCTATAGAATTAAATAAATGTTGCATAAGAAGAAAATCAAGTTCCCCTTTTAACAAATTAACATCGGATGAAAGTAGATCATCAACAAAATCATCAAAAGTATCTGAAAGTGTATTCACATTTAAATTTTATTTTTGTCATTATCGTCTCATTAAAAATAAAAGTCAACCAAACTTGAATATAAATTTTTGATATTTTAAAAATTAATGAATAAAGACTAAAAATTTAAATAATAAATATAAATAAGCAAAATAATAGATTTAATATCAAGCTTAAGGTCTTTGAGTTAAATTTCATTTATCTTGCTTTTCTTATTTTTATCTCTCTTGATTAGCATTATCAAAACGACCAAACACATATTTGCTAAACAGAAGTTTAAATAATTCATCATCAAACCAATTATTTTATTTATAGCAAGATTATTGATGTGCCAATTCAAAAAGAATCACTTAAATAATTTTTAGTGGCAATACATTTTTGATGGTAATCAAAGTTGATATTATAAATCGGATATAAAATTATTTTTTAATTAGCTCGAAGTATCCATTTTTATTTAATAAGTATTTATCAAACCAAAGGCTTAATAGATTGTCTAATCCTATTCCACTCATTTTATTTATTTGAGAAGTCTTATAGTCTGAAAGTGCAAGCAATAAATACGGAAAAATCATATCAGAAACCCCTTTTGGCAGTTTTTCTAAAGGTACTCCATGCGCTCTATCCCATAAAATTTGCATATCCTGAGAGAACAAAGAACTCCAATAATTAAAATTACAATATAACTTGTCTGGAGGGAGTAGATTTACAGAAAAAACGGGGAGAGATGAATTCATAGGAATCAATATTTATGGATAAATTTAATTTAGGTTTTTGAAATGGTAATAAATAATTTCTAATACGAAAATACCCTATAAATGCAAATCAAATTTAGCGCACAGTACAGCACTAAGCAACACTTCTTATGTATCATATTTCTCTATCATTTCCTGAAATTTAAGGAATGATAAAAACTTTTTATAAGTTTTCAAGTCAAAAACCTCGTTATTTACTTCATTTAAATGAGTAGAATTACGTAGATTTAGACGATTTAATAATTTAGTATCGATTGAAGGATCTGATTTATCTACAAAGTCAGCAGAATTATCAGATAAGTTTTGTGAATGAGCTTCAGAAAGGCGAAATGATTGGGTTACTTTACCATTATTTTTATTAAATATGCCCCTTATAGAAAGTGCTTCCTCTACCAAAATACTTATTATTTTTGAATTACTTAAATTGTTCTCGATGCTCAGCTTATCAATTATTCTCATAACATCTTCTCTAGGGATAAAACCAACTCTTTTTTTCTTGGTAGGCATTTATAAATTAATTAAAGTTCAGCACTTGACTGTAGTAAGTGTTGCACTATATTCATTATAAGTCAATTAATTGCTAATGATTTTACCAACAACTTTACTTTTAGGAGCCCTTGGATATCTTTTCTACACCTCAAAAAAAGAACTTTTAATAGATCACCTTGACCCTAAAGAAAAAGAAAATGATGATTTGTATAAAGATTTAGAAGATCTATTTATTTAAAATTTTTCACTTCATAATAAAAAACTTTATTTCTTGACTAAATATATACAAAACCTTAAACATAATTAAAATAAAAATAAAGATATAAAATAAATGACTGTTCATCAAGATTACGAAATAAAAATCAATTTAAATGAATTGATTGAGAAGAGAATTCCATGTTGTGATTTACTTCATCCAGATCATTGTCTAACTGAAAAACAAGTCTCTGAAATTGCGCATGATATTCGTATGGATTTAAATTTGCATGATCTTTACAAGCAAGTGGATCAACACATCATGAATTATGTAAATGCAGCTGGTATTGATAACAAAGACCATTGGGTTGAACCTCATCTTCCTGATTTGGAGAGAGATTTAAAAGAAGAAGTTGGTATAGAATTTGATTGATTTTTTCCCTACAAAAGAAATTAATAAATATATTTTTTTTCTAAATCATATATTAATTTATAAATACTTTTAGCTGATCTCTTTCTTTTTTTTAAAATTCTAAAAACTATAAATCCAATCAATGCTGCAAAAATAGGTGTGAAAATAATAATTTCATTATTCATAACCATCAAACAGAAGCATATTATTAAAATTATTAAAAAGTTTGCGCCAATAAAATAGGTACTTTATACAAATATCTTTCACTATAAAAAATTAAGATTTCTCATAGAAAAGTAAAAAAATTAAAATTTTTTGTAAATTATGTAGATATAAATTTTAATTCAATAAAGATAATGATTAATTATTTTGCTTTAACAGTAACTGAGATGGGGATCAGCAAGATAGAGTTGGCAGTTATTGGCGCGGTAATTTTAATATTTCCAGTTTTATTTGTTTATGCATCTAAAAACCTTGATGCTAAGGGGGTTTTTGAATGGATGATGGAGAAACCCAATGATTGGATAGGTAAAAAATAAGACTTTAACAATTTACATTTTTCTAGTTGAATTTTAAATTTTCTAATTTACTAATAGCAAAATCATAAACTTGGCAATTATTTTCTAAATCATTAACTATTGAATTTTTTAGTAGAGAATAATCTATAAACTTATTGAGTTTATTATTTTTAAATTCCTTATTAGTCTCTCCGATAGCAAATGCCAAAGCTCCATCATAAGAAATCCCGAATTTGGTAGTGTTGCAATAAGTTCTAGTGAACTTATTAGAAATCTTTTTAGTATACTTTTCAAGAGTTTTAGAGGAAGTATCTAATGAGTAAACTGGACTATTAAATAGAAGGAGCAAAGTTAAAATGAATATCGTAAAAACTCTTTTGATCATAAAATTTCAAAAATTACAGGATTAATATAGTTTAGAATTTAACTTTGCGGACTAAGTTTTATTAAAAATATAGAAATTAAAAATTGTTGAACATAGCAGCTATTTCATATTTTTGAAGATAAAAACTCTCTAAATGAGTACTTTAAAGTTTGAATTTTTTTTGGTAGTTTTTTTAAAAAACGCCTAAATGCTTTTGGCATAGCAAAATCCCTATCAATAATTAATAGATAACAAATAATACTTGTGTATTCAATAAATAATTATCCAAAAATAAGTAAATTAATTATTAAATATATGAATTGAGCTATGGAAATGTATTTGAACATGAATTATTGTTTAATTAAGTCTTAAATACAAATTAAATATGGCTCTACCAGAACTTATATACGCTCCTATAGATGGGGGAACTATACATAGATATGAGATTAGTGGTGGCAAGAGAAAATTCTTAAGATTTATAGGTTGTTATTTAGGCCAGTGTAATTTCCACAAAAATATTGATGATGCTATTGATTACATAAAAAGTTTGAAAGAATCACAAAAGATACAAAAAACATGAAATAAAGATACATAAATAAGACAGGTAATCAATATTTTTCAATAACTACATAATTATTGCTACAAATAATAGAGAATTTTCCTTTTATAAGAAATTGATTATTTACTTGGGTTATAGTTCCGAAAGATAAACAGTCAATTAAAAAAGAAATTAATTTATGGATAACAGACAAATTAATTTTTTTAAATCAAAAGACTTTAATACCGTCCTTAAGCCATTTAAAAAAGGAACGGTAGTAAAAATTGACTCATTAGATATTAGAGAAAATCAAAATGAATTAAAAATAGGTTTATTTGGTTGGTATGCAATTTGTCCTTCAAAAGAATTAAAAAAAAATAAGCTGAATTATTTTTCACTCTATAATGAGCCTCTTGTTCTTTATAGAGATGAAAATCAAAACGTTAGGTGCATTAAAAATATTTGTCCACATAGGGGAGCCTCTTTTTTTGGAGGAACACTATTAGATGGAGTTATAACCTGTCCATATCATGGAGCTAAATTCTCATCTGTTGGAAGTTGCCAAAATCTAGATAGAATAACATGTAGACATATAGTTGATAATAACTACGATAACTACGCCAAAAGAATTCACTTATCTCAATACAAAGCTTTAGAAAAGAATGGATATATTTTTGTACATTACTCTAAAAAATCCGACACCGATTTAAACAATATTAGTGAAGACTCACCAATAAGTAACTACGATTTAACTAATAATGGTTTTTCAGAAAAAGATTATGTATTTGAAGAAGCATTAGTCGACTTTAAATGTGATTGGTCAAGGATCATTGAAAATCACTTAGATATCCTTCATCTATTTTGGGTTCACGGCGATACAATTCCTGATAAAGATGTTAATAAAAATGTACTAGTTAGTTTCAACCAGAAAATTAATGTTACACCTAAATATATTGAAAGTATTTATTACTATAAGAACAACCCCAAAAATGAATTTATCCGGATAAAGTACATCCCACCTGGACGGATATTAATTTATAAAGGCGATCCTTCTGCAGCTAGATATTTACAAGTTTTAGATCATATTCCACTAGGAGATAACAAAGCAAGAGTGATAGTTAGGCACTATAGGAAATTTCTACAAAATAAACTACTTAACAACCTCTTATTATTTAAAGAGAATCAAAGAAAGATTTTTTATAAGATATTTGATGAGGATTATATGATTTTAAAAACGCAAACATATAATCACAATATGGGATATGTAAGTAAAGATGAAATAAAATTATTGGGAGAAGATAGAATAATAAATTACTTTTGGAAATGGTATAAGAAATCTGAAGATAAAGATGAACCTTGGAGAAATATTAATAAAACTCAAAATCTAAATGTATACGACAAAATTATAATGAGATATCCCCCTGAGGTAAAGAAATTAGAAATCATAAATAATATAAATATTATAAGAAAAACATTTATACGATTTGCTGCTCCGCTTATATTTTTTATGTTAATAATATAATTTATGAAGAAAGTAAATAGACCTTCATGGTTGAATTGGCTTTATCTTTTGATATTTATTTTAAGCTCAATTCAATTAATTATATTTTGGAGCAATAAGTTCTAGTGGTTAATAACTTTTGGTTTGAGGCAAAAAATATAAATTGTTTTAAAAATGGTTTTAAAGTAATTAAAGATTTAAATTTAAAGATAGCGTATTCAGAGAATGTAATATTAATTGGACCTAATGGTTCAGGTAAATCATCCTTAATTGAAATAATTAATAGAAACATATACCCAGTAGTAGCTAATGAATCGAAACTCAAGATATTTGACAAAGAACTTATAAATTTATGGGAACTAAGAAATAAAATAAGCACAGTAAATAATGATATAAAAAATAGAATAAATCCAAATTTACAAGTTTCTGATTTAATTTTAAGTGGACTATATGGAAAATATTGTTACGTACAAAATAAATCTGAAAGAGATTCTTATAAGGTGGAAAAAATCATGAAGAAAATGAATATTTCTAATTTATCTAAAAAGAATTTTTCCTATTTATCTGATGGAGAAAAACAAATTTCCCTCATTGCAAGGTCATTAATCAAAAAACCGGAAATCTTAATCTTAGATGAACCAATTGCAAATTTAGATTATAAATCAAAGTTTTTTGTAATTGATAAGATTAATAAATTATCAAAAATAAATACTAATATTTTTTGCGTCACTCATGATATTTCAACTATTACAAAAATTTATGACCGAGTCATAATGCTAAAAGATGGCAAAATTATCGCTGATGGAGATCAAAATAAGGTTATAAATAGTGAAAATCTTAATAAGTTATTTGGTATTCAAGTAGAGGTAACAAATAATAATGGACTTTGGAATATAAACAGATTATCTAAATAATAATGATAATAATAGCTATAGCTATAGCAAGAAAAACTAATTTTTTACTTTTGAAAAATGAAGAGGATTTATTTTTAAATGAAGAAGATCCACATTTAGAACATACAATCTTACCTCCTAAAGATCGGTCTGAGACGAATGAAGAACTTCCACAATTAAAACAAACTCTATTTACGCTCATCTAAAATAAAATATTTAGCAATTATATCTAAATTATATTCCTAAATTCTATGTAAAGAAAAATATCAGAAATCTGATGATAATGAGAATCTATTGCAATAAGTAAATTAATAGTGCATAATTGATAATAATTCTCATTATCAAATTTTTATTAATGAATTTCCATAGTTATGGAGAATCTCCGTCGAAATCAGTAAGGATAATAACTGGGCAATCCGTTTTAATAGACCCTTCATCTAGACCAAAAGGCACATGCCTAGAAGTTGAAAGTGGAATTGCAAGAGTTTATTGCCCTTGTGAAGAAACTGAAGGTATGACACTCGCATTTTTACAATCAGGAGATCAGTTAAGAACGGATCTTTTATGTAGCGAAGGTGTCTGTGTTGAAGCACTAACAGATTTGTCTTTTCACAGCAATGTAAATATTGATGAGAATATTGGCTTCGATGCAGTAAATGAATGGACTTTGCAACTCCTTAGGATTAGACACTTAGGAAATGCAGAACAGCGATTACAAGCGTTGTTTTCAATACTAGTAAATCGTCTTGGTAGAAGATGTGGTCAATGGTGTGAATTACCTTTTAGGTTAACTCATGAAAGGATTGGTGAATTAATCGGTTCTACACGAGTAACATCAACAAGATTAATTTCTAAATTAAGATCATCTGAGTTATTAATAGCTCCTATTGGAACCCAAACAGTCAGTGTTGCTCCTTCTTTTATTGAAACATCCCCGCTATAAAAATATGAAGGAATCACAATCACTTACTAACAACTTGTTAATGGAAGTTGAAATTTTATCGAATAGACTCAGAAATATCAAGCAATCATACAAAACTACAGAAAATAAAGCATTGAAGGGAAGATTATTTTCTGAAAACAAAAATATTTTTAAAAGAGTTAATGAGATTTATAGAATAGCTGAGCTCTTAAATAAAAATAATACTGAGCAAATTAACTTTTCTAAGTTACTCGTTGAAATAACGAAAAGAACATTGACTGAAAATAAATTTGAAAGTAATCTATTTTTTCTTTAAATCACTATCTATCAATAAGATTGCAGATGGTTGATTAGAAGCAAACTTTACTTTACCAAGTATGTTTGCGAATTCATCTTCTGATTTTGTTTGAGCCTCAATGATTGGATCTAAAAATACGTTAGTTCTTGTATCTGAAATTCTTTCTGAAATAGAATAAAGTTGTTGCAGAGATGAGGTTAAATCAGCCTCCATGTTGAAAGAATAAGAAATCACATCCTCTATTGAATCCCATGCTTGAACTGGTGAAGGAATTTCATCTAATTTTACGCTTTCTCCTCTTGCAATTAAATAATCTGCAAATTTCTGAGCGTGTTCCATTTCACCTTGTGATTCACTTAGAAAATGAGAAGCAAATCCATTTAAATCACGTTCTTGAAACCAGAGGTATATGGAAAAATATTGAACATTGGCATATCTTTCCATTGTTAAATGTTCAAAAATATTATCTAATAAACTTTTGTCAATTGGTTGCGCGACAGCTCTTCCAGATGGACCAAAATTAATTAATTTCTTTAACTTAAGGTTATTTTCTTTCATTGCTCAATAAGAAACTACTTAAATAATACAACATTTTGTATAAATTAGTAATTAATTAATCCTTTAAATTAAATTAAATAATATGATAATGAAAATCAATCTCAATATTATAAATGAATTTACAGTACAGTTTTTCTGAACTGCTATTAACTAATAAAATATATAAAAGTAAAAAAAAGAAATGTAAAAAGAAAAAATGCTCTAATTGGAAGGGGGGCAAGTGTAATTGCCTATAAAAAAATCTATATATATTCCTTATATGCTCCGGGATATAAAAAATAATAACTATTTTTATTAATAGAAAGAAAACATTTATCACCATTATTAAAGAGATTATTAATATCAGTTCTAACTCTTAATATGTTTCCATTAATAGATACTTTATATATAAGAAATTCTCCAAGAAATTCTTTAGATATAATAATCGCATCACCAAATTCTGCTTTTTTAATTGAAATAAATTTAGGGGAAATTGACATACTTTTGATACTTATATTTTTCAAATACTCTGAACAATTTATTTCACCTAAACAAGAACTATATGAATTACCATATTTTTGGAGATTAATAATATTATTGCCCAAAATAAAACTACTAACAAATATGGTCTTGGGATTATTTAGAAGGTTAATTGGTGTATCAATTTGATGTATTTTTCCATCATTCATAACGGCGACTTTATCGCAAATTGACATCGCTTCTTCGGGATCATGAGTAACCATTAACCCGCTTGCATTACAACCTTTAAGAATGTTAGGGAGTTCACTTCTTAATTTTAGTTTGACATGCATATCAAGACTACAAAACGGTTCATCTAATAAAATAAAATTTGTCCCTGGAGCAAGAGCTCTCGCAATTGCGAGTCTTTGTTTTTGGCCTCCAGAAAGTTCATGTGGGTACCTTCCAACAAAACTATCAAGACCAACTACATTTAATAAATAATCAACTCTAGATCTGTCTTTTTTGTTTTTCAAACCAAAAATTACATTTTCCAAAACAGTTAAGTGAGGAAAAAGTGCATAGTCTTGAAAAACCATTCCAATATTTCTTTTCTCAGGACTAAGAATTTTTTTCCTACTTGAAATTTCCTTATCATTTAGAGAAATACTGCCTCTAGAGGGATATTCGAACCCCGCGATTAATCTTAAAAGAGTAGTTTTTCCGCAACCAGAAGGACCAAGCAACCCTAACAATTCGCCATTTTCAATTTTCAGGTTAATATCGTTTAATATCCAATTTGAACATTCTCGCTTATCATATTTATGATGCAAATCATCAATTATTAACGCATCATTTTTCACTAAGTTCTTCTTATTCAAATATATTAAGTTAGCAGAAAATATTCACCTAAAATATCCCTTGTATAATTTTATACACCATTTAATTTTCAAATTTAATGAGAAAGTCTGAAAGAGCAGAAATAATACGCAAGGAACTCAAAAAGCTATATCCATCGCCTCCAATACCCCTTGATCATACAAATGCATATACACTTCTAGTCGCCGTAGTTTTAAGTGCTCAATCAACAGATAAGAAGGTTAATGAATTAACAAAAAACTTATTTAAAGTTGCAGATAATCCAGAAAAGATGATGCAGCTAGGTATTAATGGCATTTACGAATACATAAAATTTTTAGGTCTATCTAATCAAAAATCAAAGAACATATATAACTTATCTAAATTATTGATTGAGAAACATAATGGAACGATCCCGGATTCTTTTGAGAAGCTTGAATCTCTTCCCGGGGTAGGACATAAAACAGCATCAGTTGTAATGTCTCAAGTGTTCAAAATACCCTCATTCCCAGTAGATACCCACATACACAGGTTGGCACAAAGATGGGGGCTATCAAATGGAGATAGCGTAGTTCAAACAGAAAAAGACCTAAAAAAAATATTTCCTGTTAATGATTGGAATACCTTACATTTGCAAATAATCTTTTATGGCAGAGAATACTGTACAGCAAGAGGCTGTGATGGAACAAAATGTTATTTATGTCGCACTCTTTATCCCAAAAGAAAAAAGAAATTTATATGTAAAAAGCCTTAAGAAATTTATATAATATTTAAATTAGTTTTTTAATCATGAAAATAGCAATTACTGGTGCATCGGGAAAAACAGGTTATAGAATCTCAGAAGAAGCATTTAAAAGAGGATATAAAGTAAGGCAAATCATCAGAAAGAATTCAAAAGTTTCAGCAGGACTAGAGAGTATAGAAACAATTAGGGTTTCATTAGACAATAAAGGAGAGCTTGATAAAGCTTTAAAAAATATTGATGCTTTGATAATTGCGACTGGAGCGAGAGCATCATTGGATTTAACTGGTCCTGCAAAGGTTGATGCATTAGGTGTATACAGGCAATTAGAAAGTTGCAAAAGAGTTGGTATTAAAAGAGTCATTTTAGTTAGTTCCCTGTGTACTGGTAAATTATTTCACCCATTAAACTTATTTGGTTTAATTCTTATTTGGAAGAAATTAGGTGAAAACTTTCTACGAAATTCAAATTTCGAATGGACTATTATTAGACCTGGAGGATTAAAGGAAAATGAAGATATTAAATCAGAAAATATAAATTATTCAAAGGAGGATACTCAAATTAATGGATCAATCCCAAGAAGATTAGTTGCGCAATGTTGTATAGATTCTTTAAAAAACAAAGAATCCATAAATAAATTAATAGAAGTTACAAGTTCGAATGATAATAAAAAGATATCTTTTAAAAAAGCTATGCAAATGATTTAAAAGATGTAAATATATAAATTAAAACTATGAAAATAAATCCCAAAATTGACGCATTACAATTAATGCTTACTGATTTAAGAACTAGAAATGAGCCAATAAGACATAAAGCTGCATTTAAAGGCTGTCAACCAGAATTTCAAAGTCTTGTATCAAGATTAATAAAGCAGTTAGAGGACGAATTATTTGCTGAAAAGCTTACTAATCGTGATAGTTAAAAATATAGATTACTTAAATGAAATTAAGTTATCCAATTTTGCTTGTTCTGAAAGTTCATCATATCCTCCAAAAAATTTATTATCCAAAAATATTTGAGGGAAAGTATTATGACTACTTTGAGCCATTATTTTTTGAAAGCTCTCATCGTTGTCTATTAAAGTAACTTCATGAGGGATAGATAAAGAATTAAGCAACCTAATTGCTCTTTTAGACCAAGGACAATCCTTTAAAATATATGCTTTTACACGTGATTCATTTTTTAATAAATCATTATTTGAGATATTAATAATTTTTTGTTCATAAGAAAGTAATAATATATCAGTACCTTTTTTTACAATACATCCCTCCTCAACATGCCCGCCAAAGACATTACATCCCTCATCTGCAAAACTCAAATGTAAATGAACATCTCCTTTATTAAAATGTCCAGTTAAAGAAACTATCTCTAGATTTCCCTCAAATTTATTTATTTCTTGATTTCCTGGGCATTGAATACAAACTGTTCTAAGATTACCAACCACTCCAGATACATACCCGTATAAATTATTCGATAAAGAATAATCTTTAATTGAATTTATCAAATCAGATTCTGGAGATAGCTTTAGGCTATGAGGCTGCATTAGATATATGGAATAATTTTGTAATATAAAACATCATCATTCATATATAGAAGTTGAGTTTATAATTTTTAGGATTCAGATTTAAATTGAATTTTAGTATCTAATATTAAAAACCATTTAAAACTTTTACTAAAAATTTAAGCTTGTTGAGAGTGTAATATATTTTTTATATACAAAAACTAATTTGTCATTAAAAAAAAATCCTAAAAATTTGGCATTGAATATTCCCAACTTATTATCGATATTTCGCCTTTTCCTTGTATTTCCATTAATACTTTTTTTAGAAATTAATAGACCTTTTTATGTATTTATATTGATTATTATTGGAGGTTTAACTGATTATTTTGACGGGTTAATTGCAAGGAAATTTAATCTTAAAACCAGATTAGGAGCTATCCTTGATCCCTTAAGCGATAAAGTATTCTATTTAATTCCATTAACCTTCATTTGTAAGAATAATTTGATACCCTTCTGGTCTTTGTCATTAATTTTATTAAGAGAATTAATTATCTCTAGCCTGAGGAACTCTACAAAAGACGGTTTACCAGCATCTATGTTAGGTAAATATAAAACATTTTTCTTTTTTATTTCAGTAATTACCTTCTTTACACCATTAAAAATTAGCTTATTGAATAATTTGGCTTTAATTTTTTATTGGTTAGGATTCATCCTGACTTTTGTGACTTTATTAGGCTATTTAAGAATTAAAAAGAATATTATCTGAATTTTCGTCAAACTCCACACTCTTTTTATTATTAAAATCTTTCACAAAACTATCCTTTAAACCATTAAATAAATCAAAAGTTGGCACCCACTCTAAATCACGTTTTATCTTAGATATATCAGTCTGATAATGATTTAATCTAATTGGAAATCCCTTTCGAGATTTAGGATCTAATTTTAGATAATCAAATGTTCTTAAAGAAATCTCATTTTGGTTTAATCCAAGAACGTTCGCACAGAAATAAATTAAACCCTTTATTGTTACTCCTTTTTCACCTGAACAGTTGTAAATATTATTTTTGGAATTTTCAAAATTTATGCACCTAATCATTACATCAGTTAAATCAGAAACATGGCCTAGCTGAGTAATTAAAGACCCGTCACCTGGGATTGGTATAGATTTTTTAGTAAATAACCTTTCAAAAAACCAATTTTCAATTTTATTATAATTTCCTGGACCATAAATATAAGTAGGTCTAAAACTTGTAAAAGGAATTTTTTGGGTTTTTAACCAATTTTCTGTCTCATACTTTCCCTTGTGCCTACTATCTGGATCAATTGGATCAACTTCGGATAAGGGTAGTTCACAATTATCTTTATAGACACCTGCAGAGCTGACATATACATATCTTTGGAAAGAGTTATCTAAATTTTCTATAAGAAGTTTGGTTTGTTCTAACTCTCGTCCAGAGATATCATAAACAACATCATACTTTTTATTTCTTATCTTTACGATATCGTCTGAATTATTTCTATCACCCTTAATTAAATTTGTTTTTTCAGGATTACTTTTATTACCTCTCGTGAAAATATCAATATCATAATTATTACTTAATAACTTTCCAACCAAAGACTTGCCAACAAATCTAGTGCCACCCATTACAAGAATTTTCATATTCAAAAAATATTTAACTGAAGTAGTAATCTTAAATAGAATTACATATTGAATAGTACTACTTATAAGTAATTAATGAAAAGGATGATTCTATGGACCTAATACCTGCAATTGATTTAATGAATGGTAAATGTGTAAGGCTTTTTAAAGGCGACTTTAATAAAAGAAAAGACTTCACTAAAGAGCCTCATGAGCAAGCTAAATTTTGGGAAAGCGAAGGGGCAAAATATATACATATAGTTGATTTGGATGCTGCAAAAACTGGATCCCCAACAAACGATAAATCAATAAAAAAGATTGCAAAAACAGTTAACATACCTATTCAAATAGGAGGTGGAATAAGGTCTCAAGAAAGGATAGAACAACTATTTTCTTATGGTATTGAGAAAGTTATCTTGGGAACCTCTGCAATAGAAAATAAAGACCTAGTTAAAGAGTTATCAAATAAATTTCCTGGAAGGATAATTGTTGGGATAGATGCAAAAGATGGAAAAGTTAGTACAAGGGGTTGGCTTGAGCAATCTAATGTTTTCGCCACAGATCTAGTAAAAGAATTTTCTTCATTTAAAATTGCTAGTTTTATTGTTACAGATATAAATACAGATGGTACGTTAGAAGGGACAAATGAAGAATTCATAAAAAGCATACTTGAAATTACAGATATTCCAGTAATAGCCTCAGGAGGTGTTGGCTCAATTTCTGATTTATTATCGTTAGTAAAATTTGAAAACTCTGGACTCTTTGGAGTAATTGTAGGTAAAGCTCTATATGAAAATAAATTCACGATAAACGAAGCGAATAATGTATTGTCATCAGACAGATTAAATGACTTTGATTTAAACAGAAATTACTATGCTTAAAAGAGTATAAAAATCAATTTAAGGCTGGTGTTTGCAGTAATTGTTAGTTAATTTTGTATAAGAGATAAGAAATGTAATCTTGGAATTAATTTCAAAAAAATCGATATTGATTATTGCTCCAAGCTTAATAGCAGAGTCTTTATCGCTTAAGTTAACATCACTAGACCAAAATTTAGACATTAATTTTAATAATGGAACAGGTGATAGAACTCCGGATTTAGTTATTTGGAATGTTCTTAATTTCCAATCAGAAGATCTTATAAGATTAGAATTATTAAAATTAAGAGAAAGATATGATGAGTCAAAGTTTCTTATAATTCTCTCTGGCGAACTTGTTTATGAAACAAATACCCCTCCATCGTTAAATGCTGAAGGTTTTCTTTTAAATCCTAGTGCAGAAAAAGTTCTTGAATCTATTAATACCATTTTAAATGGAGGAAGGGTATTTGATATTGAAAATAATTCCCGAGTTCAATCAAACAAAAATAAGCCTCTCTCTTTTAGTCAAAAAATTCTAACTTCAGGTCTTAAACAAATAGATTCTGAAATAAATTATATATTTAAATATGTCAACTCTAATTCAACACCCGAATTTTATAAATTCATTTTAAAAGGAAGATTAAGAGAACTTATTACTGCAAAATCTTTTCTAATTTTCTTATGGGGTAACTCATTAGAACTTTATACAGAGGCAGTTTACACTGAAAATAACATTAATCTTGAAAATAATAACACTGTATTCATAAAAGATAAAAACACTACAGAAATATGGAATTTAATTTTAGATAGACTAAAAGCAAGGTATAGCTCAACTAACTTACAGGTTGAATTTAATAATTCATCAATAATTCTCTCAGGAATAAAGAAAGAATTCATTTCAAGACTAATTTGCAAAATGTTAGAGGAGTTAAATAATTTAGTAAAAAATATTAAGGAAAACTATAAAGAGAAAGATTTTAAAGATGATTTAAATTCTCTTATAAAAGAACTTAAAGTTAATACAATTTCAAATATCACAGACAGCTATTATCGATTAAAAAAAGGAGGCGAATCTATTTCAATAAATGATTTTATTTATAGTGAAGTAAGTTGCGAAGAGATAGATAGAGAATCACATGAAGCAATAATGTTTATTGAGCCAATTATTAAAAATGAAGCTATTGATTATGATGGGAAATTACTCCCTCTATATGAAACAGAATCGTTTTTGATCCTTGAAAATATAATTTCAAATTGGACAATAAGGAACTGTAATTTATTAGCTTCTGAAATCTTTAATATTTGTTCTTCTTGGCCTGAATTAAGGACTGTACTTATAAATCCCGAATTACAATCGACAAGAAATTTTGAAAGATTTAGAAATAATATTAATAACTACAATCGCTGGCATGACTATATTTATATGCCTATCTACTTGTATGAGAGTAAACGAGAATATATTGATATTATCGATAAAAAATTTACCCGATACTTTAAGAATGAAAATAGGGAGAAAGAATTAGAGAATCTAGAATGGCTACAAAAACAAGTTACATTGTTAGTTGAGATAAGAGATGCAATAGCGCCGCAGTTAGAAGTTGCTGTAAGATATATCGGTAATCTTTTCGTAACTTTCCTTACAAAGGTCGTTGGCAAAGCTATCGGTTTAGTTGGTAAAGGAATCCTTCAAGGATTAGGAAGATCAAGTTCAAAGTAAGTTTTTAAACTTTAATGAAAATAATTCAATGGATCCTAATAGCATTAATTTTCTTAAGTCCATATAAAGCAAATGCCTCTAGAAATTCTGATAGTTACGATGGGAACATCTTTCCTATATACGCAGGCAATGGAGCTATTGTCCCACCCCAGACAACTCTTCAGGAATCATTAAAAAATAAAAGAGTCGCAGTTTTATTTTTTTACCTTGACGATAGCTCAGATAGTAAAGCTATGGCTCCGATAATATCTGGCTTAGATTTGATATGGAGAAATAATATAGATATCATTGCTCTAACTACTGATGAATTACAAAATAAAGAAAAGTCTGATCTTAGAAATGAACCTAATTATTATTGGAACGGATTAATTCCACAAACCATTATTTTAAATAGTGATGGTGAAGTTAAATATGATAAAAATGGAATGATTAATATCGATGAATTAAACAAAGTTATAGGAGAACTAAAAGGAATTGATATAGAAGATACGACATTTTCTGTAGAAAGTTTTAATGAATATAACAGTATCATTTCTGAAAAAAAAGATAAAAACAAAAATTAATTAAAAAAATGATATTAATAAATATCCTCTTAGTTCTTTTAATTTTTTTAATTCTTTCAGATTTATATATTAAAAACTCATCCAAAACAAAGTTAAATCTTGAACCTATAAATTACAAAATCAAAAAAAAGGATGGTTTAAACGAATTAGTTATTGATTTAAAAATAACTAATAAAAGTAAAACGAAAGAGACGATGGTATCAAATATAAATTTTGAATTAGATTTTTTTAAAAGTAAAGGTAACGAATATTGCCAAAATTTGAATTATCAAGAAGATATTTATATATATGAAAATAATAAAATTAAGAATTTAAATAATTACTGGCCAACAACAATTATCAAGTCAAATTCAGAATTATTCGTAAGAATCATATATAAATTTAATAATAATAATTTTAGGAAAAAAATAAAATATCTATGGTTAAAAGTATTTTGGGAGAACTATGGACATTTTGGCATTTTCAAAAAAAAGGATTGTTTGTTAATTAATTTAGATGGTCAAAAACAAAGACCAAAAGAAGTTTATGAAATTCAAATTAATAATAAATACAAGGCCTTTGCTATTAAAACTGATTTACTTGGTTGTTTTGATGATCCAGTAAATACTGTGATTGAATACTGTAAAGAAATTGTAGAAAAAAATGATATTTTAACAATCGGAGAGAGTCCACTTGCGATTATGCAAAATAGATATATTTCCCCACAGAATTTAGAATATACTTTATTTTCGAAAGCTTTATGTTATTTTTTTCATCCTACAAGCAGTCTTGCAACAGCCTGTGGCATGCAATTATTAATTAATAGAATTGGTGTCACAAGAATAACCCTCGCATTAATTATTGGATTTCTATTTAAATTAGTTGGAATTAATGGGATTTTTTATAGATTAACTGGTTCAGAATCCTCTCTGATTGACGATATAAGCGGTACAGTCACACCTTACGACAAAAGTATAGTTATGGGTCCTCTCAATGCGGATTTATTTTGTAAAGAGGTCTCGAAATATCTAAATATAGATGTTGCTGTAGTCGATGTTAACGACCTTGGAGGTGTAAAAGTCTTAGCTAGTTCAAATAAAACAGTAAATAAAATACTCAAAAGAAACTTAAAATCTAATCCAGCTGGCAACGGAGATGAAAAAACCCCTATAGTGTTAATAAGAGAACTAATTAAATGAAAAAAGGTACCTCCTATTCTTTTCAATCTAAAAAAGGAATGGAAGTAACTTTTGAAGAACTCCATATAAGGCACATAAACCTTTTAATAGATATTAAAAATAAGGAATTGAATAAATGGTTTTTAAAGATGGCAATTATAAATACTTTTGATGACTTAAAAATTTTTTTAAATAACCTTAAGAAGAATAAAAACAAATGCATAATTGCTATTTCTGGAAAAGAAATTATAGGTTATTTGAATATTTTTCCTTTAAACAAAAAAGAGACTTGCTTAAAAATATCTAAGCCTAAGTTAATTAAAAGCAAGTGTTCTTTTACAGATAAACAATTAACTTTAGGATTAATAAAAAAATCTATCTCAATAAAAGACATCAAAACTTCAAGTTGGATAATTAACTCTGATATTAACAATTTAGACCTCATATCAACCTCAAGAGAATCAGGATTTCAACCTATAGGGGAGATAATACTTTGGGATGGTTGTGATCAAAATGAATCTTTAAAGCAAAATACCCATGGCTATGAATTAATTAATGAATTCCAAAACATTAATAAAAAAAATATATTGAAAATAGTGAATTTCATAAGATCAAATCAATCTCCCTTAATAAGAAATATTTTAGATTTTGATCAAGACGACATTCTTAAAAGAAATGACTCTAAAAGTGGCGCCTTATTTTATGAAAATTCAGTTTTATGTACAATTTTAAAAGATATAAATTATCAAGAAAAAGAAATTTATACTTTAACCATAAGCAGATATTGGGATAAAAGATTCAACTCAACTTTAAAACAATTTATAAAAAGATTTTTTGAACAAACTTCTGTTTCATATTTAAAAACCTATAAAGAAAATTCTCAATTAAATCTTTTTCTCGAAGAATGTAATCTCAAAGAAAAAAATCAAGAGATAATTCTTATTAGGAACACAATAGTTAAGAATGAAGCCAAACAAATAAATAAATTAAATCAATCTTTAGAATCAATCTTTGAAAAATTAAGTCCTCAGGGTAATCCATATCCATCTCCTTTTCCATTAAAAACAAAGTGAAATTTTGCAAGCCCAAACAAAAATCAATTTTGAGTTTGGATGTAGGTATAAAAAGAATAGGATTAGCTTATTGTGATCCCCTATGTATAACATCAAATATACTTCCAGCAGTAAAAAGATTTGATAATAATCAAGAGATTAAAATCATTAGAAATCATATAGATAAATTAAATTTGACTGGTTTTATTGTGGGTATTCCACTTGATGAGGAAGGTCAAATGACCACTCAAGCTATTGACTGTAAAAATTACGGCCAATTACTTTCAAATGAATTAAAGCTTCCATTTTCTTACGTTAATGAACATAGTTCAACCTGGGAATCTTCAAATAGATTTGGAATAAAAAAAGATAAATCTGGATTGATTGATAGTTTTTCAGCAAAAATAATACTTGAACAATGGATCGAAGAAGGTCCTGAGTTAGAAGAATTAGCTGGTAAAAGTCAGATAAAATATTAAGATTATAGAGGATAGATATTTTTTTAAATGAAAGAAATCAACTCAAATGATAATTATGATGCACAGACATTAATATTAAATGACTCAAATGGAAATGAACTATTTTGTTATCTTGAACAATTAGTAAGTGTTGAAGGACAAGAATATGCTTTATTAACACCAGTGGATACTCCAGTAAGTCTTTTCAAGATAAATGAAAAAGATGAACATGAACTAATTGAGAAAATAGATAAAAATGAACAAATACTAAAAAATGCTGAAGCTGTTCTTCAAGAACATGATTTAAGACTTATCAGATCAGCCGTTACATTAACAGTATCAGGAGAACTTGAAGAACCAATTTACGACGAATTAGAGGAAGATTATGTCGATGATGATAGCGAGAGTTATGAGTTACTTGTTAACTTTAATCTTTTTGACCAAGAATATGGCTTATATATTCCACTAGATCCTTTTTTTATTGTTGGTAAATTAAAAGACAAAGGTGCCTTATTAGTTGAAGATGATGAGTTCGATAAAATTCAACCTTTGATTGAAACTGAGCTTGAAAAATGTAGTTCTTAAAATAAATGAGATCTATCCTAAAAGTAAATTGGGATTCAAAGTTACCAATATATGCAATATCTCAATCTGATTTGCAAAAAAAAGGAATTAATTCTTTATTGCTAGACGTGGATGGGACTCTAGTAAATAGAAAGTCAAACATGATCCCAACAGCTGTAAAAAATTGGATAAATGAATCTAAAAAAATTTTCTCCCTATATCTAATAAGTAATAATCCATCAAAAAAAAGAATCGCAAAAATAGCGAATGAATTAAATTTAAGGTACAAACACAATGCATCAAAACCAAGAAAAAAAGTAACTTTGTCTGCAATCCAAGAAATTGGCATTGAGTCAAAAAATATAGCCATTATTGGTGACAGAATTTTTACAGATATTATTGTCGGCAATAGATGTAATATAAAAACAATATTAGTTAAGCGATTGAATATAGATGGATTGCCTATAAAATTTAATTTAACTTTGACAATAGAAAAATTAATTTCTTATTTTATAAAATGAAAACTTGGGTTATAAAAATTGGTACTAGTATTTTAAGAGGCACTGAGGAAACATCTACAGAAGAAGTAATTGAAACCCTTTCTAAATCTTTTACAAATTTTCTATCTAAAGGAAACAATTTAATTTTAGTAACTAGTGGAGCCGTCGGATTAGGTTGCCAAAAATTAAATATTAAAACGAGACCAAATGATTTAAGTACCCTTCAAGCTACTGCTGCAGTAGGTCAAGTTAATTTAATGTCCTTGTACGATAAAGTATTTAATAAATTAGGTCACAATATCGCTCAAATTTTAATAACTAAAGCTGATTTCAATTCACGAGAATCCTTTAATAACGCTTCAAAAACTTTAAAAAAATTAATCGATTTGAATGTTATTCCAATAGTAAATGAAAATGATACAGTAGCAAATGAAGAGCTTAAATATGGAGATAATGATACCCTTTCTGCTTTAGTTGCCTTAGCTACAAATGCTAACAAGCTTATTTTATTAACTGATATTGAAAATCTTTACTCAAAAGATCCACGTAATAATAAAGATGCGCAACCTATTAAAGAAGTTCATAATAGTCAATTAAAAGCCATTAAAGATAGAAATATTCAAAACTCGAATAATGAATGGGGGACAGGAGGAATTTCTACAAAATTAATTTCTGCAGAAATAGCAACAAAAGGAGGAGTTGAAGTCCAACTAGTTGATGGAACTAATAAAAATAACTTAATTGAAGTTTTTAATGATAATAAAATTGGAACTTTATTTTATCCTGTAGAAAAACCTATAAGAAACAAAAAAAGTTGGCTCTCACATGCAATACAAACAGTAGGGAAAATAACTTTAGATGATGGAGCTTCTTTTGCAATTAAAAAAAAAGGTGCCTCACTTTTAGCGGTTGGTGTCAAGAATGTAGAAGGGAACTTTACTGTTAATCAGGCAGTTAAAATCGTAAATACAAATAATAAAGAAGTTGCAAAAGGTTTAGTATCAATAAGTAGCGACAAATTAAGAAGTATCTTAAATAATAAAGAAAATAACAACTCCTCGATAATTGTCGTTCACAGAGATGTTCTTGCTCTCTCTTAGAAAAAAATTAAAACTGAAAAATGCTTTTAAGTGATTTAATTGATCTAGTAAAAAAAGGAAATTCAAATTTTATTAGTGCCAATATTTTTGAAGATTTAAATATAGATGATGCTGCCTCATTAGATTCTGCAGTTAACCATCAAATAACTTTTTTAGAAGAAAATAATATACTTAAAGAAAAATTAAATCAAACTAAAGCATCCGCAATAATAACTACTAACAACAATGAAATTATTAGCGTCCTAAAGAAACTAAAGATATCAAATATAATCGTTAAAAATCCAAGAATTGCATTTGCAGAAGTGTTGAATTGTTTATATAAAACTATCAATTTCAAACCAGGAATTCACTCTTCAGCTGTTATTGATAAAACAGCAATAATTGGAGCAGATTGCCATATTGGACCTAATGTCTATATTGGAGAAAATACTGTAATTGGTCTCAATAATCATATTCTTCCTGGATCATCAATTTTAGGCAATGTTCGAATAGGAGATAACAATGTAATTCATCCAAATTGCGTTATTTATGAAAATACAACTCTAAAAAATAATTGTGTAATTAATTCAAATTCTGTTATTGGATCAGAGGGATTTGGTTTTATTCCTAAAAATGGCAAATGGGTAAAGATGCCTCAAAAAGGTGGTGTAAAAATAATGAGTTTTGTAGAAATTGGAACGAATTGTTGTATTGATAGACCGGCAGTAGGATTTACTTTTATTGATGAAGGAACAAAGTTAGATAATTTAGTACAAATAGGTCATGGAGTTAAAATTGGCAAGAATTGCGCATTTGCAGCTCAAGTTGGTATTGCTGGAGGAGCAAATATTGGAGATGGTGTTATTTTAGCAGGACAAGTAGGAGTCAATAATAGAGTAAAAGTTGGGAATAACGTCATAGCGAGTTCAAAATGCGGGATCCATTGCGACATAGAAGATGGCAAGGTAATTAGTGGTTTCCCTGCGATTGAAAATAAACTATGGCTAAGGAGTTCAAGTATATTTAAAAAATTACCAGAATTAGCAAAAAAACTTAGACAATTAGACAAACAATAATTTATTGTTCTATTAAACCAAAATTTAAATGAAAAAATATAAGATTGTTTTATTGTCAGGTGACGGAATTGGACCAGAGATTTCAGCAGTTTCAAAAAAAGTTTTAAAAAAGCTTTCAAAAAATCATAATTTCGATATTGAGATTATTGACAAATTATTTGGGGGGATAGCTTATGAAAAATATGGGACTCCTGCTCCAGATGAGACACTAGATCAATGCAAAAAAAGTGATGCTGTACTTTTAGCATGTGTTGGAGATATTAAATATGACTCTCTTGCAAGAGAATTAAGACCAGAAAGTGGTTTACTAAAGTTAAGATCTACCCTAAACCTTTTCGCAAATATAAGACCTGTCAAATTAAGAAAATCTCTTTTAGATGCAAGTACATTAAAAAAAGATATCGTTGAGAATGTAGATCTTATTGTTGTAAGAGAATTAATAGGTGGTATTTATTTTGGAAAACCAAGAGGACATATAACAAATACAAAAATCCCAAAAGCTTTCAATACGATGGTTTATGATTCGGCGGAAGTAGAAAGAATAACTGAAATAGCAATAAAAATTGCTAACCAAAGAAATAAAAAAATATGTTCTGTTGATAAATCTAACGTTCTTGAAGTTAGTCAATTGTGGAGAGATACAGTTTTAAAAATTACCTCAAAAGATAAGAATATATCTCTAAGCAATATGTACGTAGATAATGCAGCAATGCAATTAGTTAGAGACCCTGGTCAATTTGATGTGATTTTAACAAGTAATTTATTTGGTGACATATTAAGCGATTTAGCCGCAATGTTAACTGGTTCTATTGGGATGCTTCCATCTGCTTCTCTAAACAATAATGGTCCTGGAGTTTTTGAACCTGTTCATGGTTCGGCACCTGATATAGCTGGTAAAAACATTGCAAATCCTATTGCGATGCTTTTATCCGCTTCCATGATGTTAAAAATTGGATTAAATGAAGAAGAAGCCGCAGAAGATTTAGAAACTGCTATTGATAAAGTTTTATCAAACGGATTTAGAACAGCCGATTTAGCTGATGGTTCCTCTGAAGTTCTATCATGCAGTGAAATCGGAGATAAAATAATAGATGAAATTTAAAAAAAAATTAATAAATAAAAAAATATTTTTAAGTAAAACATAAAGTTGGCATATGACCTGTCAGAATCATTAAATATTGTTTTTAAAAAATGTCAAAACGTCATCCAGTAGTCGCTGTAACAGGATCTTCAGGAGCAGGAACAAGTACAGTAAAAAGAGCCTTTGAGCATATTTTTGCAAGAGAAGATATTGTTCCCGCAGTTGTAGAAGGTGATAGTTACCACAGGTTTGAAAGAATGCCTATGAAAAAAGCTATGGCAGATGCTCTCTCAAAAGGTGAAAATTTCTCTCACTTTGGTCCAGAGGCTAATCTTTTTGACAAGCTAGAAGAACTTTTTAAAATCTATGGTGAAACAGGTGGAGGAAAGAAAAGATATTATTTACATAGTCTTGAAGAAGCAGAAGAACATAATACAAGACTTGGGACATCCTTAGAACCTGGGCAATTTACTCCATGGGAAGATATTCCTGAGGGAACAGACGTTCTTTTTTATGAAGGTTTGCATGGCGGGGTAGATGGTGAGGGATACAATGTAGCATCTTATGCTGATTTACTTGTTGGTGTTGTCCCTATAACAAATTTAGAGTGGATTCAAAAAATCCATAGAGATAATGCAGAAAGAGGTTACTCAGCGGAAACCATTGTGGATACTATTTTGAGAAGAATGCCTGATTATATAAATCACATTTGCCCACAATTCAGCAAAACCGATATTAATTTCCAAAGAATTCCCACAATTGACACTTCCA
Organism: Prochlorococcus marinus XMU1402; assembly: GCF_017696205.1. Lineage (NCBI taxonomy): Bacteria > Bacillati > Cyanobacteriota > Cyanophyceae > Synechococcales > Prochlorococcaceae > Prochlorococcus > Prochlorococcus marinus. The sequence goes on along the minus strand of NZ_JAAORD010000001.1, from coordinate 754,067 downwards.
ACCCTTTCATATGCAGGAATATCCCAACTCCTGACGAGAGCTTTGTCATCATACATTTCAGAAAAGGAGCAAGAGAGAAATGGGGGATTGATTTTCAATACTTGCTTGGAATGATTAACGATTCATTTATGTCAAGTCCAACAAGTATCGTCGTAAATGGCGGAAAAATGGGTTTCGCAATGGAACTAATTCTTACTCCAATAATTCATAAAATGATTGAGGAGAAAAATAAATAATAATTAATTTTCGATTATCAACTAAAATCATTATATTTTTTTTACTTTGAGGAGTTTCTAATCTAGAAGATCTCAAATTTTTATATATCTTTCTTGATAAAAGTACCTTATTTAGATTTAAATAGAAAAAACAGGTAACGTTGTGTCATTAATCGACTGGTTTGCCGCAAGGCGTAAAGATCAATTTGTTGGGAAAGTTTCGCAAGATACTGATGAGGGAGATGGCTTGTGGGTTAAATGTTCAGAATGTTCGCAAGTAGCCTATAGAAAAGATCTAATTTCAAATTTCAATGTTTGTAGTAATTGTGGACATCACAACAGGATTAATAGCGATGAAAGGATAAATATAATTGCAGACAAAAATTCATTCAAAGAGTTTGATAGTTCACTAAGTCCTACAGATCCTTTAGGTTTTAAAGATAGAAGGTCATATGCTGATCGAATTAAAGAAAGTCAAGCAGGCACAGGTTTAAGAGATGGAGTCGTAACAGGTATCTGCTCTGTAAATTCAATGCCTTTAGCATTAGCTGTTATGGATTTTAGATTTATGGGAGGATCCATGGGTTCAGTCGTTGGTGAAAAAATCACAAGGATAATTGAAAAAGCAACTTTAGAAAATTTTCCAATTCTTATTGTTTGCGCATCAGGAGGAGCAAGGATGCAAGAAGGCATGTTAAGTCTCATGCAAATGGCAAAAATATCTGGAGCACTAAAAAAGCATAAAGAAAAAAATCTTCTTTATATGCCTTTATTAACTCATCCAACTACTGGGGGAGTAACAGCAAGCTTTGCAATGTTAGGTGATTTAATTTTGGCGGAACCTAAAGCTCTGATTGGATTTGCTGGAAGAAGGGTTATAGAACAAACATTAAGAGAAAAATTACCCGATAATTTTCAAACGGCTGAATATCTTCTTGAGCATGGTTTTGTTGATGTAATAGTAAAAAGGAAAGATCTCAAGGATACTCTGACTAAAATTTTGAAAATTCATGGTGTAAAAGAACTTGCAAAAGCAAATACGTAATATGAGAATTATTTCAAATTTCTTTTATTTTACTTTAAGCCTTTTATTTTTTATTTTAAATTTTGCTTCCTGTTCATATGCTATAGGAAATGTTGACTGGGTACTACTAAAAGAGAATAATGAAGGGAAAGAATGGCTTGATAAAGGTAGTATTAAGCCACTTTCAAATGGTGAAATAAGTGTCTTAACAAAGTTCTTTAAAAATCCAACTAATTCTGATAAAGATGGAGAGTTATCACTTTATGTAATGAGAATTAATTGCGATGAAAAAAAGTTTAAAGATACTTCCATAAATGGAATACCTCAATTCAATTCAAAATGGCAAACTTCTAATAATGATGAACTCATAGATGTTGTTATTGAAAATAGCTGTTCAGAGTTTATTAATGAATATTAAAAATAAAAAATTAAAAATAGCAATCGCTGGACTAGGGTTTGGTAAAAAAGTTCATTTAGAGGCATTAAAAGAGTCTGATTATTTAAATCCTGTAGCTATTTATCATTACGAGAAAAAGCAAAAATCAATTCTAGAAAAAGAAACGGGCTTAGATTTTTTTTATAATTGGGATGACTTAATTAAATCTCCGGAAATTGATGGAATTATAATTGCTACCCCTCCTGAATCAAGATTTAAATTAGCAAAACAAGCTCTTGAGAATAATAAAAATTTGCTTCTAGAAAAACCCGTTTCGATATCCTCCTCAGAAATTGAAGAGCTTCAGAGAATATCATTGATTAATAATTTAAGCGTATGTGTTGATTTTGAATATAGAGCAGTACCTCTTTTCCTTCAGACAAAAAAGATTGTTGATGAAAATATCTTAGGAGATATATATTTAGTCAAATTAGATTGGTTAATGGGCAGTAGATCTGACCCCAAAAGATTCTGGAATTGGTATTCGTTGGAAGAAAAAGGTGGTGGAGTTATTGGCGCATTAGGTACTCATGCATTCGATATGTTGAATTGGTTTTTTGGAGAAGCAATAAACGTGTCTGGTAAGTTAGCAACATCAATAAGAAAAAGACCTTTACCTAATTCATCTGATTTAAATGATGTTACGAGTGAAGATGTATGTTTAGCCAATATAGAAATATCAAACTACAGCTCCAATCTTATTCCATGTCAGGTATCTTTATCATCGATTTCTAAAAACGGTAGAGGATTTAGTTTAGAAATATATGGAAGCGAAGGTTCACTTATTCTTAAAAGCGAAAACCAAAAAGATTATGTACATGGTTTTAATTTGAAATATTCAAACAACGAAAATAAATTACAAAATCTAACTGCAGATTCAAGTTTTAATTTTGAAAAAACATGGACTGATGGGAGAATAGCTCCAGTTTTGAGAATTCAAAATTTATGGGCTCAGAGCATAATTAATAGAACACCTGTAATCCCTGGCTTATGTGAGGGACTTGCTAGTCATAAAGTTTGCGAAGCCATAAGAGAATCTTCGAAAAGTGGATTAAGTATCAAAATTTAAAGCTATACATTTATAAGTAGCAATTATCACCCGATAAAGTATTGGATTGATTTTATTTTTTTTTCATATTCTGGAAAAATCAATTGAACTGAATTATTAAAGAATGGCTTTAAATTATTACAAAAATGAGCTTAAAGAAAATGCTAAATTACTAGCCTCTAAAGGAAAAGGGATATTAGCGGTAGATGAATCCACTAAAACAGTAGGTAAAAGACTCGCTGGAATTGGAGTTGAGAATACTGAAGAGAATAGGAAGGCATATAGAGGAATGCTTTTTACTACAGAAGGGCTTGGCAAATATATAAGTGGAGCAATCCTCTTCGAAGAAACTCTTTATCAGAATCACCAAGATGGTGAGTCAATGGTTAAGAAACTAAATGATTTAGGTATTATTCCTGGCATAAAGGTCGATAAAGGCCTAAATCCTCTTCCGGGAGCAGGAGATGTAGAAACTTTTTGCTCTGGCTTAGATGGGTTAGTTGAAAGAGCAGCAAAATATTATGAACAAGGAGCAAGATTTGCAAAGTGGAGAGCAGTTCTTCAAATTACAAATGATGGTTGTCCTTCAAAACTATCAATTCAAGAGAATGCTTGGGGATTAGCAAGGTATGCAAGATCAGTTCAAGAATCTGGTTTGGTACCAATTATTGAACCTGAAATCTTAATGGACGGCGATCATACTATTGAAAAAACTGCTGAAGTCCAAGAAGAGGTAATAAAGCAGGTTTATATTTCCTGCCAGGAAAATGGAGTTTTTCTAGAAGGCACTCTATTAAAACCTTCTATGACTGTTAATGGGGCAAATTGTCCAACAAAGGCTGATCCTGTGAAAGTCGCTGAAATGACAATCAGAACTATGGAAAGATGCGTTCCTGCATCTGTTCCAGGAATAGTTTTCTTATCAGGAGGGTTAAGTGAAGAAGCTGCTTCTATTTATTTAAATAATATGAACACTCTTTACAGGAAAGCTTTATGGAATGTTTCATTCTCCTATGGAAGAGCATTACAGCACTCATGCTTAAAGGCTTGGAAAGGGAGCGACGTTGAAGGGGGTCAAAAGGCTTTAATAGCAAGAGCCCAAGCAAACTCTGAAGCTTCAAAAGGTGCCTATGTAGCAGGATCTCAACCTTCATCCGATGAGCAATTGTTTGTAGCAGGCTACACTTATTAACTAAAAAATTCTAGAAATATACTCTGGGTCATAAAATTAGTTTCTTTTATTTAGTATTTTGTATATCTAATGACGTGACATTTGATACCTCTTTATACTAAACTCTCGGAAACATATGTTTTACATAGCATCTAACTTATTTTAATTATGGCCCTCGTTCCACTACGACTACTTTTAGATCATGCTGCTGAGAATGGTTACGGTATTCCAGCTTTCAATGTTAATAATCTTGAGCAAGTTCAAGCAATCATGGAAGCAGCATATGAAACTGATAGTCCAGTAATCCTCCAAGCTTCAAGAGGGGCAAGAAATTATGCAGGAGAAATTTTCTTACGTCATCTAATCCTTGCCGCTACAGAAACATATCCAAATATTCCAGTGGTTATGCACCAAGACCATGGTAATGAGCCATCAACATGCTATTCAGCAGCAATAAATGGTTTCACATCAGTAATGATGGATGGTTCTCTAGAGGCAGATGCAAAAACACCCGCTAGTTACGAATATAATGTTGCAGTTACTAAAAAAGTAGTGGATTTTGCCCATTCAGTTGGAGTTAGTGTTGAAGGAGAATTAGGTTGCTTAGGTTCATTAGAAACAGGGAAAGGTGAAGCAGAAGATGGTCATGGATTTGAAGGTGAACTTTCTACCGATATGCTTTTGACTGATCCTGAAGAAGCTGCAGATTTTGTTGCTAAAACAAAAGTTGATGCATTAGCTATTGCTATAGGTACAAGTCATGGTGCTTATAAATTCACAAGGAAGCCTACAGGAGAAGTTCTTGCAATAAGCAGAATTGCTGAAATTCATAAAGCACTTCCAAATACCCATCTTGTAATGCATGGATCTAGTTCAGTTCCTCAAGAATGGTTGGATATCATTAACAAATATGGTGGTGAAATTCCTCAAACATATGGTGTTCCTGTTGAAGAAATTCAAGAGGGTATAAGAAATGGAGTTAGGAAAGTCAACATTGATACTGATAACAGACTTGCTTTCACTGCCGCGGTTAGAGAGGCAGCATTTGCTGATAAGGCAAACTTTGATCCAAGACATTTCAACAAACCTGCTAGAAAATACATGAAGCAAGTTTGTCTTGATAGATACAAGCAGTTCTGGTGCGAAGGTCAAGCGAGTAAGATCAAACAAAACAGCACTAATTATTTTGCTGATCTTTACGCAAAAGGTGATTTAGATCCAAAAGTAAAAGCTGCTGTTTAATTTCTTCCCAAATTAATTAAAAAAGATCTCCAAAATTGGAGGTCTTTTTTTATTTCAATATTAATGATTTTAATGTAAAGAGACCATCAGTCCCACCAATTGTTTCGTCACATGCTCGCTCTGGATGAGGCATTAAACCTAGAACATTTCCCTTTTCATTGGTTATGCCTGCAATATCGAATGAGGATCCATTAGGATTATTTTTATATCTCAAAGCGATTAATTCATTATCTACAAGTTTTTTTAAAGTATCAGAATCACAATGATATCTTCCTTCCCCATGCGCTATTGGCAACTTAATAGTTTGTTTTTCATCTCTACTATTAAACCAACCTCCTTTTGAAGAAACGATATCCAGTTCAACGTCATCACAGATAAAATTTAGATTTTTATTCGCAACTAGAGCACCGGGCAAAAAACCTGATTCTGTCAAAATTTGAAACCCATTACAAATTCCTAAAACTCTTTTCCCGCTTTTAACAAACTCATCCAAGGCATTTATTAATGGAGAGAATCTCGCAATTGCTCCGCATCTTAGATAATCACCATAGCTAAATCCTCCAGGTAAAACTATTGCATCTACGTCACTTAAATCTGAAGACTCATGCCATAAGTATTTAGTTCTTATGTCTAAACAACCTTCCAATGCCCATGAAACATCACGATCACAATTAGAACCGGGGAAGACAACGATTCCTACAATAAAATTTTCCATCTTATAATTTTTCTAGTGAATATTCATAATCTTCAATAACAGTATTTGCGAATAACCTATCACACAATAAATCAATTTTTTCTCTTACATCGTTTTCACCATTACCTTCTATTTTTACTTCAATCATTTTTCCTATACGTAATGATTTTATTCCCTCGGCTCCAAGTTTTATAGATGCAGATTTGGTAGCTTCTCCTGCGGGGTCTAAAACTGAGGGTCTTAGTCTAACAAAAACTTTTACAGCAAATTGGTCCAATTAAAAATTAATTTCTACTAGAAGATTAGTTTAAATTTTAATAAAAAGTACCATTGATTAATAAACAAATATTTTTACCTTAAGGGTTTTCTGAGTTATTAAACTTTTATGAAGCCTCTGCCAAAACAAACTAAGCAAGTTCTTCTTGAATTTTCATGTGTTTTGAAATTTCCTGCCCCTCCACATTTTGAACATTTTATTTTATCAATTGATGTAATGTCTTCAGAGATTAATTGTTTTAAAGCAATTTTTGGATTTTTCATCTTGGACTATCTACTGATGTAAGTATCCCGATAGGTAACTATAAAGTCAAATTGCTATTTTTGGGTCACTTAAAATCTTAAATTTCTCTTTAATTTTTCTATTGAAAGTTTTTACAGATTTTTCATCAAAGGAAATTATTACTAATTCAAGCCCAGCATTATCATTTGGTCTCCAACAATTATCTGGAGCTTCTTCAAACCAAGTATTAATTTTCTTCCCAACAATTTGTATTTGTAAAGGCAATGATTTGTTTGGTATCCAAATACGTCCTTTTATCCGAAGAATGTTTAATTCATCCAAGATTTTTGACATCTCCTTTTCAAAGTCATTTTTTTCAAGGAAATAATTTAATTTAAATGAATCTGATACAAGCTCAACATGATTATGGTCATGTTCTTCAGTTAAAAATTTTTTATAAGTCTCTTTTTTAAAATTGAAATCAAATAGATAATTTAAATCAATCTTACCATTCTTGGATTTAAGGACTGGTGTAGATGAGTTTAGACTTCCTTGAATTTTATTTTTTACAACGTCAAACTGATCATCATTTAAGATATCTGATCTAGAGACTAAAACGATATCAGAAACTTCTAGTTGCTCCTCAAAAAGTTCATCTATAGTGGCGTTGTGATCAATTTTATCTGTTTCATTATATTGTTTTGTTATTTTATTTAAATCATTAATTGGTGAACCATTGAGCATTGATTGTCCATTAACGATACCAACAACAACATCAAGGTAGATGGAAGACCTAAGCTCAGGCCAATTAAGTGCTTGAATTAAGGGAATTGGTAGTGCTAGGCCACTTGTTTCGATAATTATTGATTCGAGAGAAGGATTAGAATCTAGGAGAGCTTTTATTGATGGAACGAAATCATCTTGAACTGTACAACATAAACATCCATTGTTTAATTCGATTACGCAGTCGACTTCAGTTTCATCACATGTATCACAACTTTTAATCAAATCACCGTCAATTCCAACATCACCAAATTCATTAATTATTAAACCAAATTTTTTATTACTCTCTTTTAATAGGTATCTTAGAAAAGTTGTTTTACCTGAACCAAGAAATCCCGAAACAACTATAACTGGTATTTTCTTTTTCACCTTTGATTAACAACCTAAGCTATATTCAGTACTCTCTCCTGTAGAACTATTTGTGCCATTAGCTATCGCACATAATTGTTTTTGTTGTGTACGACTAAGAACAGCATCAGTAAAATCTGCACCATCTATTTTTGCTCCTTCAAAATTACTCTCCATTAATAAAGCATTTGTAAAATTAACATCCGAAAGATCTGCATCTGTAAAGTCTGTTGCATAAGCTAGTGCATCCCTTAAATTGGCTCCAGTAAACTTTGAGTTTTGCAATTTACTATTATTGAACACCGCTCCCTCTAAATTACTTTCACTGAAATTAAACCCATTCAAATCAAACTTAACGTATTCGTTACCGCTTAAATCTTGACCATGCATATCTGGCTCTAAATTAAGGTCTTGTTGGTTTCTAATCTCAGGAGGTCTTTTAGCCCATGCAGAATTTACAGAACTAAAAAATAAAATCCCAACGAATAACAAAGTAATTAATGCATTCTTTAGTGAGGGAAAAACAATTGATTTAATCATAATAAGACTGTATTTTAGAACTTAAGTATTTAAAGTTTGTAAGAGTATCTTAAAGGAAAATATATGGCAATGTCACTAAAGGTTATTGTTCCTCCTCATCCATTAATAAAACATTGGCTTTCAATATTGCGAGAAAAAAACACTCCAAATATTTTGTACTCAACAGGATATGAGCAATTAGGGAAATGGCTTACATATGAAGCATTACGTAATTGGCTGCCATATAAAAAAGAAATAGTGAATACTGAGATTGGGAACGCAGATGGATTTTTTATTAATAATGATTATCCAATAAAAGTGCTCGCAATGTTGCCCGAAGGGTTATCTCTTTGGTTTGGATCTAAAGAAGTAATTCCTAATTCAACCCTGGCATTAGGAGAACTTCCTAAAACTATTGAATCAAATGAAGGAGTTATTTTTTATTCGGAACAAATAACGACAAAATCAGCAACATTAGAAACTTTAATTAAATTAAAGGAATTAGGTGTTGAATCAAATAGGATTCTTTTAATAACTGCTATTTGCTCAAATAAAGGGTTAAATGAAATTGCGAAACTATTCCCTAATCAGGTAATTTACACTTCTTGCATAGATGAGGAAGACGAAATAACACAATTATTAACACCAGGTATTGGGAATCCTTTATCGCGATTAAGTACTATATTTAAAGATAAGAACTAATATAGAATATAGGAGTAAATATTTTGCCAATGTCTGAATACAGAGATTCGTCTTCAAATAATCTTTTATCATTAATAAGCGGTGCTTTTATTGGAGCAGCAGGTCTAGCTTGGTGGTTAATATCCGAAGCAGATAAAAGAAAGGAGGAAAAAAAACAAAAAGCAATGATGTATTCCTCCAGAATTCAAGACGGCTCTGAAGCGATTGATTCAAATGAAAATATAAATGAAGTTGAAGGAGAAAATCTAGAGAAGAAAGTTGAGCAACTTAATTCTGCAATTGCTGATGTGAGGAAGCAACTTGAAGAGTTGGGGCAATAGAATAAAAAAGGTTCACAAATAATATGAATAAACTCAGATCATCTGCAATAACCCAAGGTGTGCAAAGATCCCCTAACAGATCGATGTTAAGAGCTGTTGGATTTAATGATGAGGACTTTAATAAACCTATTATTGGAGTAGCAAATGGATACAGCACCATAACACCATGCAATATAGGTTTAAATAAGTTAGCTCTAAAAGCTGAAGAGTCAATAAAAAGATCAGGTGGAATGCCGCAGATGTTTGGGACTATAACAGTAAGCGATGGCATATCTATGGGAACAGAGGGTATGAAATATTCCCTGGTTTCAAGAGAAGTTATCGCTGATTCGATTGAAACAGCATGCAATGCTCAGAGTATGGATGGAGTACTTGCTATAGGTGGATGTGACAAGAATATGCCGGGCGCCATGATTGCGATTGCAAGAATGAATATTCCCTCAATTTTCATTTATGGAGGGACAATAAAGCCTGGAAAATTGCATGGAGAAGATCTAACTGTTGTTAGTGCATTTGAAGCTGTTGGACAATTAACATCAGGCAAAATTAATGAAGAAAGGCTAATCCAAGTTGAAAAAAATTGTATTCCTGGTGCTGGTAGCTGTGGAGGAATGTTTACAGCTAATACAATGTCGGCGGTTATTGAAGTACTAGGGTTAAGTCTTCCTCACAGTTCCACTATGGCTGCTGAAGATCTTGAAAAAGAACTAAGTGCAGATAAAAGTGCGGAGATATTAGTCTCTGCAATCGAAAAAGATATAAGACCTCTAGACCTAATGACTAAGAAAGCATTTGAAAATGCAATATCAGTAATTATGGCAATTGGCGGATCAACAAATGCGGTCTTGCATATCTTAGCTATTGCGAATACTGCAGGAATAGATATCGACATTAATGATTTTGAGAGAATCAGACAAAAAGTGCCCGTTATTTGTGACCTTAAACCGAGTGGTAAATATGTGACAGTGGATCTTCATAAGGCAGGTGGGATACCACAAGTAATGAAAATACTTTTGAATGCAGGATTAATTCATGGCGATTGCAAAAATATTGAAGGCAAAACCATCTCAGAATACTTACAGCAGATTCCAGATAAGCCTCTAAAAAATCAAAATGTCATAAGAGATATAGATGACCCTCTTTATAAAAAAGGACATCTATCGATATTAAAAGGTAACTTAGCGAGCGAAGGTTCTGTAGCCAAAATTAGCGGAGTAAAAAACCCTGTATTAACAGGTCCAGCAAAGATTTTTGAAAGTGAAGAGGATTGTTTAAAATCGATATTAAATAACGATATCAAAGCTGGTGATGTTGTTGTTATTAGAAACGAAGGTCCTGTAGGAGGTCCAGGCATGAGAGAAATGTTAGCTCCGACATCCGCGATTGTTGGTCAGGGGCTTGGAGAGAAGGTAGCTTTAATTACCGATGGCAGATTTAGCGGTGGTACTTATGGTCTTGTTGTGGGTCACATAGCTCCAGAGGCTGCTGTTGGAGGAAATATTGCTCTAATAAAAGAAGGTGATTTAATAACAGTTGATGCTGTTAAACAACTAATTGAAGTTGATTTATCTGACGAAGAATTAGAAAAAAGAAAAAAAGATTGGGTAAAACCCATACAAAAATACAAAAGAGGAATTCTTTCAAAATATTCGAGAATCGTAAGCACATCAAGTTTAGGGGCTGTTACTGATTTATAAATCAGCTCAAAGTTTATTTTCTTAATTAATAAAACTTTTTATCCTATTTGCTAAATTTTCCAATCTAGAGCTGTATCTTGGTGAGTTGCATTTTTTTCCATTATTGCTATCCATCCATAATGTTTTAACTCCACACCATAATATTGGTTCATCAGGGAAATTAAGCTTAGAGATTACTAAAACCAACTCTTTATTTGATTTAAAAAGTTCTAATTCAAGATCATAAATTTCTAATCTTTTACCTTCTTTATCTCGACATAAGATATTAACTGTTAAATCAATATCTTCTTCTTCGAATTCGTATTCACCATTTATTTTCACGACAGAATGAACAAAAGGTTTATTTGTTAAATCTGCAGACTTAGCGATTAAGCTCTCTATATTTTTAGGTGGATTTTCAAATAACACTTATTGATTTAATTAAAACTTTTATAGAACCCTGTCTAAACTCATTATTAAGTAATCCATCATCACCGAACTTAGAGTGAAGTAGTTGCAATCTTTTAATTTTAGATGGCTTAAATTTAAATGGGAAACGTACTTTATTAGCTCTTACTGAGGGTTTTAGCTCACCAAAAGGAATTTGAACATTTGTTGTTCCAAATTTTTTTGTTGGGAATGATTTAATCCACCTGAGACCGCCTGGAATAAATTCAGTTAGTCCTAGCAAAGCGTCTTCACAGGCGACAGCAAATTTAAAAGTTCTTCCTTGTCCATCAATATTTAATTCAAAGGATGAATACTCAGATACATCTAAAGAAGGTTTATATATAGACGATCTACAACTAACAAATCCTCCTGATTTCTCGACAATATTACCCTTTAATATCAAACCAGAATTTGAAATTTCACAAAACGCTGAACTTGATCCACCCATAACTGTATCATTTAATGTTTTCCAACCATTGAACTCCCTTTTCTGGAATAAAAATTTTTTCTTACTCATTTAATAATTCTAATTATTTTTAAACTTTAACTAAATTTCTAATTCTTTTGCTGATTCTTGATCACAAAATATTGAAATTTGATTAATAGATTTTATTAATTTTGATGGTGTTCTATCAAGAGGCTCTTTTTCATCTAATAACCTCTCAAGAGCAATTCTTTTATTGGCCCCACTAACCAAAAATACTATCTTTGATGAGGCTGAAAGGACCTTTGGAGTTAAGGAAATTCTCTTTAATCCTTTACCTTCATTAAAAATCACAAAATCATCTTCATTATTATTTTTTTGATAAGGGAATAGTGAAGCTGTATGACCATCGTCTCCAAGACCTAATAAAGTTAAATCAAATAAGGGAGGGTTTGATCCACATTTTTCAAATAATTTGGAAATAAATTGATTTTTTGTAGTTTCATCATCAGCATTTAAATCATTGAAAATTTCATAAAAAAAAGCTTTAGATCCAAAATTAGTTAACAATGAATTTTTCAACATTAATGTGTTACTTAATTCTGAATTTGGATCAACACATCTTTCATCTCCTAAAAAGACATCAACCATATCCCATCTAAGATCACAATTAGATAAGAGCTGATAGACAGCTTTAGGAGTTGAACCTCCACTAACACAAAATTTGAATCTATCTTTCTTTTTTAAAGTAAAAATAATTTGACTTTCAATAAACTTGAAAACCGCTGTTGATAGTTCTAACTTGTCTTTGTAAATGTTGAGTGTATATCCATTTTTAACCTTTTGAATCATTTCATCCATTCAGTATGAAAACTACCTTCTCTATCAATTCTTTCATATGTATGAGAGCCAAAACAGTCTCTCATTGCCTGGACAAGATTCTGCGGAAGTCTATTGGTTCTATAACTATTCAAATAATCTAAAGTACTGGATAGACATGGAACTGGTATACCTGCTTTTGTGGATAAAGAAACTACATTAGCTAAATTATCTAATCTTGTAGCAATTTCATTATTAAACCAATCATCAAAAATTAAATTTTTCAGATTAGGGTCTTTGTTATAAGCATCTTGAATTTTACCTAATAATTTTGATCTAATTATGCAACCACCCTTCCAGATTTGAGCAATTGATGGCATATTCAAACCGTAATTATAGACTGAAGATGCTTCTCTTAAAATATCCATACCTTGAGCATAGCTAGCAATTGTGGCAAGGACTACAGCATCAAGTAAAGGTTTCATTCCATCTGATATATTTCCTAAATCAAAATCCTCTATCTCTTTATTTGGAATAGTTTTTTCAATCTCACTACGTTGCTCTTTTAAGGAACTCATTACTCTTGCATTTAAAGATGCATAAATAGTTGGAACTGATACCCCCAGTTCTAAAGCACTTACAACAGTCCATAACCCAGTACCTTTCTGGCCAGCTTTATCTAATATTTTCTCCACAACATCATCTCCGGTTATCTCATCTTTTGTATTTAGACAAATCTCTGTTATTTCAACAAGGTAAGAAGCTAATTCATCAGTATTGTTCCAAATGCCAAATACCTCTGACATCTGCTGTCCATTCATACCTTTAACTCTCTTCATAAGGTCATAAGCTTCTGCGAGTATTTGCTCAATTCCATATTCAATTCCGTTATGAACAGTTTTTACAAAATGACCTGAGCCTCCTGGTCCAACATATGCAACACATGAGCCGTCTTCAACCTTAGCCGCCATCTTAGTTAATAAGCTTTCTATTGCATCATATGAAGCCTTAGTGCCACCAGGCATCATACTTGGCCCTTCTAGGGCCCCTTTGGCACCACCTGAGACACCCATCCCAATGTATCCAAAACTTTTACTTTCGAGAGTATTTACCCTTCTTTCTGTATCTTTAAATTGAGAATTGCCGCCATCTATTAATAAATCTCCTTCCTCAAGAAATCCAGAAATATTATCTATAACAGCATCTGTTGCAGGTCCAGCTTTAACCATCATTAAAATTCTTCTAGGTCTCTCTAGCTTATTGACAAATTCTTGAAGAGTTTCAGCTCCTTCTATATTCTTCCCAAAACCCCTACCTTGTAAAAATTCTTCAGTTTTTGAGTAAGTTCTATTAAAAACCACACTAGAAAATCCATTTCTCTCTGCGTTAAGAACTAAATTTTCGCCCATAACACCAAGACCTATTAAACCAAAATGTGCCTTGGACATAAAAAATTAAAAAAACTCAATAAATATAGTGTGCCTGCAACTCAACAAAATTGCTCAAAAAATAATACTTATGTCAGCGAAAAATGATCGAAAAGATTTAAATAACGGTTCCGTTTGCAATAGTTGCATTTTTAACTACTACAACAATTCCATTTCTTATATAGAAACCTAATTCTGGTTTATCTGCTTCTTCTACTCGATCTTTATTAATAATCACGACATTATCACCAATCCTTGTATTCTTATCAAGAATTGCTCTTTTTACAGTAGTTCCTTCACCTACTCCAAGAGGTGTTCCGCCTCCTTTTCTTAATTCAATCCTCTCTTCAGGCGATTCAAAGAAATCAGCACCCATAACAAGAGTGTCCTCGAGTACCGAATCACTTTCAATCCTACTTCTTACGCCTAAAACACAATGTAAAATACTGCATGACTTTAAGATTGTACCTTCACAGACAATTGAATCAGTAATTTGAGCATCTACAAGTTTAGAAGGTGGGAGGAATCTAGGTCTTGTATAAATTGGAAATTTTTCATCATAAAAACTAAATGGAGGTTTTGGCTGCTCAGTCAATGCAAGGTTTGACTCAAAAAATGCACCAATGGTTCCTATATCTTCCCAATAATCATCGAATACATAACTTTTAAGTGTATCACCCCTATTAAGTGCTTCAGGAATAATGTCCTTACCAAAATCGGTATAACTAGGGAATTTATTTAGAAGATCAAAAAGAGTATTTCTGCTAAAAACGTAAATACCCATAGAGGCTAAGTAAGGCTTATCTTTAGCTGACTCCTTACTTAATCCAAATTTTGAAGTATCTACTGCCATTGCCTTCAGCTTCTCTCCAGTAGGTTTTTCACTAAATTCTTTTATATTTCCTAAATCATCTGTTCTCATCAGGCCAAAACCTTCTGCTTGAGCTTCATCAACAGGTAAAGCTGCGACAGTTAAGTCGGCTCCATTTTCTCTATGATGTTGAACAAATAAACTGTAGTCCATCCTATATAGTTGATCACCTGACAATATTAGATACTCGTCAACATCCCATTCTTGAAATAACCATTGGTATTTTCTAACTGCATCAGCAGTACCTTCAAACCACTTTGGACTATCAGGAGTCTGTTGAGCGGCCAAAACCTCAACAAAGCCTTGACCAAAAGGGCCATTCAAATTATATGTTCTTCCTATATGTCTATTTAGAGATGCACTATTGAACTGAGTCAATACGTACATTTTTTCTATACCTGAATTAATACAATTACTAATTGGGATATCTATCAAACGATACTTACCTGCCAATGGGACAGCAGGTTTCGCCCTCATTTTTGTTAGAGGGTAAAGTCTAGAACCTTTTCCTCCTCCGAGGATGATGGCCAACACACGCTTCATTCAATCTAATGGAGGTATATACAACTATTTAAAGTAACTGATTATGGGCAGATTTAGAAATAGGAATGGTCAGTTTACAAAGGTATTTCGATAAATTACTAGAAAAACTTAATATAAATAATGAAAATTTAGTTATTTCTATCCTCTTCTACAAGAGAAAACAATTTTTCAACAATTTTTAAAGAAGCTTGTCTTTCTTCTCTTGATTGAGGACTTCTCAACTTAGTAACAGGTGTGTGAAGTATTTTATTTATAATTCCTTTAGTCAAAGCTTCCACAACTTTTCTTTCTCTAGCAGAAAAATCAGGCCCCATCCTACTTAGTGCTTTTTGCAATTCCTCTTTTCTAATTAACTCCAAATCTGATCTAAGTTTATTAATTACTGGAACAGCCTCTAAACTTGCCCACCATTCAAGAAAAATGATTCTTTCTTCTTCTACTAAAGATTCTGCTTCCTTTGCAATTTTCTGTCTAAATTCCTGATTTCTTGAAACAACCTCCTGTAAGTCATCTACATCGAATGATTGTACAAATTTATTTTGTTTAACATCATTAGATATATTTCTTGGTACACCAATATCAATAAATTTGAGTTTATTTTTTAAATTTAATTTATCAATTTTAGCGAGATCAATTATTGGCTCTTCGGATGCCGTACTAGTAAAAACAAGAGAAGATATTATTATATTTTCATCTAATTCGTTGAACCCTTTACAAACAATATCTAGGTCGGGAAAGTCTGCCGCAAGATTTAATGCTCTATCAATATTTCTATTTACAAGAATAAGTTTATGACATCCTTTTGACTTCAAGTGAGTTATTAAGAGCCTACTCATTCGTCCAGCCCCAACTACAAGAACCTTCTCTGATTCCAAACTCACAAGAGTATCAAAACCCTTTTCCTGACCAAGTTTTAATTGAGCAAGTTCTACAGCTGCTGAACTGATTGATACAGCACCAGTTCCTAAATTTGTTTCAGATCTAACCTTTTTACCTGTACTAACAGATTGGGTTAATAATCTATTAAGAATAGGGCCAGTAGATTGATTCTCTTGGCCTAATCTCATCATTTTTTTTACCTGCGAAAGGATTTGCCCTTCGCCTAAAACGAGACTATCGAGACCTGCAGAGACTTTCATTAAATGTAAAACTGCATCTTCTTGTCTAAAGCAAAAAAGATGAGGATTTAAATCTTCAAAAATAATTCCGGAATAATCTGAAATAAATTCTTTAATTGATGAAATACCGGTATTTTTATCCTTTACTAGCGCATATATTTCTAGCCTATTGCAAGTACTTAAAATTGACACCTCTAAAACATCAGAGAAAGCTTTTAATGCTTCCAATGATTCTGTTATAGATTGGTCAGGAATACTTAACTTCTCACGCACTTCGACAGGTGCCGTGCGATGACTTAGTCCGACGACAACAATATGCATAAAACTAAAAGTGAATTTTTAAAGGCTGATACTCTTAGCACCATCTTTGATATGGACAGTATTTGTGAATCTTGCAGTACTATCTAATGTACTTATTACTAGACTGCTTGTTCTAACACAATCGCTTTCAAATTTAACTCCGTCAAATAATAATCCATCAGTTATTCCACTTCCAGCAAATACAACATTTTCTCCGGATGCCAATTCGTTAGCTTCATAGATTTTATCTATATCAGTTATGCCCATTTCATTTAGACGTTTTATATTCCCTTCTTTTGTGTAATCAGCCCATTCAGAAGTTTGAGCAATTGCTGGATCATAAACTAGTTGTCCTTGAAAATGTCCTCCAAGAGCTCTCATTGCAGCAGCGGAAATAACACCTTCCGGAGCTGCACCTATACCCATCAAACAATGTGTTCCAGTTCCTGCAAAACCACATGCTATAGCAGCTTGAACATCACCATCAGAAATCGGTTGTACTTTTGCACCACATCCACGAATCTCTTTAATTAAATCTTTATGCCTTGTTCTATCCATTACAACAACAGTAAGTTCTTCAATAGAGAGATCCAAGCAATCACTAAGAATTTTCAAGTTTTCAGTAGCCGAATTTCTAATATCTACTTTCCCTTTGGCTGCTGGAGGGGCCGCTAATTTGTTCATGTAGAAATCTGGGGCATTAAAGAGACCTCCTGTATCTGAAGCCGCCAGAACAGCCATGGAACCTCTTTGATTATTTGCACAAAGATTGGTTCCTTCACAAGGATCTACTGCAAAGTCAACCCCTGGTCCGCTTCCGCTCCCAACCTCTTCACCTATATAAAGCATAGGTGCTTCATCTCTTTCACCTTCTCCGATAACAATTTTCCCTTTCATTTCAATTTTGCCCATTCGCAATCTCATTGCTTCGACAGCTGCAGCATCAGCTTCATCTTTTTGACCAAGTCCTGTTAGTTTTGCTGAAGCAATTGCTGCTTGCTCGACAACTTCGAGAATTTCTTGAATTAAAGTTTGATTCACAATTAAATTTTTGAGGATTTTCTAAAAGGTTTTGAGTATGATCTCATAAAAAGTGTCATTTTTTATGGGAATTATTACGCTAATAAGCTTTTCTTAACTCTTTACAGCTGTTACTTTATCAGGCCATGAATTGAAATTAGGAATAAACAACTAAATATAGTATCTTTATTAAATATTTTAAAAATTAAATGACTGAGTCAAATCAAACAAATTTAGCTGGGGTTAATAGACCAATTCAAATAATTCCTTCAGTTTTACCAGCAGATTGGGCAAATATGGGTGCATGTGTGAAAGAGCTCGAGGAAGCTGGGGTAGATAGAATTCAATTTGATGTAATGGATGGGAATTTTGTACCAAATCTTACATTCGGTCCTGAAATGATTGCTGCATGCAGGAAATATTGCAATGTCCCCTTTGAAACTCAATTAATGGTAAGCCAATACAATTGTGAAACCATGCTTGAATCTTATGTAAACGCTACAAAAGGGGCGAATGGTGAACCAGGAGTAGTAATAGCTCATGCTGAAGCAAATATTCATTTGCATAGAGTTCTTGGAAGAATAAGAGACCTAGGAGGATCTCCTTCTGTTGCATTAAACCCTCATACTCCTTTTGAAATGATTAAAAACATTATGGATATGGTTGATCATGTTTTGGTTATGACAGTTAATCCAGGCTTTGGTGGACAAGCTTATATACCAACAATGCTTAATAAAATCAGAGAAATAAGAAACTTTGTTATTGAAAAAAACTTAAATGTAGATATTGAAGTTGATGGAGGCATTAAAGCAAATTGGACTATTTCACAATGTGCAGATGCTGGTGCGAATTGTTTTATTGCTGGTAGTGGAATGTTTGCTTACCCAACATTAAAAGAGGGATGTGATGACTTGAGAAAAGTTGCGCAAGAAGCACAAAAAGGTAATGTTCTTTCAGAGCCCTAAAAATTAATATTTATGGGTAATTTTTTTATCACCCAAATATCCAGCCATAACTATGTAAGCCTATTCCTAAGAAATTAACTCCTAAATAACATACTAAAACCACTAAAAAGCCTGTTGATGCTAATAATGCTGGTTTGCGTCCTTGCCAACCCTTGCTAATTCTCATATGCAGATAAGCGGCATAAAACAACCATGAGATAAATGCCCATGTTTCTTTTGGATCCCAACTCCACCATGTACCCCAGGCCTCGTTAGCCCAGACTGCACCTGAAATTAAACCGAGAGTCAAAAGAACAAATCCTATTAATATAGAACGATAACTTAATGTATCTAATTCTTCTGAATGAGAGAATTCAGTAGGTTCAACTAAACCATTAAAAGAATAGTTATTAGAAAGTTTGAACCCCCCTATACCTGTAGAACTACTTCTGATTTGAAGCGGCTTATTTTTATTAATAAATAAAACAGAAAACGAGAGCAAAGAACCTATTATTAATGCCGCATAACTAAGCATTACGACGCTGACATGCATTATTAACCAACTAGATCTTAAGGCTGGAACCAAGTTGGATGATAATTTCAAATCGTCAGGTAAAACAAAACAAGCAAAAGCAACTGTCAATAACTCAATTGGTATTGCAATTGAGGGAATTATTGGAAATTGATATTCCCTTTCAACCAATAGTTGTCCCAATGTGATCCCCCAAGTAAGGAAATAAAGAGATTCATACAAATTGCTGATAGGAAAGTGCCCAGAAATTGACCACCTAAAAAGTAATTGTAATGTTATTAATAGGTTCACTAAAATCGTAATAAATCTTACAATTGAAGAAGATTTTTTTTTAAAAACTGCACCTAAAGATATTGGTAAGTTAATTAATAAAAAATAAAAGACTAATAGACCTAAAACTGAAACCGGGTCATATATAAAATTTTTAAAAAGATTATCTAGTATCATTTCTAGAAATTTATCCGATTTTAATATTCAACGATAAATAAATTATAATTAAATCATTTTTATATGAGTAAATCTTTAATAATAAAGTTTAAATTGATTTAGAAAAAGGCTTTCAAAGTTTAAAATTATCTCCTAGATAATACTTCTTGACTATTGGATTATCAGCCAATTCCCTTGATGATCCATAAGCTAAAATTTTTCCTTCACTTAATACATATGACTTATTAGTTATTAAAAGGGTTTCCCTTACATTATGATCTGTAATAAGAATACCTACCCCATAACCACTTAATTTAAGAATTAGTTTCTTTAAATCATTAACAGCCAAAGGATCTATTCCAGCAAAAGGTTCGTCTAGTAGTAAATATCTAGGCCCTTTTCTACCCACAGTTAGAGCTCTCGCTATCTCACACCTCCTTCTCTCACCACCTGAAAGTTGATAACCATAATTATCTACAAATTTATTCAAATTAAATTCATTAATTAATTGTTCTCTCCTGTTTCTTATTGCAGCAGAAGTATAAGATGAATTTTGCAGAGCCAAATCAATATTTTCCTTAACAGTAAGATCTCTAAAGATACTTGCCTCTTGAGTTAGATAGCCCAAACCAAGTCTCGATCTAATCGGCAATGGTAGATTAGTTATATTTTTGTGATTCATCAAAATTTTACCTTTGTCAGGCTTTATATTCCCCACAGCAAGATTAAAAGTAGTAGTTTTCCCCGCCCCATTAGGTCCCATCAATCCTACAACTTCTCCTGGATTAACAGTTATTGAAACATCATTTACGATTAACCTACCTTGAATCGTTAGAGATACATTTTGGATTTTTAAGTTCATATTCCTAAGACCAAAAAAATTAACTTATTTCCTTAAAAAAAGAATGCGATAAATACAAATATATATTTGTAAAAAATAAAATCATATTAGCTAAAGAGATTTCAAAAAAGGCTTGTCATTCTCACTTAATATCTCTTTGTATTGTAATTTTCTCAATAAATCTTCCAAACATCGGCAAAAGGATTCGAGATCTATACCCAAATTAATCTTGGTTCTGGTTTTTATTCTACCTAAACCCTCGCCCAGCAAGATAGTAGCTCCATTTAAATTCCCCTTACTTAAGTGAAACTGTGATACAGATACTTGTAAAATGCCTTGGATAACTTGCCTTTCGTCACCATCAACAGAATTCCAAATTTCTTCAAAAGCATCATGGGCCTCATACCATTCGTGATTGTTAAAAAGATTTAAAGCAGTAAAAAGTGCATCTTGAAAATTTTTTGTACTTTCTTCATTCATGAAATTAATAATTAATTCTTTTTCTTCTTATTTATTTTTCTCATTCTTATGGAATCGGGTGTTACCTCTAGCATTTCATCAGGACCAATATATTCAAGTGCTCTTTCAAGGGTAATATCAACAGGTGACTGCAAAGTATCTAGTTCTTCTGCCCCTGCAGACCTCATATTAGTCAATTGCTTAGTTTTACATATATTTAACTCTAGATCTTGAGGTCTGTTATTTTCTCCAATTATCATTCCTTTGTAAACTTTAACTCCAGGTTTAATAAAATAGACTCCTCTATCTTCAGCATTCTTTAAAGCATAAAACGTTGCTACACCTTCTTCAAACGCAATCAGAACTCCATTTCTTCTGGTTTCAAAGTCTCCAGCTTTAGGTTTATATTCATAAAATGAATGACTCATAATGCCCTCGCCTCTCGTAATGCGCACGAATTCTCCACGGAATCCAATTAATCCTCTTGATGGAACGAGAAATTCTAGTTGAGTCCTCCCATCTGAACTTGTCTGCATATTTTTCATCTCAGCTTTTCTCGATCCAAGTTTCTCAATACATGAACCAACAGAAACTTCAGGCACATCTAAAACTAAGGTTTCTATAGGCTCGCATTCAACATTATCAATTTCTCTAAATATTACTTGAGGTTGTGATATTTGAAACTCAAACCCTTCTCTTCGCATGGTTTCAATCAAAATTCCTAAGTGTAATTCTCCCCTCCCTGATACTGAAAATCTGTCAGGAGAATCAGTTTCTTCAACCCTAAGAGCAACATTAGTTAAGAGTTCTCTCTCCAATCTATTTTTCAACTGTCTGCTAGTAACAAATTTTCCTTCTTTACCAGCAAATGGAGAATCATTTACAACAAAAGTCATATTTAAAGTAGGCTCATCAACCTTGATTAATGGCAAAGGATGAGGTGAATCAGGGCATGCTATGGTCTCACCAATATTGACATCATCAAAACCAGAAACCGCAACGATATCACCAGCAAATGCTTCATTAATATCAATTCTTTGTAATCCTTCAAATCCTAATAATTTACTTACCTTCCCCTTTATAGTTTTTCCATTTTCCTTAATTAAACTGGCTTGTTGACCATTTTTTATAGTGCCATTATGAATTTTTCCAATAACAATCCTACCTAAGAAGTCAGAATAATCCAAAGTAGTTATTTGTAGCTGAAGAGGCTTATTTAAGTCACCTACTGGAGGTGGAACATGTCTGATAATAGCTTCAAAAAGAGGCATCATATTATCACTATTTGACTCCATCTCTTCTTTTGCGAAGCCAGATAGGCCGCTACCAAAAAGATAAGGGAAATCACATTGATCATCATCTGCTCCCAATTCTAAAAATAAATCAAGGACCTTATCAATTGCTAATTCTGGAACTACTCTTGGTCTATCAATTTTATTTACAAAGACTATAGGCCTAAGTCCTTTTTCTAATGCTTTTTTTAAAACAAATCTTGTTTGAGGCATAGGTCCCTCGTTCGCATCAACAATAAGAAGGCAACCATCAACCATCCCCAAAACCCTTTCGACTTCTCCCCCAAAATCAGCATGTCCAGGTGTGTCTATAATATTAATCCTGGTTTCTTTGTAGTTAACTGCTGTATTTTTTGAGAGTATTGTTATGCCTCTTTCTCTTTCAAGATCATTCGAATCCATTACACATGTAGGAATAACTTCATTGTCTCTAAATATTCCTGATTGAGATAACAATGCATCTACAAGAGTTGTCTTCCCATGATCTACATGGGCAATAATTGCAACATTCCTAATTTCTTTTATCGAAGATGACATTTATAAAATTTATATAAGTTGTAGATGGACTTTATTAAGGCTAACTCAAAGAATGCTTTTTATGAGAATTTTCTATCCAAGACTTTGAAAAACATAATCATATCGAATAATTTAATTATCAATTAGATTTACAAATTTCTATTTGAACTTTCAAAAATTTTTAAAGCTTCAATTGATCCCTCATATCTCCAATGCCAAGGTTCATAATCTATGAATTTATTATCCTTGTTAAAGGATAACTTAAAGTGAAACTTAGCTGCATTCTTTTTTAACCATCTAAAGGCTTTAGTATTTTCGAATTCAGTTTCAAAGTCTGTTTCTCTTTTAGTAGCATCACCAATGTCAATTGCAAAACCAGTACTATGTTCAGAATATCCCGGAGGTGCTGAAACTCTAGCTCTCTCTACAGCTTCTTGATTTCTAATTGATTTTAAAGAGTAAAAGATATCTTTTTGCAAATTTATTGATCTATAACCACTTAAGAAGACCAAATATATCCCTTCCTTTTTTGCTTCTTCTCTCATTTGTAATAGAGAATCACGCATATCAAGATGAACTTCAATATTGGGCTCAATTAAAACTAGTTTCTCCCTTGGGATTTCTTCATAGGGTAGGTGTCCCAAAACTCTATGGTCCTGATTTCTCTCAACCTGAAAAATGAGATTACGAAGAGTTCCTGCTTCTAAATTCCTAAACCATCGCAATGCAGCTATAGAAAAAATAAGTAATAGAAATGGAAAAAATATTAATAATTTTTTTAAAAATACTGAAGTAGGTTTTTTTAAGTATGTTCTTTTGGCAAGCGGTATATCAAATTGATCGATATCGTTGTTTTGTTCCAATATTGAAATGTGTATTTGGAAAAGATATTTCGATATTAACTATTATTTTAAGAAATGCACTTTTATAAGCAAAAAAGATGTAGCTTTTATATACACTATTATTTTTTTTCATATGTTGAGGGTAGCTGTTATTGGAGGAGGCCCAAGTGGTTCGTGTGCTGCAGAAATACTTGCTAAAGCTGGAATAAAGACGTGGCTATTCGAGAGGAAATTAGATAATGCAAAACCATGTGGAGGAGCTATTCCACTTTGCATGGTAGAAGAATTTGATTTACCTGAATCAATTATTGACAGAAAAGTAAGACATATGAGAATGATATCTCCATCAAATAGAGAGGTAGATATTAGCTTAGATAGAGTTTACGGTAAAAGCGATAATGAGTTTATTGGGATGTGTAGAAGAGAAGTTATGGACGCTTTTATGCGTAATAGAGCATCAGATCTTGGGGCCACACTAATAAATGGATTAGTTACTTCTATTGATACAGGCGACAATAATCAAGGACCATACAAATTATCATATTCAGATTTTACTAATGGAGACAAAAAAGGAGATCTCAAAGAGCTTACTGTTGACCTTTTAATCGGAGCGGATGGGGCTAATAGTAGAGTTGCAAAAGCAATGGATGCAGGAGATTACAAAGTTGCTATTGCATTCCAAGAAAGAATTAAATTACCTAAAGAGGAGATGACTTACTACGAAGATCTTGCCGAAATGTACGTCGGAACAGATGTTTCTCCTGATTTTTATGGATGGGTGTTCCCAAAATATGATCATGTTGCTGTTGGCACTGGAACAATGCAAAAGAATCAATCATTAATTAAAGGACTTCAAGAGGGAGTAAGAAATAGAGCAAAGAAAAGACTTGTTAATGGCGAGGTTATTAAGGTAGAGGCACATCCTATTCCAGAGCATCCAAGACCAAGAAGGGTAGTTGGGAGAATGGCATTAGTTGGTGATGCAGCAGGTTATGTTACAAAAAGTTCCGGAGAGGGTATTTATTTTGCTGCAAAGAGTGGGAGAATGTGTGCTGAGGAAATTGTTGAGGCATCAAAAAACGGTCAAGTAATTCCATCAGAAAAAGATTTAAAAAACTATCTTAAAAAATGGGATAAAAAATATGGCACAACTTATAAAGTTCTAGAAATTCTTCAAAATATTTTCTATAGAAACGACTCCGCAAGAGAAGCCTTTGTTGAGATGTGTGATGACATGGATGTACAAAGACTTACTTTTGATAGTTACTTATACAAAAGAGTTGTCTCAATGAAACCATTACAGCAACTTAAAATCACAATGCTTACACTTGGTTCGATTTTAAGGGGGAAAGCTTTAGCACCTCTAAAATATAAACCAGTTGATAGTGCTGTTAGGGATAATAAAGAGGTAGAAAAAATGCTTGAAAATTATTCAATAAAGGGAGGCATTAAAGTTAAGAGTTCAAAAGTGTAAAGTCAACGATCTTTAAAGAATAATTTCTTATTAAGCTCAACAAATTTAGTCTATTATTTCTTATTTTCACATCCTCTGTCATTATTAAAACACCTTTTTCATTATCAAATAAATCCTCAATAGTATTAATATGAATCTCGAATAAATTTAGAAGTTCCAAATAATTTGAATAACCTTTTGAAAAATTCTTTTCTAATTCTCTAATAAATTCAAAAACTTTCATTTCACAATCTTTTTCGAAAAGTTTTGTATTAACGTAATTTCTTGTTGAGAGAACGTCTGTTGAAAGAGTACTGCTATTAGCTAATTTACTAACCCTAGTAATTACCTTCTGAATTTCAATAAAAGATTCCTTTTCTTTAAAATTGACAATTGATTTAATCCTATTTTTAAGATCAACAATATTCAATATTCTTTCTTGAGAAAGTTCATCAGAAGAGCAAACTGCCTTTATTAATTCTTTACCTAGTGATATTTCTTCAAGATGACTTTCAATTCTTTGAACTAAAAATTCATTTAAATCATTTAAAACTTTCTCTTTTGAAAAGTTTAAATTAGGGAAGGAGATTTTCCAAGAATCAATTAGTTCTTTAAATAGATTATCTAAAGGAAAATCAAATTCATAATTCCAAATTATTTTAATCACTCCATTCAAATTTCTTCTTAAAGCATATGGATCAGATGATCCACTTGGACGCTTACCAGAAATAAAAATACTAATTAAAGTTTCAATCTTATCTGCGATAGAAACTATTGCGCCATATTTTGTAGAGGGTAAAGCATCCTTATAAAAGGAAGGTAAATAATGTTCAGCTACCGCCAAACAAACATCCTTACAAAATCCTTCATTTTTAAGATATTTACCGCCCATTATTCCTTGCAACTCAGGGAATTCAAAAACAATTTCGCTACACAAGTCGTTTTTACAATATCTAGCAGCTTCTATTAATTTTTTATCATCTAATGACTTATCGTTTAAAAATATGAGAATTTTTTTAGTAACTTCCTCTATTCTCTCAACTCTTTGAAAAATATTTCCAAATCCTTTCAAATAAGAAACAGATTTAAGTTTTTCATTTCTTTGTATTGAGGCAACTTTTTTATCACTTTCTACAAAAAACTTTGCATCTGAAAACCTCGCCTTTAGGACTTTCTCATTACCTTTGGCAATATTGCTATTTGACTCTTCAAGACCATTTGAAATAACAAAAAAATTAGTACTAATATTTTTTTCAGAACTTAAATCAAGTTTTGAAAAAGTATTATTTTTTAATAAGAGAGGTACATATCTCTGATGACTTTTCATAACTGTTGAAAGAACTTCAACAGGAAGATCTAGAAATTCTTCACTAAATTTACCAATAATCAAGTCTGGCCATTCAACTAAATCAGTTAGTTCATTAAGTAATTCTTCAGAGAGGTCAGCATCAAGAGTTAGTGATTTAGACGCCTCATTTATTAAACTTCTAATTTTTTCTTTTCTTTCTTTTCGCTTAACTAATACCCTATTTTGTCTCAATAATTCAAAAAAATCATCAGGATTCTGAACTTCAAAAACTTCATTTATTAGTCTATGGCTTTTTGATTTGTTACTTATTTCGACTTTTGGATCACATTCATCAAAGGCGAAATCAAGGATATCATCATTGTAAATAGAAGTAATCCACCGAATAGGTCTTGAAAATTTTATATTCCCTGCACCCCACTTCATAAATCGAGGTCCTTGAAGACTCTTAACTATTTTAGGAATAATTGAAGACAAAGAAATTCTTGTTGATTTTCCTTGCTCAATTTTTGTTCCAAAAACAAAATTGCCCTTCTCTGTATTTTTTATTTCAAGATTGTCTACATCAATACCTAAACTCTTTGCAAATCCTAAAGCAGCATTAGTAGGAGATCCATTTAAAAAAGCCGAACTTGCATTAGGTCCTTTTCTCACTACTATCTTATCTTCTGCGTAATCGACTAAGCCTTCGATAAGAAGAACTATCCTTCTCGGTGTAGAGGTAACAACTATATTGTTGTATTTGATTAATTTTTTATCCAATTCAAATTCTATAAGAGATCTAAATTGATCTAGAACAGAGTGAGAAAATTTTGCTGGTAACTCTTCGGTTCCTATCTCAAGTAAATATTTAGACAAGAAAAAATTATGACTTCTATTACTATAATTTACTACCAGTTAAATAAGCTTTTCGCTAATGTATAAAAAGAGATATGTTTTGGTCCTTTGATCAAGGTTGAGAAAGTAAAAAAGAAAAAAAATTCTGCCAAAGAAGAAACAGTTTGTTTGGCAAATGGATTAGAAGTTTCTAAATTTGAAAATTTTAAAAAAAGTAGCCAATTCCTTAAGGAACCACTTGCAACGGAATTAATCAATGAGAGCGATCATTTCACTAATGATGCAGTGCAGTTGTTGAAGTTTCATGGTAGTTATCAACAAGATAATAGGGAAAATAGAAAGCCTGGCAAAAGTAAAGATTGGCAAATGATGCTTAGGTTAAGAAATCCAGGCGGTGAAGTCCCTGGGAAATTATTTTTAGCATTAGATGAATTATCTGACAAATTAGGTAATGGGACACTTAGGGCCACTACAAGACAAGCCTTTCAAATGCATGGAATTAGAAAAGAGAACCTAAAGGAAGTAATTAAAACAATAGTTAATTCAATGGGCTCAACATTAGCTGCATGTGGAGACATAAATAGAAACGTTATGGCCCCCGCGGCCCCATTTGATTCGCCAGACTATAATATTGCAAGAGCATTGGCAAAAAAAGTTGCAGATCTTCTCACCCCAATGGCTGGCCAAGGCACTTTTTTAGAGCTTTGGGCTGATGGAGATTTAGAGTACACCATAAAGCCTGACAAGGATATTGAAGCAATTAGGAAACTCCAATTCAAAGATAATGTTTTTAGTGGGATAAAAGATGAGCCTCTATATGGTTCAACTTATTTACCAAGAAAATTCAAATGTGCTGTTACAGTTCCTGGGGACAATTCTGTTGATCTTCTTACCAATGACATAGGAATAGTTGCCTTTACCTCTAAAGATGGAAACTTAGAAGGCTGCAACTTCTATGTTGGAGGTGGTATGGGTCGCACACATAATAATGAAGAGACCTTTGCAAGAATTGCAGATCCACTTGGATATGTTGAAGAACCTGATGTTTATGAATTAATACAAAGCATTGTGGCTATTCAAAGAGATTATGGTGATAGAAAATCAAGAAAAAATTCAAGAATGAAATATCTTCTTCATAGAAAAGGTATTAAATGGTTCAAAAAGATACTTTCTGATAAGTATTTCAAAAAAGAAATAAAAAAAATTAGAAAAGAACCTGATAAGGTTCTTATTGATTACCTTGGTTGGCATAAACAAAATAAAACCTCCCAATTCGTAGGCTTACCATTATTATCAGGGAGATTATCTGGAGAGAAGAAGAATACCATCACAAGTATTGTTAAAAAATATAATTTAGATTTAAGACTCACACCTAATCAAGATATTTTACTTTGTAATATCGCCAATAAAAACAAAGGTGAAATTCAAAAATCTCTATCAAAAATTGGATACGAAAATTTAGAAAACATTAATGAAATACAAAGGCATGCTTTAGCTTGTCCTGCTTTACCACTTTGTGGTCTTGCTATGACTGAAGCCGAAAGAATATTACCTGATGTATTAAAAAGGATTGAAAATTTACTATTAGATCTAAAAATACCAAAGACAATATTATTCAGAATGACAGGATGTCCGAATGGATGTACAAGGCCTTATATGGCCGAATTAGCACTTGTTGGAAGTGGGCAAAACAAATACCAATTATGGTTGGGGGGAAGTAAAAATCTGCAAAGGCTTGCTAAACCATTTTTACAAAGAATGGAACTTAACGATTTAGAAAAAACTCTTCAACCATTATTTGATAATTGGAAGAGTAATTTGGATTTGGATTTCGGAGATTTTATAAATACTCAAGATAAAAATTATATATTGAATTTACTAAATGAAAATCAATAGAATTTAAATTTTTCCATAAAGGGCATTTGCTTTTTTATTTTTCCAAGCCCATAATTGATCACCATAACTAAAATGCCACCATTCATTAGGATGTTGAGCAAATCCGAATTTAGTCATAATTTCCCTTAATAAATTTCTTCTACTATTCCAAATAATTGCTTCTTCATTCTTTATGTTTGCATAAAAATAAGGATTTGAGGTCTCATCCATTTGATCAACCATGCCTCCCAATTCAACAAGATTTCCTTCTTTATCTGATAAACAAACATCCAATGCACCCCCAGTTGAATGAGGGGGAGGACACCTAGTGTCATAAGAAGGATATGCCCAAAATTTTTCAACTTTTTTTAAAATGGATGGATAAGATTTTATATTTTCAAAAGAAATATCAATATCGGATTTTTCACACTCTAATAAAAATGCTCTTTTAAACATAAATTCCTGGACTTCTAAAGGTCGCCAACTGTCATAAATTAAAAGGTTAAAACTACTCTTTGATATAAAATAATCATTTACTTTTACTAATCTATTAACGACCTCCTCTCTTAATTTCCAAATAGAATTTTTATCTTTGTAAGGTGCTCCTAAATGAGAGTAAGGGTGGGGATCTAAAAACTTTAGGCAGCTAGGAATTGCTATTAATTTATCTCCATTATCTTTAATTGGTATTTTATTCCAAATTTTCAATTGAAATTTGCAATTGATTTATAGTCGCATAAATATCAAAAATTACAATGATATTTTTCAATTTAAGAAATCATGAATGAATTTATTATCAGAATTTTCAATAAGTATATTCCTTAAAACAATATTTTCTTTTAAATCAGGATCATCACTAACAATCTTAATAGCCTCTTCACGAGCCTTATCAATAAGAAATTTGTTGTTAGGTAAATTGTCCAGTACAAAATCAGGCAATCCGGATTGTCTATATCCTAAAATCTGGCCAGGTCCTCTAAGCTCCAAGTCTTTTTCAGCAATATAAAAGCCATCATTAGATTTTTGCAAAACACAAAGTCGTTTATTTCCTAAACCATTTTTATCGGGGGTTACCAGATAACAAAAAGATTTTGTTGATCCTCTACCAACTCTCCCTCTTAATTGATGTAGTTGGGACAATCCAAATCTGTCCGAATTATAAATAATCATAATGGAGGCGTTAGGCACATCAATGCCAACTTCAATTACTGTAGTTGAAACCAATATATTAATTTCATTCTTTAAAAAAGAATTAATTACTTCATTCTTTTCTTGTGAACTTAATTTGCCATGTAATAATCCAACTTTTTTGTTAAAAAAGACCTTTTCTGATAAATGTTTGAATATTTTCTTTGCAGAGCTTAAATTCATTTTTTCTGAATCTTCTATAAGTGGCAAAATCACATAAGCTTGTTTTCCCTTATTGATCTCATCTTCAACAATCTTGAATAAGTTAGTTAAATCATCTTCTGAAATTATTTTTGTTGTTACTGGAACTCGCCCAGGAGGGAGTTCTGTAATTTGACTCACATCTAAATCTCCATAAATAGAAAGCGCAAGAGTTCTTGGAATTGGTGTGGCTGTCATTGATAACAAGTTAGTATTTTCTCCTTTATTTAGTAATCTATTTCTTTGAGTTACTCCAAATCTATGTTGTTCATCAATTACGACCATGCCTAATGCATTAAAGATGACTTTATCCTCAAATAATGCATGAGTACCTACAAGGATATCAACTAATCCATTTTTCAAATTAGAGAAGATTTCTTTTCTCTTTTTTTGAGGAGTATTCCCAGTAAGTAGTTCAACAGAAACTAAAAGGGGATTCAAATATTTTAATAAATTTTTATAGTGCTGTTCTGCCAATACCTCAGTTGGGACCATAAATGCACCTTGCAGGTTTTTTTCAATGACAAGTAAAAGAGACGCTATTGCAATAATGGTTTTACCGCTTCCCACATCTCCCTGAAGCAATCTAGACATTGGTACGGGATTAGATAAATCTTTCTTAATTTCATTTAAAACATTTTCTTGAGATTTCGTTAATTCAAAAGGAAAATTATTTAAAAATTCTTTTAATAAAGATTTTTTTTGAAGTAATTGTTGGGTAATTACATTCTTATTCGTCTTTCTTTTTCTAAGTAGGAACTTTATTTGAAGTAGGAATAACTCATCAAAAACCAAACGTTTTTTTGACTCAATAAGTGCCTGTTGAGTTGGTGGAAAATGAATATTAATCAACGACTCTCCTTTTGATAATAAAGATAATGAATCGAGTTGCTTTTTATCTAAAATTTCTGGATATTGCTTTGCATAAATTAGTACCTTTTTCATAAGTTTTATAAAACTCATATTTGATAATGCTTCACCTAATGAATACAAGGGTAATATTTTGCCTGAAAAATTAAAATTATCATTGTTATCCTTAAGAATCTCAATCTGCGGATCTACAAAAGTTTTGCCATACTCTGTCAATTTAACCTTACCGGAAATTGCTAATTTGGTGCCAAGAGTATACAAAGATTTTTGAGATGTGAAGAAGGAGTAAGATCTAAATCTTCTTCCTAAAAAAAATTTTGTAACCTTTATTGAAGACGTTTCATCAAAAACTACAATATTCATTATTGATAAATTACTATTTTTTTTACTTTTATGAATATAAAATCTTTTAACCTTAGCAATGCACGTGTATAAATTTTCTGGTTTTAAATTTATTATCTTGACTCTATTCGTATAGTCTAGATATGTTCGTGGGAAATAATTAACTAGATCTTTTATATGAAATATCCCTAATTCATTAAGCTTATTTTTATAAACTTTGCCTACATTTTTTACTAATGAAATATCTGAATCAAAAGACAAACTTGAATCTGCTTTTTTCAGAAAAACATTATTGGAAATATTATTAGAACTTTCTATTTCTAGAGTTTTACCTAGTTTATAAAGATTTTTTCTTGTATCTATAATTAACCTTTTTCTTTGTTTTTCGTCTAATTTATTATATTCATTATATTTTTTAGAAAATTCATAAAATATCCTTAAATATTCATCTGAGAGATTTAGATTATCTAGTTTTTTTAATGATTCATGCAAATAATCATTAAAATATTTTTCTCTTCCTAAGGTATTAATAAATTTATTTTCAGTCTCAATAGTAAGAGACTTTTGAAGTGGTCTTATCCAATCTTTAATTAATTTATTATTATTCCCACTAATAGTCACATTTGAAAAAAGAGTTATTTTTTCACCGTATTTTATTCAAAGCTATTTCTTTTTGCCTCCAATATGTCTCTTTTTTAATCAAACGCTGAAATTGATTTTTTAGCTCATTTATTTTGTTCCTTTGAATAGAAAGATTTAGATTTTCAAACTCTAACTCAACAGTAGATATATTGAAGAAAATAATGCTTGGAAAATTATTGCCGATTAATGATGACTGATTTAAGTTTAATTCGAAATTAATAACAAAAGGATATGGATGTTTTATCATAAAATTTTTGCCCACTAAGTAATCAAAGGAATCTTTAGATATCATCTTTTTTATGATATTTGCCTTGAATAATTCTTGGTTAACATTATACGAAAGATTCAATAGTAAATTTTCCAAAGACTTGTCTATTAAATCAAAATTATTAAGAATCTGATTTTTTGGTAAATTATCCATTTGATTGATATTTTCTTTTTCTTGATGTCTTATTTTTTCCACCTTTTCTTCTCCTATTAATTCAATTAAGGAGGAAATAAATTGTTTTTCAACTCCTGAATTTTCAAAAAAATTGTTATGAGATAAATAATTATTATGTTGGTTATTATCTAAATCAAGTGATACGAATCTCTCATAATTATGAGCTTGATAATATTCAGAAGTATTTGAAAAGTCTTCAGTAATCTCAAACTGAGTGGGTTCTTTTAATTGAAAACCATCTTCATATTGAAATTTTTCTTTTTGATCATCCTTTATTTTTGTGGAACTATCAAAAATAGTAAAATTAATTTCCTTATTTATATTTTTTTCAATTTGATTTATCTTTAATTGTTCTACTGTTAAAAAGGGCAAATTTGTAAATATTAATTTAGTTATTTTTTTTTCAAAAAGACTATAGAATTCATTTTCATTTAAGAAATTATCATTAATTGTTGGATAATTATATATTTGATTAAGGCCTTTTTCTACAGAAATGAAAAGTAGATCTCTTACAAGATTAAGATAAAGGTCATATTCCCTATAGATATTTCTAGTTAATATTCTTTTTTGTATATCTGCTCTCTCTAATTGAGAATTAATTTTATCTATATCTATGTAATTGTTGAAATTATTCAAATCATTCAAGTGACTAGTTTTTTTGCATTGATGCGACCTCTTCAGCAAAGTCCATCTGATTTTTTTCGATACCTTCACCTAATGTATATCTTGTAAAGCGTCTTACTTTGATATTTTCCCCAATTTTTGCAGCTGCCTGTTTAACAAGATCCTCAACTGTTAGAGAACTATCTTTAATGTAGGGTTGTGAAAGCAAAACAAGCTCATTAAGTCTTTTTGTTATTCTCCCTTCAACTATTTTTTCTTTAATTTGTTCTGGTTTTCCAGATAAATCATCCCTACCCATTTCAATCTGCTTTTCTTTCTCAACAACATCTTCTGGTATTTCATCAATTGATACATACTCAACATTTGGGCATGCTGCTACTTGCATTGAGACATCCTTCAACAGAGATTGGAATATATCACCTCTAGCAACGAAATCAGTTTCACAATTCAACTCTAGTAAAACTCCGACTCTTGATCCAGTATGAATATAACTACCAATCGACCCTTCGGCCGCTACTCTTCCTGATTTCTTTTCGGCACTAGCTATGCCTTTCTTTCTTAACCATTCCAAAGCTTTATCTAGATTTCCTTCAGTTTCGTTAAGTGCTTTTTTGCAGTCCATCATTCCTGCGCCAGTTTTGTCTCTAAGATCTTTTACAAGTTTTGCTGTAATGTTTCCCATTTGAAGTAATAAAAAATAGTGAATAAGTAAGTTTTAAATTGGAATTTAATTTTTTCTTTCGGCATTAGAGCCCTTTCTACCCTCATTTATGGCATCTGCAAGTCTTCCTAAAATAAGTTGCACAGATCTAACGGCATCATCGTTACAAGGAATTGGAACTTCACACAAATCCGGATCGCAATTTGTATCCAACATTGATACTAATGAGATATCTAATTTTCTAGCTTCTAATACTGCATTAGATTCTCTTCTCTGATCAACCAATACAACTACATCTGGTAATCTTCTCATACCCTTAAGTCCACCTAAGTATTTTTGTAATCTTTCAAGTTCTCTCCTTAATACTGCAGCTTCTTTTTTAGGTCTCATTGCTATTGAACCACTACTTTCCATTCTTTCTAGATCCTTTAATCTCTCAATCCTAGCTTTCATTGTTGTCCAATTAGTCAACATCCCTCCAAGCCATCTTTGATTTACATATGCAGCTCCACAGCGTGTAGCCTCCTGAGCGACTACATCTGATGCTTGTTTTTTTGTACCGACAAATAGGAAACGTTTACCGCTTTTTGCAGCGTTTCTCGTCCACTTATATGCATTGTTCATACACAATGCTGTTTTTACAAGATCAATAATATGAACACCATTTCTCGCGCAATATATATATTTAGACATCTTGGGATTCCAACGTCTAGTTTGATGCCCGAAATGAGCACCAGCTTCCATCATTTCTGATAGTGATACAACAGCCATAATTTAAAAAGGGTTTCGGGTTAGCCTCCATCTGACGGGGAATTAATATTAATAATTCACCCGAAACTGTCAGATGTGTGAAATTTATTTCAATTATTCTAGCAAGTGATGTGTATTTCTAAAAGTTTTTTATCTTGTTTTGGTTAACTGTTTAATGTAAATCATATTTAGTGGGATCCTTAATATCTCAAGTGCAAGTCTATTTCTTCTTATATTTACTAGGAATCTTAATAAAGGAAGGATTCTATCAACACTGATTAGTCCTCCCAAGCAAAGAATTTGCCAGAGTAAATAATGTAGAGGAGTTAATTGAATCATAAATCTAACCCTTAAATTTGGGTGTTTCTTATAAAACACTAAAGCCATTTTTGCTCTCTCTTTTTCTTGAGTTATTAATGAATCTATTTGTTCGCAATTAAATGGCGGATGCCAATGAAAACCTACTGCATTAGGGCATTTAATTAATTTTGTCCCAATTTTTTTTAATCTTTCTCCAAGTTCTAAATCCTCCCAACCGTAAAGACTAAATGAAGTATCAAATAACCCCACACTTAAAATCAATTCTTTTGATATCGCTACATTACCAGTAGCAAAGTATGCAAAAGAAGTGTCCATTATTTTATGTTTTTCACTCTGGGGATTTAGAAAATTAGATGTATTGACTACCGATCCATAGGTAAAACATTTTTTATCATTTTTTCTCCAAGAGGCAAGTAATTTTTCTACGTGGCAATTTATAAAATTGTCTAAAACAATAAGATCACTATCAATGAATATAAGAATTTCATATTTTGATTTAATTACTCCAAGATTTCTTCCAAGTGCAGGCCCTCCATGTTCTTGCTCAAAAAGAATAACGTGCGGAAGATTAGCTTTGTTTTTATTTATCCATGAGGTTGTTCCATCAGTTGATCCATCATCAACTACTATTACTTCATAATTACTGATATTTGTATTTAAATTTTGATTCTCAAGCGCAAATAGACATTTCTCTAATATAGGCAACCTATTGTAAGTCGGTATAACAATACTTACATTCATGATTAAGTCTTATATATGCATAATATATTGAACTCTAAAAGAAAAAATAAAAGATATTCCCTAATCAGCTGCACCGCCATTATTTGCTGTGCCTGTAACGTTCCCACCATCAGGTCTTCCATCAGTTCTTAATTTCCTTTTTTTGAATTTTCTAGCATAGGCTCTATTACGTTCCTGCTTTTCTTTTTTTAGATTCCTTCTCTTAGCCATAAAATTTTTAACTTTTAATTATATTAGCTCACTATGAGCACTATATATTTTACCATCTTCCATATTTAATATCCTATCAGCCATATCAGAAATTCTTGGATCATGCGTCACCATAAGGACAGAACAATTTTGGTCTTTTGCTAGTTTCCTTAAAAGCGTTACTATTTCTCTTCCTGTGACGCTGTCTAAAGCAGAAGTGGGCTCATCAGCTAATAAAAGTTTTGGGTTAGCAGATAAAGCTCTAGCAATTGCTACTCTTTGTTTCTGCCCACCAGATAAGTCATTTGGTAACTTTTTATGATGTTCTTCTAATCCTACTGCTGACAACCAATCCCGTGCTATTTCACGCCTTTGCAAATATGTTAAACCTTTTATTAAATCTGCGCCCATCTGGACATTTTGTTCTGCTGTTAAACATCTCAGAAGATTGTGACCTTGAAAAATCATTCCAATACTTCTTCTAAGAATCTGACGTGTTTTCCTTGATGCTCCATTTAACTGATTATTTAGGACAGTTAAATCTCCACTTTGACAGGTTCTCAAGGCACCAATTAATGTTAAAAGAGTCGTTTTACCACATCCAGAAGGTCCTTTCAAAAGGACTAACTCTCCTTTATCAATATTTAAATTAACGTCATTAAGAACTTGTTTTTTATTCTCATTTTTTCCATAAAAGTGACTCAAATTATTTATTGAGACTGTTTTAAGGTTTTTAACATTATTTTTTGATTTATTAGCTTTAACCATTTATCTTTAATTGCTAAAAAATTTCGGCAGGATCAGCGTCAACTAATTTACGCATCGCTACAGCGGCAGACCCCATGCACATAACTAAAACCAAAATAAAAATTAGGATAGTTTTCTCTGCATCCATAATTATTGGCAGTTTAGTAGAATTTCTTATTACTGAGTAAAGTATTTGACCAGAGAAATAAGCAGGCAAGTATCCAAATAACGCTAACAAAAACCCTTCTCTGGCTACGACAAAGAAAAGAGATTTCAATCTATAACCCATGGCCAATAAAGTCGCATACTCCGGAAGGTGGTCAGTAACGTCACTATAAAGAATTTGATAAACGACAACACACCCTACAACGAAACCCATCAAAGCTCCCAAACTAAATATAAAACCTATAGCAGTACTATTTTTCCAATAATTCTTTTCAAATTCTATAAATTGATTTTTTGTAAGAACTCGAACATCATTAGGGAGTGAGTTGTTTAAAATTTTTGAAATCAATTCAGGATCAGATCCTTTTTTAAGCTTAACTAAACCAATTTCTATGCTCCCAGGAGGATTTGCAGGAAAAAGCCTTAAGAAGGTTTCTCGGCTAGTTATCAAATTACCATCTGCACCAAAAGATGGTCCCAACGCCACTAGACCTTCAACAATTACTCTTTTCCCAGCCACTTCTGTTTCAACTTTTTGATTTGATAAAAACCATTCTTCAATTGGTCCAAATTCAGGTCTAGAAAGTTTGTCAAACAAAACTCTTGATGGATTCCTTAATTTATAAGCTTTCTTTGAGAATCCCTCATCTAAAAGAAGTGAATCATTTGGATTAAAACCTAGAGCGAGTATAGATCTTGTCTTAAGATTTTCGGGATTTCTCCAAAGTAAATAATTTAGATTGACGGGAGCAGTTTTTTCAACATCTTCCACTGCGAGAGTTTGAATCAATCTTCTTTTTGGGAATCCACTCATACTTATAGAACTTTTTGATCTAGGACTAATCAAAACCAGATCAGCATCTAAAAGTTTATGAATAGTTACGCTCGTATCAAATAAACCATCCCTAAAACCTAACTGCATAAACATTAAAATGCCTGCAAAACTTATTCCAGCAATAGCAACTGCCAATCTTAATGGTTGCCTAGTTAACAATAACCAAGCTAATGGGATTTTTCTAAATTTTAAAAAAGAAAAATTCATTAGGGAATAAATTTTGCAATCACTTTCATTCCTGCATAATTTTGTACAGTATCTATAGAGTCTTGATCTAGCTTCACCAGAACCTCGATAATGCGTGAATCAGCATCACCCGTTGGATCAGTAGAAAAAACTTTTCTTTGTTTAACCTGAGGACTTATCCTAATTACCTTCCCTTTGAGATTTTTTTGAAAACCTCCATTCTCACTGCTCAATTGGACATTCTGAGAGATGAAGACTCTATCGATATCAGATTCATAAACCTCTATTATAGCTTCCATCTTTTGACTGGAACCAATATCTAGTATCCCTTCATTCATTGGCCTCTCACCTACTCTCGTATTTATCCCAAGTATAAAACCATCAATTGGGCTCCTTAATTTTGAATTAAAAAGATCTATCTTGATATTTTTTTGATCCCCTACAAGGTTTATTTTTTGTTTTTGCAACTTTAATAATTCATCTTTTCTTTGCGAAAACTGTACAAATGAATATGCATCTTTGCTCAAAGCCAGTTCATACCTTTGAATTTGATCTTTCTTTAGGGCAATTTCATCGTTAATTGTATTAATAAGTTCTTCATTCCTTTGTAGATCAGAAATCAACTTTTCTCTATTTTCAAAAATTGCCAAAATATCATCTTTATTTACGAAATC
The DNA here is from genome assembly GCF_017696205.1 of Prochlorococcus marinus XMU1402. Taxonomy (NCBI): domain Bacteria; kingdom Bacillati; phylum Cyanobacteriota; class Cyanophyceae; order Synechococcales; family Prochlorococcaceae; genus Prochlorococcus; species Prochlorococcus marinus. Next base: position 715,517 of record NZ_JAAORD010000001.1, on the reverse strand, counting down.
TCCCTCATTTACTAAAATTTCAACTATTCGAGGAGACGAGCCAAATTGACTTATCGGAGCTGCTAGTTGCCTAATCTCTCCAGAAGGCGAAAGTCTCCCCAGCGCGGCAACAGCTGTTACAGTTGGAATGAAATCTGCATTAATTTCCTCTTTTAATTTGGATTTAGATTTACTATTGCTAGAACTAGAACAGGCAATAAGTCCAATAGATAAAGGTACAAACAATAATAGATAAACAATTAAATTTTTGAATATTTTTAATTTCATTAAAAATCGAAGAGTACTTTTTTGATATAGTTATTGACCCATTTTTCATCAAAATATTTTAAAAGAACCATACTAGTCTTCTCATTTTTCATTTGTTGCACACAATAATTCTTTTGGTAATCTACTCTCTCTTTAATAATTTCTTCTTTAAATTCAGGTGTGGCTTTCTTACTTAATTTGATCAAAATAGAAAGGTATTGATCAACAACTCTGCAAAAATCATTTTTTTCAGATTTACTTTTTAGAGATGCAAAAAATACATTCTTAGAAAAAATCTCCCCCCAGTTAGGGATTTCTCTTAATGATGTGAAGGAGCTTTTATCAACTTCATTGAGAAGTTCTTCATATTTCAAACCTTGATTTTTAGATGCAGGAGATAAATCAACAATTGCAGCAGACACAACATCATTTATTTTTACTAAATCCATTCCGAAAATTGGGATATCAAATTTAGGATCAGGGAAAAAAACGCAGTGTAAAATTTTAAGATTTTTAGAAAATTCCGCTACTTCTATATGTAATTTTCTAAAACCTTTTGCTTTATGAAATTCGTTTTCAATAATCAGCTCCCTACCAATTTCGTTCGATACTATATTATTAAGATTTGGATCTACCTTTAAAGTCTGAAGGTTATCAAGCATTGACCTATGCTCTCTAATATTTTGTAATAAGTCCAAAATAAGAGGGTCCGTTAATTTAGTTTTAGTTAAAGATTCAGACAACAAGAGTAAAAAGAACCAAAATAGAGTTTAAAGAGAAAATTTAAATGAATGTAGGAGAAGTTAACTACTATATCCATTCAAGCAAAACTAGATGTGTATTTGTGGATAATAAAGATTTGCCACTTATAAGCATTGATATTTGGTGCAAAGCAGGTTCTTCCTTTGAGGAAGTTGATAAAAATGGCACTGCTCATTTTCTAGAACATATGATTTTTAAGGGCACTAACAAACTTATGCCAGGTGAATTTGATCATAAAATTGAATCACTAGGAGGATTAAGTAATGCCTCAACAGGTTATGACGATGTTCATTACCATGTGCTTATTCCACCAATTAACTTTAAAGAATCGTTAGCGCTTTTGACAAATATTGTTGTTTCTCCAAATTTTAATACCGATGAATTTAAAAAAGAAAAAGGGGTAGTAATTGATGAAATAAAACAACAAAATGATCAGCCGGAAGAAAAATTATTTAATTACTTTTTAAAAAGGGTTTGGCAAGGTTCTAGTTATGGCAACTCGATACTAGGTACTGAACAAAGTATTAATAGATTAGATATTAATGATCTAAGGAAATTTCATCTCAAACACTATAATTGCGAAAATATTTGTGTGGCAATTGCGGGCAATCTTTCAGGAGATATTTATAATATTTTTGAAAAAAGTGATCTTTCTGGAATAAATAAAAATCCAACCCTTAAGGATACAAATTCAATCAATTTAGAAAATAACCCTCCCCTTAAAATTAGGAATGGTAGAGAGGAAATTAAATTTAAAAATTTGGAATTTTCAAGAATATTTATGACATGGTTTATCCCAAATCTAAGAGACCAAAAAAATATTATTGGACTAGAAATCCTTGCATCAATACTCTCTGTGGGAAGAAACAGCAGATTAGTTAAAATTTTAAAAGAAAAAAATAATCTTGTTGAATCTGTATATGTTGATGTAAATCCTGGTGAACTTGGCGGGTTATTCATCTTAGAAGCAAGTTGTGAAAGTAAAGATACTTATTTAGTAGAAGACAAAATTAATAAAACAATTGATGAAATCACATTAGACAATATTTTAACTTTGGAGGAAATAAGAAAAGCAGTAAATATTGTAAAAAGCAATTATCTTTTTAATTTAGAAACATCCACACAACTTTCTTCATTCTTTGGGAATGAACTTCTTTGGGGGAGAGAATCATCAATCAACAAGTTAGAAAGCTATTTAAAATATTGGAATGATTTAAGTAATTTCAAAGAAATTACCAACATTATCCGCGGAGATAAATTCACCCTAATTGCACAACCTAGTAAATGATTAAAAGATATTTTTTAAATAATAAAAAAAGAAATTTTTCAATTGCTTCAATATGGATTAAAGGTGGCAGCGATATGGATGTTATTAATAAAAAAGGTATTAACAAGATTCTTTCTTCATTACTTACTCGAGGATGTGATGGTTTTGATAATTTTGAGCTATCAGAATATATTGAATCCTATGGTGCAGAGTTAAATCAGGAAGTATTTGAAGATGGTATCTCTATAAGCATCAAATCCCTAAATGAACATTTCAGCAAATTACTCCCTTTATTGGACTTAATAATTAATAAGCCAACTTTATCTGAAATTGAATTTCAAAAAGTGAAAAATTCCACTATTAATTTGATTAAAAAAGATAGAGAAAATCCATTCAATATATGTTTCGAGAAATGGAAAAAAATTGTTTATTCAAATCATCCTTATGCTTTTAATACAATTGGTAATGCAAATGATGTCGCAAAAATAACCTACAACGATATTTTATGTGAGTTTAAAAATTTTAATGAAAGAGAAAAGTATATAATTTCGAACAACTTAGAAATAAACGGAGAAACTTTGGACAAATCAGATCAAACTATTCAATTAGAAAAGTCAGGGGCTATAAGTAATCATTCAGAGTCTCTAAATAGATTTGATTACATAAGCAATGATTCAAACCAAACAATAATAATTATAGGAAATCAAACCTGCTCTTGTAAAAGTATAGAATACTTGCCACTTAAGGTTTTTGAGTCACATTTATCCTATGGAATGAGCGCTGCTTTATTTAAACTTTTCAGAGAAAAAAATGGCATCACTTACGATCTAGGAGTTTTTAATCCTGTCAGAAATGGGAATGCTCCTTTTTTAGTTTATTTATCAGTATCAAATAAAAATGCAATTTTGGCTTTTGAACTTTTATCGTCGTTATGGAAAAATTTACTTTTAAACAAGCTAATGGATTCTGAAATTCTTTTAGCTAAAGAAAAATTAAAGGGTTCTTTCCTTTTAGGCAATCAATCTTTAGATGAAATCTTACAACGAGAGATTCAATTGATTAGCTATGGAATACAACCTATTTCGAAAATTGATTTTAATTCTAAGATAGATGAAATATCTGCATTAGATATTTTTAATTTGATAAATAAGTATTTTTCAAAACCTTATTTGAGTATTTCTGGAAATAAAAAAAATATTTCTGAAATTAAAAAAAGATGGCAGAAATACTTTTAATATTAAACTTTTTCAATCTTATCAATATCTATTAAAAAGGAACCTCTTCTAAACATTACTTCAACAGTTTCAGGAGATTTTATTGATAAGATTTCCCCAACTTCATCAATTGCGACTAGATCAGGAGGTCTTAGCATTGGCATATTATCAGAAGTCTTTAGGAAAGAGACTGGGGCAATCAACTTAACCTTATCTTTGATCACAAATTTCATAAATAAATCTAATAGTAACAAGAGTAATATAAGCACAAAGTTAAAGAAAATATCAACGAAATGCATTGATTCAGTCTAGAATCTATTAATTAACTTTTAACAAATTAATGAATCCAAAAATCAAAACATTAATTTTATGGGCATTACCTATAGTTTTAGTAATAGGGCTTTCTTACCAATTCTTATCATCTAGTAATGTTGATTCACTTAAATCAAATGGAACAACCGTTGCTCCTAGAAATTCTGCGGTAGCTAGAGTTAGTTATGGAAGATTTTTAGATTACATTAACTCAGGAAGGGTAACATCAGTCGATATTTATGATGGCGGTAGAAATGCAGTAGTAGAGACAATAGATTCAGACTTAGACAATAAAGTTCAAAGATTAAGAGTTGATCTCCCAGGCCTTACTCCTGAACTGATAAATAATTTAAAAAATGAGGGAATCAGTTTTGATGTACATCCTGTTAAGACTGCACCAGCTGGATTAGGAATTTTGGGTAATTTACTTTTCCCAGCCATTTTAATAGGCGGTTTAATTTTATTAGCTAGAAGATCAAGTGGCATGCCAGGAGGTCCTGGGCAAGCCATGCAGTTTGGAAAGACAAAGGCAAGATTTGCAATGGAAGCAGAAACGGGAGTAGTTTTTGATGATGTAGCAGGAGTTAACGAAGCTAAACAGGATTTGCAGGAAGTTGTTACTTTTTTAAAAAAGCCAGAAAAATTTACTTCTGTCGGGGCAAGAATTCCTAAGGGAGTCCTATTAGTTGGCCCCCCAGGTACTGGTAAAACACTTTTAGCTAAAGCGATAGCAGGTGAAGCAGGTGTTCCATTTTTTTCTTTATCAGGCTCTGAATTTGTTGAGATGTTTGTTGGTGTTGGTGCAAGTAGAGTAAGAGACCTTTTTAAGAGAGCCAAAGAAAATAGTCCTTGTTTAATATTTATTGACGAAATTGATGCTGTTGGAAGACAAAGAGGCGCAGGTATTGGAGGAGGTAATGATGAGAGGGAACAGACTCTAAACCAATTACTCACCGAAATGGATGGATTCGAAGGTAACAGCGGTATCATTATAATTGCAGCGACAAACAGACCTGATGTTTTAGATTCAGCTTTAATGAGACCTGGTAGATTCGACAGGCAAGTAACGGTAGATGCTCCAGATATTAAAGGTAGATTATCTATACTTGAAGTTCATGCAAGAAATAAAAAGCTCCAAGAAGATCTAACACTCGAAAGTATCGCAAGAAGAACTCCTGGATTTACCGGAGCAGATTTAGCAAATTTACTAAATGAAGCAGCGATCCTAACTGCAAGGAGAAGAAAAGACTCGATTAGTATTTCTGAAATTGATGATTCTGTTGATAGGATTGTAGCCGGAATGGAGGGATCACCATTAACAGATGGGAGAAGTAAAAGATTAATTGCGTACCATGAAGTTGGTCATGCTCTTATCGGTTCACTAGTTAAAGCTCATGATCCTGTTCAAAAAGTAACTGTCATCCCTAGAGGTCAAGCTAAAGGTTTAACTTGGTTTACTCCAGACGATGAGCAAACCCTAGTTAGTAGAGCACAACTAAAAGCCAGAATAATGGGTGCATTAGGAGGAAGAGCAGCTGAGGATGTTGTTTTTGGAGAAGGCGAAATTACAACAGGTGCCGGTGGTGATTTTCAACAAGTTGCTTCAATGGCACGTCAAATGGTTACTAGATTTGGAATGAGCAATTTAGGGCCTATAGCTTTAGAAACAGGAAATCAAGAAGTTTTTGTTGGTAGAGATTTAATGACTAGAAGTGAAGTTTCTGATTCTATATCAAAACAAATCGATGAAAGTGTAAGAGTGATGGTAAAGGAATGTTATAAAGAAACTTATTCTATAGTCAGCAAAAATAGAGAGGCAATGGATAAAATTGTCGATTTATTAATAGAAAAAGAGACATTAGATGGTGATGAATTTGTGAGCATACTTTCTCAATTCACTGACATCCCTAAAAAAGAGAGAACTCCACAACTTTTAAACTAAATTTTAGGTTTCTTATCTAAAACCAAATCTATTAATCCATAATCAACTGCCTCTTTTGGAGACATGTAGAAATCTCTATCAGTATCTGCTTTTATGGTTTCATAATCTTTACCGGTTCTTTCTGATAATTCGGTATTAAGACGTTCTTTTAAAAATAAAATTTCATCTGCTTGAATTCTTATGTCACTTGCTTGGCCTCTAGCGCCACCAAGCGGTTGATGAATCATTATTCTTGAATGTCTAAGGCTACTTCTTTTACCTTTAGTACCTGCAGCTAACAAAAATGCACCCATACTTGCGGCTAAACCCACACAAACAGTATGGATATCAGGTTTAACATGTTGCATTGTATCAAATATACCTAAGCCATCGTATACAGATCCTCCTGGAGAATGGATATACATATAAATATCTTTATCTGGATCTTCTGCTTCAAGGAAAAGCAATTGAGCGACAATTCTATTAGCAGTTTCGCTAGTAACTTGTTCTCCCAAAAAGATTATTCTCTCTCTTAAAAGTCTCGAATAAATATCAAAGACTCTTTCAGTGCCACCAGAATCTTCTAAAACTAAAGGGATCATAATAATATTTATCTGTTTATTAGATATTAACGATATTGAGTCAACATACGCTAACCTTATTAAGGTTTACATATAAAAAATTGAAAGAAAAATTGACTGTTTCAGATAGCAAGAAGTTATTCCATGAACAATTTCCTTACATTATTCCAGCTTTATACAAAAGAATAGTTGATGAGATTCTTGTTGAACTAAATCTTTTAAATCATCAGAGTGAATTTTCACAAGATTATCTCTTTTGTATTGGTCTCACAGAAACTTTCAAAGAATTATTGAAAGGATACGAGCCTGAGAAACATTTAGATCTTCTTTTTGATTCCTTATGTAGTTCTTCAAATTTTGAAGGTAAGAAAATTAAAGAAATATCGCAAAAATCTCAATTAGAATTTAAAGATAAATCATCAGAAGAAATATTAAAATTGCTAAAAGAAAAGTATGATACTAAACTTTATCCCTCAAGGATATTGATCTTGGGAATGTATATACTAATCTCAGAATCCCACGATTTAAAAGGGAAAAATGAAACTGAAATTAATAAGGCAATCATAAATATTTTTGAAAGTTTAAACCTACCTACTAATAAAGTAGAAAAAGATATTGGAATCTACAAAAGTAGTATCTCCAAATTGAAACAAGCAAAAGAATTAATTGAAGAACTAAGATTAAAGGATAAGAAAAAAGACATAAAAAGATAGAAACTATTGCTTCAATCTTCTTTTATCTTTCCAAGAAATATAAGTTATATAAGTTACAGCAAATGTTATGAAAATAAGCAAAGTGAAAGATGTATATATTAGAAATTTACTTAAAAAAGATTCATATTTTAAAAGTGAAATCATATATCAATAGAGCCATCACCATTTCTACCCCAAACAACCATAGCAATTGAAAAAGTAAAAATTGCAGCTAATGCGGCCCATCCGAGTTGAAAGATCATTAGATTTAAAGCATTTAACCAAATATAACAGAATTTCAAATATTTTTAATCATTTCTTAGCTAAATTTAAAGTCTCAGAAACACAATTTCATAATATAGAATAACAAAATGGGCAGGTTAGTATTAAACCATAGTACGAACATAGATGGTTTAATTCCTATATTGAGAAAATTAGCTCTTAACACAAATATCAAGACAATAACTCCTGCCGTGATATCCCAAGCAAGAGGAAGATCATCAAAATTGACTATAAGATTATCGGTTAAAACTATTAACGGATATAAAGCCATTGCAAGAAAGGGGAAAACAGCTCAAGAAGTTTTTATTTCAACAGACTTAAGTAAAGATGAATTAAAAGAAATTATAGACATTTATAATGGTAATTAGATTTAATCTTTATTCAAAGTTACTAAAGTATCCAGAAAATCAATGAAATTAGCAATAAATTTGTGTTTATTTTTATTCGTTTTAGTCATATCCGGCGATAAATCCTTCTCTTTAACTGATTACCAAATAAAAAGATTTTGTAAGAATGAGAAGAGGCACTTAACTTGCATAAAAAATTTGCGAAAGAAAAGATTCGATCTAAATAATGGTAAATTAATTGAAGTACCAGTAATACCTTTCAAGAGATAAATATATCTTAAATTTCAAATT